>CACYCQ010000369.1:0-7567 GCA_902772995.1 uncultured Eubacteriales bacterium
GGGTTCCGTCCGTGACCGGAAACAGGGCATCCTCCCCGTATGACTGTCAGGGGTTCTGCCGCCCGGTTTTCCTGACGCTTTCTGAATTCTCGCCGCCCCCCTGCAGCCCGCTTCCCGGCGTCGCTGTTGACATGTGCTTCCGACCGAACCGGGGCAGCCGGACCCGGCACGTTGTCACACGGAGGCCCGCCGGCGATTTTCGCTGCCCGTATCCAGCCGGTCCCGTCCGTCCGTATCCCCCTTGTTTTCATGTGCCGGTACGGCTGCGGGCAGATACGGTTCCATTCGTCCACTCCATTCGTTCCTTTTCCCCCGTCCGATCCCTCGCTTGACAGTTCCGGGTCCGGGTGTACAATGACCTTCAGGGCCCTGAACAAGGAGCCCGATACAGGAGAAAGCGGTGAATTTCATGCAGCCGAAAAAGCATACCTTCCTTCACTCCCCCCTGGGGATTGCCCTGTTGGCCTCCCTGTGCAACCTGCTGTGGGGCAGCGCGATCCCGTTCATCAACCTGGGCTACCGCAGCTTTGCCGTGGGCAGCGATGACACCGCCGCCCAGATTCTCTTCGCAGGACTGCGTTTTATGCTCGCCGGAATCCTGACCATCATCATCCGCAGCCTGATGCTCCGCCGACCGGCACTGCCCCGGGCAGGCGGAGCGCGGCGTGTGGGCATCCTTGCCCTGACCCAGACTATCCTCCAGTATATCCTGTTCTACGTCGGTCTGGCCCACACGGAGCCCGTCAAATCCTCCATCATCCAGGGTCTGAATTCCTTCATTTCCATTCTGGTGGCCTGCTACCTGTTCCGCACGGAAAAGATGACCTCCCGGAAGGTCCTGGGCGGTTTTCTCGGCATCTGCGGCGTCATGGCCGTCCAGCTCCGGGGAACGGTCTCCGGTGGACTCAGTCTTGCCGGCGAAGGCGCACTGGTGCTCTCCATGCTGGCCAATGCCCTCTCTGCCAGCCTGATTAAGCATTTCGGACAGGAGGATGACCCCATGACCCTGTGCGGCTGGCAGTTTGCCTTTGGCGGTTTCGTCATGACCTTATGCGGGATCGCCGCAGGAGGCCGCCTCCATGCCCAGAGCTTCCTGGCCATCCCCGTTCTTGTGTACCTTGCCGTTCTCTCCGCCACGGCCTATTCCCTCTGGGCGGTGCTGCTCCGCAACAACCCGGTATCCAGAATTGCGGCCTTCATGGTCCTCCAGCCCATCTTCGGCGTGCTGCTGACCACCCTGCTGACCGGCAGCAGCAGCGGTCTGCCTCCCCTGCGGATCCTCCTTGCCCTGGTCCTGGTGTCAACCTGCATTCTCCTGATCACCACGGACCCGAAAAGGACGGCGTCCGGGCGCAGCGACGCCTGAACCACCTTTGATTCTGCGCATGCGTTCATACATGAAACCGGTGAATCCCGCCTGGGGATCCACCGGTTTCATGTATTGTCTGGCCGTCTCCTGTCATCCGGGCAGAAAGCCTCACGCAAAAACGGAGTCCTTCCCGCATCATTCAGGGAGTCCGTCCATCTCGCTTTCCCTGCGGTCCGCGTTATCCTGTCCGCCGGGCATCTTCACCGTGTTCAGCCTTGGATTTCCCTGTTCCCGGTTGATTCTGTCCACTTCCTCGATGGGCATGGCGCTCATCTCGACCCATGCGGGAATAAACCCGCTTTTGACCGCATTTCGGACCGAACGGAGATTCGACCAGGCTGAGCAGTAAAACGGGATCTTCTCCCGGTTGAGGATTTCCCGGGTCAGGGCGCTGGTCAGAGCCGATGCGATTCCCTGCAGCCGGTATTCCGGCAGCACGTCCACCCCGATCTGCCACATCTGATCACAGTCTGCAGAGCAGGCGGCCAGACCAACAAGCTTTTTCCCGTCGAAAGCACCCACCCCCAGAACATCCAGTTCCCTTCGGATGGCGCACAGCGCATTGCTCCATTCCGGGCGGTACAGGTTTGCAAAATCAGCCTGTCCAAGCAGACGCGTGTCATACGTGCAGGAAAGCTCCGGGATCCTGTCGATGTCCGGAAGATAATACTCCTCCATACAGAGAATTTTGTGTCCCAGCCTCACCAGCCGTTCATTGAGCCAGTGGAGGTTCGGAGGCTCGAAGCAGTGGTAAAACTCAAAGCGACGGATATACTGTTCCACCACCTGACGGACTCCCTCAGTCGCTGCCGCCACAACATTGTTCCCATAGGAAACCAGTGAGCAGCTTGTCAATCTGCTTCTGTACCTGCGGGCATTCTTTCCCAGATGAAACGGCACCAGCACATTCCCGGACATCTGAAAATCCTCCGGCCCGCACCCCATATCCTCCGCCGACTGTCTCATGGCAATCCGGAGCATCTCCTGTTTTGTCACGGTCTTTCACCTCCTTGCCTCAACACCGCGCTGCAGAAGCCCGGCTCAGTTGAGGGCATCCTCCCGCGTGAACCTGTCCCCGCAATCAGGGCAGAATCTGGGTGGGTTTTCCGGATCCTCCGGCACATATCCGCACCTGCCGCAGCGGTAAACCACCTTCCTGGGACGGGGCTTGCCGCACTCCGGACAGAATTTGCTGGTATTGGTGCTGCCGCACGCGCAAACCCAGGTCTCTTCCTCCCGCTGCGCCGTCACCGCTGCGGCGGCCGCGGCCATATGGGGCGGAAGCGAAGCCCCGTGCCTGCGGCTTCCGGGACTTGCCGTTTCCCTGTCCCGTGTCAGATGATGACAGATTATCTGCGCTTCCTGCTCCAGATGCCGGTACAGCTCACTGCCCCGCTCCGCCGGCTGCCCGCCGGAGAGCTCAAAGCGAATTCTGGAAAACCAGGGATTCTCCACCTCAATGGTCATGACGAAGACATACTGAACATCATATCGGGGCGGACGGTAGCTCACCCGGTTCCCCGCCCTGTCCCGGGTATACTGTTCTGTCCGTTTTTCCTGCACATCACAACTGCAGCCCCTGACCGCGCTCAGCGGAATCATGTCCGGATTGTCCTGCACCCAGTCCTGCCTGCCGGTCACAAAGAAAAGTCCCCGGGCAGTATCAATGCAGACTTTGATCTGGTCGCCCAGAATCACATCAGGATTGACCTGCCTTGCCACCTGCTCATTGTCCTGACGGTAAATCAGGTGCTCCCGGATATTCTGCACCGTTCTGCCTGCGCAGTCTTCCAGCAGCGGAGACACCTTCTGCGCACACTGAGGACACATGTTTCCGTCCGCAAGCCTGCGATTTAACAGCGGAGCAATCTGCCCGCCGCACAGGCTGCAGGTTTTTCTGTCAAAAAGTCCCATCCTATATTCCTCTTCTTCCGGGAAACCCGGATTCCTTTTTCAGCCGGTTCACAAGCCGCTCAAGGGGAAGGTCCTCCCATTCCACCACCTCGATGCCAAGTTCCGCCGCACGGTTGCGCATGGCCAGTCTTCCCTTGGTGGCCGGTGCGGAGGTGACGATCATGGCCCTGGAATTCTTGCCCCCGAAGCGGTCCCTCAGGATGGCCAGTTCATTAAGGGCCTCCGTCCGGATCTCGCAGGTCTTGCAGCTGATAAACAGCGGAGTGGTCTGCCGCACCGCCACCACATCGATCTCATTGACCACGGAGTCCGCCCGGATGGAGCCGCCCTGCCAGTTGACCACAGCACTGATGGTCACATCATCAAAGCATCCGGCTTCCATGCAGGCCCGATAGACCTGCAGTTCCAGCACGGCGCCCACGTCCCGGAGCCAGAAGCGGACGGTGTCATCGGCAAAGACGAAGCTGACCCTGTCCCTGCTGGTCTCCACATCCCTGATGAACCCTGACGCCTTCAGGTCCGTCAGCAGAAAGTCGTCCGCGGTGACCTGTCCGTGGTCCGCCCTGGTCGTCCGGCGTCCGTATGCCCTTCGCTCCGGATCCGCCCCCTGGGAGATTTTCTGATAGTAACTGATTTGCCGGTTCCAGATGCGCCGATGGGCGCAGAAGATCTCAAACAACCGCCCGATCTGCCTGATACGGCCTGCCAGTTCCGCAGAATCTCCCCTGCCCGGCATCATGCTTCCCCCGGCCATGAGGAAACATGACCTGGTATCCAGATGTATTCCGCATTTCACATGATCCGCGTAGGGCGCATTGACAATGCTGAAAAACGTGTTCTTTTTGCGGCTGTAGGTGAACACCTGCACTTCCCGGCTGACCGCGCCCGCAGCATACAGTGCCGCGTCCGTCCCCCCGGAAATATCGATGGCACAGTCCTCGTGGCTGTCCAGGACCGTACGCAGGGTCTTTTCCACCTTTGTCGCGTCCAGCATGCTCACCGGCACAAACGTCAGCCGGACCTGCACGTTCCTGTGTTCAAAATAACGGATCAGGGACTCGCGCAGCTGTTTGTTGTCCGCCACTTCATTGGGACAGATGAAAATGGTTTCCTCCGGGCGGAACATTTCGGTGGAAAGGACATTTTCCACCGGGCTGTCGTCGTAAAGTTCGATCAGGGTTTTCAAGCTACCCTCTCCTTTTGTCTGCGCTCACAAGGTTCATCATCTTCCAGGGAATATGGCAATATCCATCCGGATGAACATCCAGGTATTTCTGGTGATAGGCCTCCGCTTCGTCAAAGCGCCGAAGGGGACAGCGCTCGATGGCGCATCTGCGCCCCAGCTTCTCCTCGAGGCGCGTCACCGCCTCTTCGACCACCGGGCGCTGCTTTTCATTCGCCCAGTAGATTCCCGTGCGGTACTGGCTCCCCTCATCCTCTCCCTGACGGTTGACCGACAGGGGATCGATCACCAGGAAGTACCGTTCCAGCAGCTCCCCGAGGCTGATCTGTTCCGGGTCATAATCGATTCTGACGGTTTCCGCATGTCCGCTCTGATGGTAGCGTACATCCTCATAGGTCGGATTCTCCGTATTTCCGTTGGCATAGCCCGTCCGCGTGCTGACCACGCCCGGAAACTGGTCAAAATATTTCTGTACGCCCCAGAAGCATCCTCCCGCCAGATAAATTGTCTCCATCTCCGTCTCGCTCCTTCCTTGTCCTTGTGCATCTGAAGTCTAGCATACCCTTCCGCTCATCCGCAATCCGCGAAACTGCCGCCTCGTAAAAAACACTGCAGCCCGGGTCGCTTTGAGAAGGCCTTCCTGCCGGAAGCCATCTGCATACCATGCGAAGACACGGGGCGGTTCCCTACGGATGCCAGTTTTGGCCGCTTTGTCTTCTCCGTACGTACCGCTCACCTCTCCGGTTTTCTCCGGTATGGTGATCCCGCCGATGCCTCCCGCCTGGCGAAATCCGGCCTTCTCCAGGATGCGCACCGCCCTTGTGCCGCGCTGGCAGTGGACATACAGCGGCCTGTCGCTGAGGATGCAGGCAGCTCGGATTCTGAGCTGCGCCATATTCACGGCGCCGGGGAGATACCCTGAAGCATGCTCGTCCGCCTCCTGAACATCCGCCAGGACCGCGTCCGTATCCTGCGGCATTTCTCCGCCGCTTCATTGATCCTGTTTCTTCCAAAGGAGAACCGCATTCCGCTTTTCCCCTTTCTTTTCCGATGTGCGCTCTTCCCATTCCGGCTGACGAAAACCCTCCTGGTTCCCGCCATCCCACTCCTCCGGCCGCGGAATTTCCCTGTTCAGATCTTCCGAAGAAGTTGAATCCGTCGATGAAGTCAGCCGGGCAGCTGGTCACCGCATCTCATCAGGCCCTCGCCTTCCGGGATTTTCACCTGCACCCGGAATGTCCGCAATGACCTGCTGAAATTGAGAAGGCGTGAAAGCAAGGGACAGATCAAACAATAAGTATTATAACACAAAAATGCCCGGATAATCAAAGAAAGCGGCGCTGTGATGCCAAACTGCGGTTCAAAGATACGAAGACAAAAGACTCTGGTTTATAGCATGTCAAAGGCCTGTCGCGGCGGGGTGCATGCAGATGCAAATGTCAGGGAATCTTATGGCAACGGACATTTCCCGGTCTGATCCTGTCCACGGCCATCTTTCCAGTCACGGGATTCCCCGTTGTCCGGGATGTGCAGGGCCGGATTTTGCCTGAAAAAATTGATTATGTCTACATTTTTTCTGTTCTTCAAGTCAAAAGTATGATACAATGATATTTGAGTATTTGTCTCTTTAGAGGCAAAATCATTTCTCGAAGAATTGAGGTTTCCATGGGATTCATACAAAAGTTTAAAAATACCCTGAACGAATTTTCAGGAGCATTGAAAAACCTGCTGTCCGGTCAGGATCAGCAGACCCTCACAGAAGCAGCTCATTATGAGGCCATTATCCACCATCTCGACCGTCTTGAACACCAGATGAATCCATCTGTCATGCATCATACTGAGCGGACCGGCTCTGTATATGCTCAGATATCAGGAGAAAGCTCTGAAGAATCTCTTTGTGCCCTTTCTCCCGATGCCCTGACGCTCATCAAGGAAATACACGCTCAACAGGAGGACATGCTCAGTCAGTGGGGCTCAGTCCGCGAGTCTGTTTTAAGCACATCGAAATCAAGCCCCGGGGCTGATCACGTTTCCGCCCAGCTTTCCAAACTCGCAACCTCCGTCAGCAGACACAACATGGTCCTTGAAGACCTGATCGAATCCATGGAAGACTTCCAGAAAAAGCAGAAGGCCATGGTTGATCAGATGGGAAAGCTCGCTGAACGGGAAGAAAACGCGGAGATCTCCTCACTTAAATCCAGTGAGGATACTCTTTTCAAGCTCATTGAGACATATCATGACCAGTTTCATATTTTTGAGCGCGCTTCCCGGTCAGATCCATCCTGGAACCGCCAGTTCTCCCTTTTCCGGCAGATCATAGACGCCCAGCTTCAGGCCTCCGGAATCTCGGTCATCGAGCAGACAGGCGTTCCTGTCAACTATGCTCTCCATGAGGTGATCGACAGCGTTCCTACCGATGATCCGGCGCTCAATCATCATGTGGCGGCAATCTATGACTGCGGATACATTTTCAGGGGAACTCTCAAACGGAAAGCGCGCATCAGTGCCTACCGGTGTTCCGTCCCTTCCGGACAGCCCGAAGAGGACGGCGACTCAGTCATGTAATACTGCTGAAAGTACAGCAACATTCACATACAATAGGAGGAATCTGCCATGAAGACAATTATCGGCATCGATCTTGGAACATCCACAACAGAGGCCGCCATCTACAAAGATGGCAAGGTTGAAATGATTGTGAACCTCAATCATGAAGTGATCACCCCTTCTGCCGTCGGTATGGATGAGGGCGGCAACTGGGTGGTCGGCCAGAGAGCCCTGTCTCAGCTGATTCTCTCCCCGGAGAACACAGCGATTGAAGTCAAGCGGAAAATCGGTACAAAAGAGCAGATTCCGATTGGCAAGCGTTCCTACTCCCCCGTTTTCCTCTCCGCCAAGCTGCTGGAGTTTGTCAAAACATACGCATCGGAACATCTTGGCGAAGAGGTTTCCAGTGCCGTCATTTCTGTTCCCGCATATTTCAATGAAATTCAGCGCCAAGAGACCATCAAGGCCGGCACACAGGCCGGGCTTGATGTGGAGCGCATTCTAAACGAACCGACCGCTGCCGCCCTTTCCTATGGCCTGGGTCACATGGAGGAGGA
>CACYCQ010000370.1:0-6924 GCA_902772995.1 uncultured Eubacteriales bacterium
CCGGCGGAGAACCACATGGTGAACACCAGGAAGAAGTTGAACAGCTTGCGGAACAGCAGTCTCCGCTTGGACAGGGCGTAGGCGCCCAGGATGGAGACGCCCAGGGCCCAGATGGTGCCGTAGAGGGTGATGAACAGCGTGTTGGAATAGGCATTCCAGAACATGTTGTTGCCGAACATCATCTTGAAGGCTTCAAACTGGATATCCTTGGGAAAGAGGACCACCTCGCTGTACTCCACCGCATGGCGCCCGGATATGGCGGCGGAAATGGCATACACGAAGGGATACAGGCACATGAGCGCGAAGACGGTGAGCAGACAGTAGCTGATAATCTTGAAGATCAGCTCGGAGATCTCCAGTTTTCTTTTCATCGAAATCTCCTCCTCTTAGTAAAGCGAAGTGTTGGAGGCCTTGCGGGCAATGGTGTTGGCACCGATCACCAGCAGCATGCCGACGACGTTGTTCATCATTTCAGCGGCGGAGGCGATGCCGGTTCCTGCTCCGCCGGAAAGACCGGTTCTGTAGGCGAGGGTGGAAATCACGTCCGCGGTCATGTAGGTTTTGGTGTTGTACAGGAGCAGCACCTTTTCATAGCCGATGTTCAGGAGGCTGCCGATTCGGGTGATGAGCATGATCACGATGGTCGAAAGCATGCAGGGCAGCACGACATACCGCATCTGGGCCATTTTTCCGGCACCGTCAATCTGAGCGGCTTCGTAGCTGGTGGGCGAAATGGCGATGATGGCGGCGAAGAACACGATGCTGTCATAGCCGGCGCTCTCCCAGATGCCGCTGATCTGGTAGATGCCGCGGAAGAAGCCGGGATTGTTCAGCAGACCGGCATTTCCGATCTCCTCGGACAGGAGCCCCAGCTTGACCAGCAGCTGGCTGACAATACCCATCTGTCCGATGATGGAACCCTGCTTGACAAGCATGGTAACCAGGGATGTCATAACGACGGTGGACATGAATTTGGGCAGATAGGTCATGACCTGGTACACGCTGCGGGCGGCATTGGAACGGATCTCGTTGAAGAAGAGCGCCAGGATGATGGGCATCGGGAAGCCGAAGCACAGTCCGTAGAAGCTCAGCAGGAAGGTGTTGCGCATGGCCATCCAGAAGTTGGCGCTCAGACTGTCGCCGCCGATCAGGAGGCGCTTGAAGTAACTGAAACCGCAGAACAGCTGCTCGCTGACCGGAAGCACGGTGTCGGATACCTTGAAGCACCCCAGCAGCTCATACATGGGAAAGTACCGCCAGAACAGGAAGACCAGCAGCATGGGGACCAGCATGATGTACAGCCGCCAGTCCTTGACGACAGCCCGGCCGACATTGAGCCAGTAATGCTTCTCCACATCATCCCGGACAATCTGCTCGGGATTCTCACGATAAGTTCCTGTTGCCTGATCGAGAATCAGGTAATCCGTTGCTTTTCCCTTCATCGTATTCCTCCTTCATCCCCGTCAGGTTCGTTGATCCTGGCCAGGTAGTGTTTCTGGTCCTCCAACATCCCGTCAAGACGGGATGAGATCCACACAATCGTTACGGTAAAGATGTAGCTGATCACGTCCGATGCGACAAATCCAAAGAGCAGCGCGGGAGATGTCCCCGTCAGGAGGGCGACTCCCGCTCTTCCCGCCTGCATGGCCAGCAGCACCAGGATGCTGTAGCAGGCATTGCACAGCCCCTCCTGTCTCAGCCGCTCCCACCCCCATTTCCTGACCAGGGGCAGGACTGCAAGACACAGCAGGTTGCCTGCGGGATAGATGAGGAACTGAAGCCCTGTCCCCCGTGATACCAGCACGTGGACAAAACCGCCCAGTGCGGCGTGAAGCGCGGCCCATGGGCCCCACCGGACCATCACGATGGCGGTGACCGGTGCCACGGCGGATACACTCCACACTTCACCAGGAAACCAGACGCCTGCCGCATTGACGAGCAGTGTTTCAAACACCATCAGGATCACCGCAAACAGGGACAGGTCTATGGCCCGGTACATTGCTACCGTCCTGTGTCCGTGCACCCGCAACCCTCCTGTCATATTACAGCTGTCCGACATATTGTACATGAACAGACAAACAAATACAATCGCTAATTACAGATCACAGAAAAAGCGGGTTGTGAAAACTGGCCAATTCCTTGCCGAGGGAATTGGCCAGGAAGCTTGAAAAAACCTTTCGGTAGCGAGGTTCGTTGACCTTCCCCCGCGTTTCGTGGAAGGAAGCTTGCCTGAAGGTCGGAAAACAGACAGCCTTCCCCCATCAATTCATGAAAAATAAAGAAAAATCAAGGAATCAAAGAAAAAAATTCCGGATAACGAATGCCCTGATGAGGATCTTCTTTGGTGATGGACTTCTCAAAAGATGCTGCCGTGGCCGCAGGAATCCCCGTCTGCATCAGTCTTTTTGTGCAATTTGCCCTATACGGCCCAAAGGGCCTTCTTCGACGCTGCGAAGAAGGCCCGGGGATTCAGGAATTCAGGGCGCGGACCTGGGTGCATTCCACCATCTGTCCGGAAATGCCCGTGATGCGGGTCCCCCGCAGGTCCACACGGTCCACATAGTGCAGAAGGATGCCCTGGTTGGCCACGGGTTCCACGCCATCCGCCATGGCCGGATTCGGGACGGGTTCGGCGGAGGGTTCAAAGTCAAATGAGCAGTCAGCAAAGACGATGCGCTCCACCGGACGCTCCGGCAGACCCAGGACATAGGCCACACAGCCCCTGCATCGCAGGGCCTGTACGCGCTCATAGATCAGGGTGCCGATGCGGGGGGTGTCCTCATCCACGGGCAGGGGCTCCCGGCTCTGCACGTAGGAGGTCTGACCGTCTGGGTCGCAGTAGTACAGCGCGTTGACCACCAGAGGAATCTTGACGCCGTCCATCAGGACGTCCTCAAAGCGGATGTGGTCGATCACGCCGAACTTTCCCCTGCCCCGCCGGGTCTTGATGCGAAGTCCCCGGTCATTGCCCCTCATGTAGCAGTGGTGGACCCGGACGTTCAGGACGCCTCCGGCCATTTCACTCCCGGCCGTGACGCCCCCGTGTCCGTCCAGCATGGCGCAGTAGGCGATTTCCACCTGGTCGCATGGAATGTGATAGCGGCGCCCCAGATAGACTTTTCCGGACTTGAGGGCCACGCAGTCATCCCCCACGGAGATTTCAGCGCCCAACAGCCGGACGCGGCAGCAGCTTTCGGGATCAAATCCATCCGTGTTGGGGCTGGTATAGGGGGCCGAAATCCGGATGTTCAGGAAGTCCAGGTCCTCACTGAAGGCGGGATGGAGATTCCAGCAGGGACTGTTTCGGAAGGTGATGCCCTGCACGGTGATATTGCGGCAGCGCTGCAGATAGAAGAGGCTTCCTCTGAAGGCGCCGCCCACCCGGTCCTTGGGAGAGTCCCACCAGTCGCTGTCCTGGGCGCGTCCATCCACCACGCCCTCACCGATGAGTGCGGTGTCATGGATGTCAAAGCCGTTGATGGCTCCGGCAAAGCAGGGCAGCGGGTTCCCCTCGAACATGCCCAGGATCAGTTCCTCCTGCTCATCCGTCGATCGGACGGTGCCGGGCAGAATGGGATAGGAGGCACGGTCGAGGAGCATCTGCAGGACGGCCCCGCGGGCGATCTCCACGGTGATGCCGCTTCTCAGGAACAGGGGGCCGGTCAGGTAACGGCCCTCGGGAATCAGCACCCGTCCGCCTTCGGGACAGCACAGAAGGGCGGCCTGGATTTTGGCGGTGTCCTCCGTGATGCCGTCTCCGGCGGCACCGAAGTCCCTGACATTCAGCGTGCAGAATTCGGGAAGGGTTTCAAATTCCACCTGATCGGTCCGCCCGTCTTCGGCGGTGGCTTCTAGGATATAGCAGGTCTGGGGCCAGAGCCCGAACAGGCTCTCCACGCTGCGGGACACGCTTCCCCTGTCCTCGCCGTTGAGCCGCAGGCGCAGGGGGCTGCGGGCTTCATAATGGCCGCTTTCATCCAGCAGGACGGTGACGCTCCGGGATGAAACATACAGGATTTTCACAGCTGGCTCCTCTCTGCCGCCTCAAGGACGACGGCCCGTCCGTTTCCCTGCGGGGACAGCACCAAAAGCGCCCTCTCCAGCGCCGGACCATAGCGCTCCGGGTCCAGCCAGTGCTCCTCGATGCCCGTTTGAATGGCATACAGGCTGAGCGGGTCCGCCAGGGCTCCGCTGTCCAGCCACGCCCTGGCCCCCTCCACAAGCAGGTCCTCTACGCTGCGGAAATGCTCGTAGATCTGCTCTTCCATATTCTGCAGGGTGGCGGCAAGCGCAGCCAGATAGACCCCGTTGTTGATGCCGGTGTGTCCCAGATGCGCCCTGGCACGCCGAAAAAGGCGGGCGATCTCCCGGGACTCGAGACTCTTCTGTTCCAGCGTGTCCATTCGGGCATAGGCGGGCATAAAAGCCAGCAGGGTTTGGGGCTGCTCCCGGACCTCCGGGGACATGGCCCTGAATTCGCGGACTTTCCGGTGAATTGCCGGCATGTCCGCACTGATGATGTCCGTATGCATGGTGTACCTCTTCCAATGTTTCACGGGTTCAGGAATGTGAAAGAACCCAGTCTTCCAGATCGATCAGCTCACGGAAGGCACCGGCCTGCGTTCCTTCCGGCGAGGGAGCCTCCTCCGACCAGGTTTCACCCTGGAGCCCTTCAAGGAACAGGGCGGCCATCGTGACCGCGCCGCGAAGATGCAGATGGCTGTTGTCCTGCAGGCCTATGGGATAATGGGGATGGCCGGCTGCCACGTGGCAGTACAGGCTCCGGCTCCCTTCCGGTCCAAGGCGGCGCAGCTGCAGCATGCTGGCCCGCTCCAGGTCCACCAGAGGAACCTGCTCTTCCTGTGCCAGGCGGCGGATGGCTTCCGGATAGGCACCGTGTGTGGGGACCGGAAGCCCCTGCGGGTCAAAATGCCGCCTGGCAACCGGCGTGACCAGAACAGCCAGGGCGCCGCTTTCACGGGCTGTGGACAGGTAGCGGCGAAGCATCTGCGGGAAAGTGGTCTCGGGATCCGTGTGACGCTCAGGGTCCGACTTCTCGTCATTGTGGGCAAAGCCGATGACCAGCAGATCCCCCGGGCGAAGACAAAGACGAATCTGCTCAAGCCGGCCCTCGTCGATGAAGCTGCGGCTGGAGCGCCCGTTGAAGGCTTCATTCTGCACAAAGACCTCTCCCTGCAGAAGGGGCTGGAGGGCCTGCCCCCATCCGGTCATGGGAGCGCGGTTCACTGGATAATCGGCCATGGTGGAATCCCCGCAGAGGAACCAGGTGGGCACCCGCTTCTCGGGATGCCAGTGGTCCGCTCCCCCGATCACCTGCGGCAGGCTGAGCAGCATGGCCTCCTCGCGGGAGAGCAGACCTTCATCCGGATGCCGTCGGGACAGGTCGGCCCGCGCCCCGGTGGTGGCCCACTCCGCGCAGCGCGGGGTGATGACCCGGACTTCGTCCCAATCCTGAAATCCCTCCGGGGACACGTGCTCATCCATGTCGCATGACAGGAACACCGTCCGGGCAAACCGCCGCCAGGGGCGTCCAAGGAATGCCTGTCCCTCCGGGCACGTGCCGGTGAGGCGGCAGGAATGGAACACAAACCCGTAGTCCATGTTCTCCGGGGTGTTGGCCGCCGTGTAGTAGCCGCCCCGCTCCAGCATGACCAGGGTGCACCGCTCAAACCAGCAGCGGTAGGAACCGAAGATGAAATCGATGTCCCCTTCGATGAGGCAGTCCTCAAAATACTGTCTTCCGGTCACCAGAGAGCATTCGGCCACGTTCTCCACCACGGGAGCGCGGCCCTGCCGGGGCAGGATATCCTGTACGAGGCGGGGCATGAGCGGCCCGCAGAGCAGGGTGTCCTGATGGGCGCTCAGGCGGCAGTTGCGCCAGGTGCCCCGGTCTCCGGCGGCATAGACGGCCACCGCCTGCCCCACGATACGCCCGTCTCCGGCGTCATTGCGGACCGTCAGGTTTTCCACTTCCACCTGATTCCCGGTCACCAGCAGCGTGGCGGTGCGGAAAGTGCCCCGGGGCTGCCCGGAGGCATCCGGGTTCAGCGCATAATCCGACCAGGTGAGGATCGTTTCCTCCCGGCTTTCGCCCACCAGGCGGACATTGTCCCGGTGGATCACCACGCGCTCTTCATACACGCCCCTGCGCACCAGGATCAGGGAAGGAGCCCTTCCTGTCTCCGGGCAGGCATCCACGGCGGCCTGAATGGAGGTGAAATGGCCGGTTCCATCCTTTGCAACGATCAGCATGGCGTCTCCTTTCCGCCAGCCGCTTCGGCCAGCCGCTCAAGGACCAGACGGGTCTGCTGCGCATTCTCCGGGGTGGTGTTTTCCAGCGTCATGGGCAGGTGCCGGCGCTTTGCCAGGCCGAGAAGCCCGCGGTAATCCATCTGCCCCAGTCCGCAGGCGACAGGCCTGGGCCTGCGGGCATCCTGGGGAAGAAAATCCTTCATGTGCAGCACCGTGGTGACGTCTCCCAGAGCGGCAATGGCTTCTTCGACAATGTCGCCGGCCACGGGAACGCGGGCGCTGTCGATGAGGTTGACGGCATCCAGAATCACCCGCACCCGGTCCGAGTGCAGCTCCTCCAGAAGCCGCAGGGTGATGGCCGTATCGTGGAGAATATGGCTGCATACCGGCTCCAGGGCCAGGTCCACCCCTTCCTCCTCGGCGACATGCACCAGGGGCCGCAGACGATCCCGAAGCAGCAGGTAGTGCTCCTCTCCCCTGCACCCTTCGTACTCCTCTCCCGCGGCAGGTGCGGGCGGGGTTTCCGTTCCGACGCAGCGCGCGCCGATCCAACGGGCAAAGCGAAGGTGTGCGGCATAGATCTGGCGGGTCTTTTCAGCGCTTTCCTCATCCGGGTCGGCCAGTTTCAGGTAGCAGCCGAGCACGGCGCAG
>CACYCQ010000371.1:0-16769 GCA_902772995.1 uncultured Eubacteriales bacterium
GACACGGATCCGGCTTACGAGGGGGCGGATTCCCTGAAGCTGCTGGATGCGGTGGTGGAGGAGCTCTCCCTGAAAGGCTGGGAGGTTGAAAACACGGATGTGACCATGATCTGCCAGCGCCCCAAACTGCGTCCGTATATCGGGGAGATGAGACAACGCCTGGCTGAACGCCTGAGGACCGGCGTTGAAAACGTCAGCGTCAAGGCCACCACCACGGAACACCTGGGGTTTGAGGGCGAGGGACTGGGGATCTCCGCTCACGCCGTTGCCTGCATCCGCAAAAAGGAGGGCACAGGTGCCCGGACGTAGAGACGAACAGCCGGGATGTCTGGTCAGGATGATGGACGGGTTTCTGGATCTGATTGACTGGATCGCGGAAAGCATCGGAAATGTCCTGACGGGCCTGATCACCCTCTTTTTCAGGGGAATCTGGACGGCTTTGCGCCTGCTGGCGCGGGGCCTCTGGCTGCTTCTCCGGCTGATCCTCTTTCCGCTGGCCTATGTGATGCGGAGAATGACGGGACGGTACCTGACGGCGGAGAAGTGCGCGCCACTGACCGGAACGGAGTTTGAGGAATATGCGGCCGTGATCCTCCGGGATGCGGGATTCAGGCATGTGGAGTCCACCGGCGGGAGCGGCGACCAGGGAGTGGACATTCTCTGTGAGCGCAACGGCCGGAGATATGCCATCCAGTGCAAGCAGTACAGCGGAAGCGTGGGCAATGCGGCGGTGCAGGAGGCCTATGCGGGCATGCAGTTCTATGGCTGTGACAAGGCCGTGGTGCTGTGTACCACCACGTTTACGGCCTCTGCCGTGCGGCTGGCCAAATCCACCGGGGTGACGCTGTGGGACCACCGGATGCTGACCCGGCTTATGCGCAACAGCGGGCGGCGTCCCCGTCACCGAAGGTGAGCCGGACGCCCCCCTGGAATCAGGTCGGGCAAGTCCCGGAAAAGGGGCTTTGACGTGACTTTCGCAGGGTGGGACCCTGCACAGATCGGCCTGTGATCCTGAACAGGTGGGAAGGGAAGGGCGGACGGAAATGAAGCACGTCCCGGCAGCTCGGAAAGGGGTTCCCTGAACAGGAGAAAAATGAGGCCGGCTGAAGAAAAAGACCCTTCCGTTGCCTTGACAAAGAACAGGTTATTGATTAAGATACCTTTGCCTCAGGCGATGAAAAAGCTGGCAACTTTTGAGCAGGGGCAAGGAATAAAGAGAGGATGCGCAAGCATCAACAAGGGTGGAACCGCGGAAGATTTTTCGTCCCTTGAATCCTGACAGGATTCGGGATGTGCTTCGGCGGTTATTTTTATGAAAATAAATACTGATCTGAAAGGCGGAACAACAAATGGCAAAGGTTCAGAATGACAAGATGGACAAGGTCATCGCTCTGTGCAAGGGCAGAGGATTTATTTTCCAGGGCTCGGAAATCTACGGCGGTCTGGCAAACTCCTGGGATTACGGCCCCCTGGGCGTGGAATTCAAAAACAATGTCAAGCGCGCATGGTGGAAAAAGTTTGTTCAGGAAAACAAGTACAACACAGGCCTGGACTGCGCGATTCTGATGAACCGCCAGGTGTGGGTGGCCAGCGGACATGTGGGCAACTTCAATGATCCCATGATGGACTGCAAGGCCTGCAAGGAGCGCTTCCGCGCGGACAAGCTGATTGAGGACTGGGCCAAGGCCAACGGCCGGGAGGTGGAGGCCGACGGTTGGAGCAACGAACAGCTGGAAAACTTCATCCGGGAGAATGAGATTCCCTGCCCCACCTGCGGCAAGCACGATTTCACCGGCGTACGCCAGTTCAACATGATGTTCAAGACCCACCAGGGCGTCACCGAGGATGCCAGCAATGAGATCTACCTGCGTCCGGAAACGGCACAGGGCATCTTTGTCAATTTCCAGAATGTGGCCCGCACCACCCGCAAGAAGCTGCCTTTCGGCATTGCGCAGATCGGCAAGAGCTTCCGCAATGAGATCACCCCGGGCAACTTCATCTTCAGAATCCGCGAGTTCGAGCAGATGGAGCTGGAATTCTTCTGCATGCCGGGCACGGATCTGGAATGGTTTGCCTACTGGCGCAGCTTCTGCCGCGACTGGCTGCTGGGACTGGGGATTTCCGAGGAACACCTGCGTCTGCGCGACCATCGTCCCGAAGAGCTGGCCTTCTATTCCAAGGCCACGACGGACTTTGAGTATCTCTTCCCCTTCGGATGGGGTGAACTGTGGGGCGTGGCGGACCGGACCGACTACGACCTGAAGGCGCATCAGACCACCTCAGGCAAGAGCATGGAATATCTGGATTCCGCGACCGGACAGAAGATCATCCCCTATGTCATCGAGCCCAGTCTGGGCGCGGACCGCGCGGCCCTGGCCTTCCTGTGCGAAGCCTATGAGGAGGAGGAACTGGAAGGCGGCGACGTGCGCACGGTCATGCATTTCCATCCCGCCCTGGCGCCCTTCAAGTGCGCCGTGCTGCCCCTGCAGAAGAACAAGCTGGGTGAGAAGGCGACCGAGGTGTATGAGATGCTCTCAAAGCACTTCATGGTGGATTACGACGAGACCGGTTCCATCGGCAAGCGGTACCGCCGTCAGGATGAGGTGGGTACGCCCATGTGCATCACGGTGGACTTCGATACGCTCGAGGATCAGGCTGTGACTATCCGCGATCGTGATACCATGCAGCAGGAGCGCGTGGCGATTGCGGACCTGGTGGACTATGTGGCCCGCAAGGTGGCCTACTGATTTGGACAGGAGAGGAACATTGGCAGTAACAGTCGGTGTCATTTCCCTGGGCTGCAGCAAGAACCGCATCGACTCGGAGCAGATGCTTCAGGTGCTGCAGGACCGGGGATACAGGACGGTGAAGGACCCGTCCAGGGCACAGGTGATCATTGTCAACACCTGCGGCTTTATTCAGTCAGCCAAGGAAGAGGCCATTTCCACCCTTTTTGAAATGGCGGAGTACAAAAACAGCGGGAACTGCCGTCTGCTGGCGGCCACTGGCTGCTTTGCCCAGCGTTATCCGGAGGCCATCCGCGAGGAGATGCCGGAGGTGGACATCATTCTGGGCGTCAACGAGTATGACAAGCTGGATCAGGCAATCCAGGAGGCCACCCGGGGAAAACGTCCGGTCTACACGGATGATGACGGTTCTTTCTTCGAGTATGGGCGCGTCCTGACCACCCCCGCCTACAGCGCATATATCCGCATTGGTGAGGGCTGCGACAACTGGTGCTCCTTCTGCGCCATTCCCCTGATCCGGGGCGGGTACCGCAGCCGCCCGGAGGAGCAGATCCTTGCGGAGGTCCGGGAGCTGGTGCAGAAAGGGACCCGGGAATTTACCCTGATTGCCCAGGATACCACCCGCTACGGAACGGATCAGGGCGGACCGGGTACGCTGCCGGAGCTCATTGAGCACATTGCTGAAATTCCCGGTGTTGAGTGGCTCCGGGTGCTCTACTGCTATCCCGAGCGCATCGACCGGCGACTGGTGGAGGCGATGGTGCGCCATCCGAATGTCTGCCGGTACATCGATATGCCCATGCAGCATATCAGCAGAAACATTCTGGAAGCCATGAACCGGGAGGAAACCGGGGAGCATATCCGGGAGGTCTGCACGATGCTGAGACAGAACGGGTTTACGCTCAGGACCACCCTGATGGTGGGCTTTCCGGGGGAAACCGAGGAGAACTTCAGGGAGCTGATGGCGTTTGTGGAGGACATGAAGTTTGACCGCATGGGCGCCTTCATCTTCTCCCCTGAGGAGGGCACCCGGGCTGCGGAATTCCCTGACCAGATTCCGCAGGAGGTGGCTGCCCGCCGCTATGATGAGCTGATGACCCTGCAGCACCGGATTTCCCTGGAGAACAACCGGGCCCGCGTGGGAAGCATATGCCGGGTGCTGGTGGAAAACCGGCGTGGGCAGCGCTATACCGGACGAAGCGCCATGGAGGCGCCGGAAATCGACGGCAACATCTATTTCCGCTCCGGGGAACCCTGTGAGAAGGGAAGCTTTGTGGAGGTCCGGCTGACCCAGGCCCGTGCATATGACCTGATGGGGGAGAGAGTATGAATCTGAATCTGCCCAACAAGCTGACCCTGCTTCGCATTATTCTGGTGCCCGTGTACCTGCTGTGCCTGTGGTTCCTGCGTGATGGACTGCAGCCGCTGCTGGCCCTGACGGTCTTTGCTGTTGCTTCCCTGACGGACATGCTGGACGGGAAGATTGCCAGAAAGTACAATCTGATCACCAACTTCGGCAAATTTATGGATCCCATTGCGGACAAGCTGCTGACCCATACGGCGTTTATCATGCTGCTGGCCATGGGACGGCTCAATGTGGTCTCCTGCATGATCATGGTCGCCCGGGAGTTTGTGGTTTCCGGACTGCGCCTGGTGGCGGTGGAGCAGGGACGAGTCATAGCCGCGGGCATGACCGGAAAGGTCAAGACCGTGCTCCAGATGCTCCTGGTGTGCCTGATGACCCTGTGGCTGGATGCGCCCGCATTCCGGATGCTGACGGCGGTGCTGGAGGTGGCGGCGGTGGCCATGACCCTGATCTCCATGATCGAGTATGTTTATCAGAACCGGAGCGTTCTGGACGGCGCCAGATAATACTGCGGGGAACAAGGAGGAAGATAAGAGATGGCGGAAAAAGGCAAGAAGGCGGCGGCTTCGGCCGCTTCTCCAGCTTCGGATGCGAACGAGAAGAAGAAGGCGCTGGATGTCGCGCTGGCCAGCATCGAGAAACAGTTCGGCAAAGGCGCGGTCATCCGGATGGGCGACACGAAGGTGCGCAATATTGAGGTAATTTCCACAGGGTGTCTGGATCTGGACATGGCACTGGGTGTGGGCGGTCTGCCCAGGGGCAGGGTGGTGGAAATCTACGGACCTGAATCCTCCGGCAAAACCACCGTAGCCCTGCATGTGGTCGCGGAAGCGCAGAAGAAAGGCGGCGTGGCGGCCTTCATCGACGCTGAACACGCCCTGGACCCGATTTATGCCAAGAAGCTGGGGGTGGACGTGGACCAGCTCTATGTCTCCCAGCCGGATACCGGTGAGCAGGCCCTGGAGATCACGGAGGCGCTTGTGCGCTCCGGGGCCATTGACGTGGTGGTGATTGACTCCGTGGCGGCGCTGGTGCCCAAGCAGGAGATCGACGGTGAAATGGGCGATTCCCATGTGGGTCTGCAGGCCCGCCTGATGAGTCAGGCACTGCGCAAGCTGACCGGCATTGTGAACAAAACCAACTGCGTGTGCATCTTTATCAATCAGCTGAGGGAAAAGGTGGGCGTCATGTACGGCAACCCGGAGACGACGCCCGGCGGCCGGGCCCTCAAGTTCTATTCTTCCGTGCGCATCGACATCCGCAGGGGAGACCAGCTCAAGGACGGTCCCAATGTGGTGGGTAACCGCACCAAGGCCAAGATCGTCAAGAACAAGGTGGCTCCGCCCTTCCGGGTGGCGGAATTCGATATCCTCTATGGAGAGGGAATCAGCAAGGAGGGCAGCCTGCTGGACAATGCGATCCTGCTGGATGTGATCCACAAGTCCGGTGCCTGGTTCTCCTACGGGGATTCCCGGATCGGGCAGGGACGGGAGAATGTGCGCAAATACCTGAAGGAAAATCCCGAGTTTGCCAGCGAAGTGGAAAAGAAGGTCCGGGAAGTACTGGCCGCGCGCAATGCGTCTGCCGAGGAAGAGGCAGCGTCAGAGGAAGCGGCGCCCGCAGAGATGCCTGAGCAGGACGATGAGGAATTCCTCGAGGATGAGGACTGAAAATGAAAAAGCCGGCTGGGGGAGCAGTGCTCCTCCAGCCGGCATCTGTATATGCTCAGGCTTCAGAAAGGGTCGGGGTGGACAGCCGGCGGCGGATATACTCCACGGTGTCCTCGTTGGACAGCTGGAGTACGTAGGAAAACTCCTGATGAAGGAGGGATTCCGCCTCCTCAAGAATGGTTTCATCGGTCTGACAGGGACGTTTGCCGCTGGCGATGCGAAGATCGCTGTGGATGTGGATCTCCTGGATCATCCGGATCATCTTGGAATAGTTGCCTTCCGAGAGAATCTTGGTGAAGGAATCCTTGCGCTGCTTGCTGTCATCAATCCACAGGCCGTCGTATTCGGCGGAACGGGAGATGATCTCCTCTATATCCGCTTCGCGCAGCAGCTGGCGCAAAACGGTATTCCCCCGGTTGACGGGCATATACACGACATTGGACGCCTTGTCCATGGTGGGACGCAGCACGTAATACGGTTCCTCGGGACTGTCGCCAAAGCGCATGGGGGTGATCTTTTCGATGTTGCAGATCCCCTCGCTGGGATGCATCACGGTGTCCCCGCAGGAATACTTGGGCTTCTCTGCATGGGGGACGTTTCGATTGCGAATTGAAGCGGGAATGTGAATACGGTTCCGGAAACCCGGAATAACTGCGTGGTCCATGCTGAGCGCCTCCTTTAAAAATATGAAAAGGGAAGTGACGGCAAGGCCACCTCCCGCATATGTAATTATAACATCATATGCCGTATTCTCAAAGGGGGAACAATTCACAAAAAAATATGAAATGTATTGGGAAAAATGAATGTCAGGGGGCATGCGCGCCTTAGTTCTTTTCGCTAAAATACTGGTTGAGCGCAGCTACAAGATCATCCGCATTGATACCGTGCACCATGCTGGCGAGGGCAATGGACTCGCCGGAAGCGGACGGGCAGTACAGGCAGTGCATGCCGAAGGACAGGAAAACAGGCGCGACATCGGGATCCATGCGCATGACTTCCGCGATGGTCATTTCGGGAGTAATCATCAAGAAGGACCTCCTTCCTCAAAAGATAATCTGAACGGGTGCCGCAGACCTTTTCCGCCTGCAGGGGCGGTAAAGAGGCCGTACCCTGATGAGATATCATACACAAATGCCGGAGAGTGTCAAGACCGGCAGGGACGCCCTGCCGGGGAAGAGAGGACGGGTCAGTGGAAGCCTGACAGTATTCCTACGGTTAGTGTATGGACGAATTGAAATAGCTTTGGTATAATGAAGCTTAACTATTAACTGCACGGAAGATGTGTGCAGACTGATGTTGGGCAGGAAAATGAGAAACAATGAATTAAGGCCGCCGACGGCCATGGACATCGACATCATTCCCTATGACAGTGAACATGTCTTCGAGGAGGAGGCGCAGTACCAGGAGGTCATGATGCGCTATTACTGCGCCATTCTGGAAATGCGCACCAAACTCGAGGTGCTGTCCAATGATCTGTCCGTACGTTACCGCCGCAATCCCATCGAGTTTATCGAGACAAGACTGAAAACCCCGTCCTCTATTGCCAGCAAGCTCCGGAGGCTTGGGCATTCGGTGACGGTGGAGAGCATGCGCAAGTACCTGTCGGATATCGCCGGCATCCGGGTGCTGTGCGCGTACATCGATGACATCTACGAGATAGCAAGGATGCTGTCCATGCAGAGGGATGTCAAGATCATCACCGTCAAGGACTATATCAAGAACCCGAAGGACAACGGCTACAGGAGCTACCATCTGATCGTGGAGATCCCCGTGAACTTTTCGGATTCCGTCCGGCCTGTGCGCTGTGAGATTCAGATCAGAACCATCGCCATGGACTTCTGGGCGACGCTGGACCACGACATGCAGTACAAGATGCAGGTGGAGGATGCCGAAGAGATCATGAAGGAGCTCAAGGAATGCGCGGACGTCATCCATCAGACCGATGAGAAGATGATGAGACTGCGGGAGCGCATCCACCGCATTGCGCCGCTGTGATGCAGGGCGGTTTCCGGAGAAAACCGCTCCGGGTCAGTGAGGAGAAAATGGCATTGCTGCAGGGATAATCCGACAGGCGGCAATTCTGAAATGCTTGTAATTAAAAGGCCTCATTGGTATAATAGGCCGGCTGTGGAAGGACGGTGAGCCGGATGGATGAGACGACCCCGATCGCCCTGGGTGATCTGGTTCAGATGCGGAAAAAGCATCCCTGCGGAAGCGATCAGTGGACGATCATCCGGACGGGTGCGGATATCAAGATCCGATGCCGCGGCTGTGATCATGTGGTGATGATGGACCGGGTGGATTTCCTGAAACGCTGCAGGAAAATCCTGGTCAAGGCACCGCGCACGGACGACACAGAGCTAGCACAGTGAAAGGAAGCGAAGAGTCATAATGGCGAATACGGAGGATCAGAACCAGAAGGAGAAGGTCAAAAAAAGCGTGGGGCGGGAAATCTTTGAATGGATCATGACCATTGTGGTTGCCGCAGCCATCGCGCTGGTGATCCGGACCTTTATTGCGGAACCGGTGCGGGTGGACGGGGAGTCCATGATGAATACCCTGAAGAACAATGAATTCATGGTGACCACCAAGTATGATTATCTTCTGGGGAATCCGGAACGGTTTGATATCGTCATCTGCAATTATCCCAATGTCAGTGACGGAAAATACAGGGTCAAACGGGTGATCGGCCTGCCAGGTGAAACCATTGAGCTGATCGAAGGAAACCTGTATGTGGATGGAAAGCTGGTGGAGCAGAACTTCGAGATGACGGAAAATGCGACGAATTTCGGACCGTATGCCGTACCTGAGGGACAGTACTTCGTCATGGGTGACAACCGCAACAACTCAAAAGACAGCCGCAGCCCCCTGGTGGGGCCCCTTGACCGCAGCATGATCAAAGGTCATGTCCGGCTGGTGGTGTTCCCATTCCAGAATTTTCGTGTAATGCCATATTAAAAGACGAAGGCGGGCTCTGCCCGCTTTTTCTTCAGTTGAAGACTCAGAAAGAAGGAAGAACAATGACAAGAATCGATATTTTTTCCGGGTTCCTCGGTGCAGGAAAGACCACGCTGATCAAGAAGCTTCTCAAGGAGGCCCTTTCCGGTGAGAAAGTGGTGCTGATCGAAAATGAATTTGGCGAGATCGGAATTGACGGCGGTTTCATGAAGGAGGCCGGCATCCAGGTTACGGAGATGAACAGCGGGTGCATCTGCTGCTCTCTGGTGGGCGATTTCGGAGAGGCGCTGCGCCAGGTCATAGAACAGTATCATCCTGACCGCATCCTGATTGAGCCCAGCGGAGTGGGCAAGCTTTCCGACGTGATCCGCGCTGTGGAAGGCGTGGAAAAGGAAATTCCGGAAGCCCAGATGGGCAGCTTCGTCACGGTGGCGGATGCCGGCAAGTGCAGGATGTACATGAAGAATTTCGGAGAATTCTTCAACAATCAGATCGAGTACGCGGGAACCATCCTCCTGTCCAGGACGCAGAAAATCTCCCAGGAGAAGCTGGAGGGCGTGGTGGCCCTGCTGAAGGAACACAATTCCAAGGCCCTCATGATCACCACTCCCTGGTCGGAACTGACCGGCAGCCAGATCCTGGATGCCATGGAGAAAAGCCATTCACTGGAGGAGGAGCTGGTGTCCGAGGTGATGAGCAAGGAATATGAGGAGCATCACCACCATCACCATGATCATGAGCACGAGCATGAACACGAGCATGAGCACGAGCATGAGCATGAGCATGAGCACGAGCATGAGCATGAACACGAGCACGAGCATGAGCACGAGCACGAGCATGAGCATGAACACGAGCATGAGCATGAGCATGAGCACGATCATCACCACCACCATGATCATGAACATCACCATCATGACCATGATGCGGATGAGATTTTCACCTCCTGGGGCGTGGAGACGGTTCGCCGCTTCAGCGAGGAAGAGCTTTCCGGCATCCTGTCCCGGCTGGAGGATACGCATTTCGGCAGCATCCTGAGGGCCAAGGGCATCATTCCCTGCGTGGACGGCGGCTGGATTCACTTTGACTATACACCCGGTGAACAGGAAATCCGCAGGGGCGGAGCGGATGTCACCGGCAGGCTGTGCGTCATTGGCTCGGATCTCAAGGAAAAGGATCTGGCTGCGCTCTTCGGGGTGTAACAGGAGGAGAACATGGCAGTACCTGTATATCTGTTTGCAGGTTTTCTGGAGAGCGGGAAGACCTCCTTTATCGCCAGCATCCTGCAGGATCCCGGATTTACCCGGGATGAGGAGACCCTGCTGATTCAGTGCGAAGAGGGAGAGATGGAAATTGAGCCCCAGGTGCTGAGAAAAACCAAAACCGTGGTGGAAAACATCGAGGACGAGGATGAATTCACGGAGGAGACGCTCAGGGACATGGTCAAGCGCAACCATCCGGACCGCGTGATCGTTGAATTCAACGGCATGTGGAACCTGGACGAGGCCATCGGCCGGTTCCCCTCCTCCATGGAGCTCTTCCAGATCATCACCATCTGCAATGCCGAAACCTTTGACATGTATTCAAGAAACATGGGTGCCAAGATGTTGCAGCATCTGACGGATGGCGACATGATCGTCTTTAACCGGGCCACCGAGGAGACGCGGAGCCTGATCCGGGATGTCAATGTCCGGGCCATGAATCCCCGGGCCTCCATCTATTTTGAAAATGTGGACGGCACCAGCGAGGATTACGGCGCAGGCATGCCCCCGCCCTATGACATGGATGCGGAGGTCATCGACATCCGGGATGACTGGTTCGGCATCTTCTACATCGATGCTTCTGAGAACCCGGAACGGTATGACGGCAGGAAAGTGCGCCTGAAGGGAGAAACCTACTTTGGACGCGGATTTGCGGACAATGAGTTTGTACCCGGGCGGCAGGCCATGGTCTGCTGTGCGGAGGATATCCGACTGGTCGGCTTTATGGCGATTCTCCAGGGACAGCCGCGTCCCGCTGCAAAGTCATGGCAATTGATTGAAGCAACGGTTCACTGCGAGGAAAGGCCGGAATACAAAGGCCTGGGCCCGGTGCTGTATGTGGAATCCATCACACCGTGTGCACCGCCGCAGGAGGAAGTTGTCACCTTCTGAGAAGGCCAGGCCGATTCACGGGAGAAAAAGTGACGCCGCCTGAAGATGCCGAAGGGACGGACTGCAGATCCGTCCCGGGAGCAGGACAGACGGGCCAGGCGACTGCGGCGCAGGAGGGAATCCTCTGCGCCGCATCTTTCGTCTCCCGGGGGAATACTCAACACAGGAACCGGAGGAAAGGAACAAAGTGGAAAACAGGGTGCAGGAAGAGGTCAGAATCCGGGCGGAACAGGTGTCCTACCGCTATGCGGAATCTGGAAAAAACGCGGTGGACAATGTATCCATGAAGGTCAAGAAAGGGGAATTTCTTGCGGTGCTGGGACAGAACGGCAGCGGGAAAAGCACGCTGGCCAAGCTGTTCAATGCGCTGTATGTGCCCCTTGCCGGAAAGGTCATGGTATGCGGTATGGATACCCGGGAGGACGAGCTGGTCTTTGAGATCCGCCAGCATGCCGGCATGGTCTTCCAGAACCCGGATAATCAGATTGTGGCGACCGTGGTGGAGGAGGATGTGGCCTTCGGCCTGGAGAACATGGGCGTGGAACCCGCGCAGATCCGCATCCGTGTGGATGAGGCGCTCAGAAACGTGGGCATGGAAGGGCTTTCCCACAAAGCCCCGCATATGCTGTCCGGAGGTCAGAAGCAGCGGGTGGCCATCGCGGGTGTGCTGGCCATGAAGCCCGAGGTCATCATTCTGGATGAGTCCACGGCCATGCTGGATCCCAGCGGCCGGCAGGAAGTCATGAACACGGTGCACCGCCTCAATGAGGAAGAGGGCATTTCCGTTGTGATCATCACCCATTACATGGTGGAGGCAGCCACTGCGGATTACATCCTGGTGATGGACCAGGGAAAGCTTGTTCTGACCGGAAAGCCCCGGGAAGTGTTTTCCAGGGTGGAACAGATCCGCTCCATGGGCCTGGATGTTCCGCCCATGACGGAGTTGTCCTGGCTGCTTCGCAGGGACGGCATGCCGGTCCGGGACGATGTGCTGACTGTGGATGAGATGGTGGAGGAAATATGTCGCTTGTTGTAGACCATATCAGCCATGTGTACATGGCGGGAGGACCGTATGAGACGCGGGCCCTTGATGACGTGTCCATGGAGATCCGGGACGGGGAATTTGTGGCGCTCATCGGACATACCGGCTGCGGAAAGTCCACGCTGGTCCAGCATCTCAACGGACTGCTCAAGCCCTCTTCCGGACGCGTGCTGATTGATGGGGAGGACCTGGCAGGCAGGGATGTGGACCGCCGGGCCATCCGCATGAAGGTGGGTTTGGTGTTCCAGTATGCGGAAACCCAGCTCTTTGAGGAAACCGTGGCCAGGGACATTGCCTTCGGACCCCGGAACCTGGGTCTCCCGGAGGAGGAGATCGGAAAGCGCGTCCGGGAAGCTATGGAAAAGGTGGGGCTTGACTACGGGGAGATCGCGGACCGCTCCGTGTTCGAACTCTCCGGCGGACAAATGCGCAGGGTGGCCATTGCCGGTATTCTTGCGATGCATCCGGAAGTGCTGGTGCTGGACGAACCCTGTGCGGGCCTGGACCCCAGAGGGAGAAACGGTATTCTGGAAATTATCCGCAAACTGCACAGGGAACAGGGAACCACCATCATTATGGTGAGTCATTCCATGGAGGATGTGGCCAACCTGGCCGAACGGGTGGTGGTTATGGACCACGGCCGCATTGTGATGGACGGAGCCCCCAGAGAGGTGTTTGCCCGCGGGGAGGAACTTCGCCGCATCGGGCTGGATGTTCCGCAGGGCGTTGAGCTGGTGGAAAAACTGAAGGCCAGAGGGATAGACCTGCCTGAAGGGCTGTACAGGATCGGGGATATCCGGGAGGCCATTGTGCAGTTGCACAGGAAAGGGGACCGCCGTGCTGAATGACATCACGCTGGGGCAGTATTATCCGGGAAATTCCATCGTCCACAGGATGGATCCAAGAACAAAACTGCTGCTGACAATCGTCTATATTGTGGGCGTGTTCTTTATCGGGAATATCCCGGGATACCTGATCGCCCTGGCTTTTCTTGCCCTGACAGTACGGGTGGCTGGCATCCGGTTTTCCTATCTGCTGAAGGGCGTCAAGCCGCTTCGTTTCATAATTATCTTTACCTTTGTGCTGAACCTGCTCTTCAGCAGCGGTGAGACGCCGCTGCTGACCCTCGGGTTTTTCCGCCTGACGAAGGAAGGCCTGCTCAATGCCGTCTTCTTTACCATGCGCCTGATCTTCCTGGTGATGGGTACCTCCGTGCTGACGCTCACCACCAGTCCGGTCCAGCTGACGGACGCCCTGGAGCGCCTGCTCCGGCCCCTGCAGAAGATACATTTTCCGGCCCATGAACTGGCCATGATGATGACCATCGCCCTTCGCTTTATCCCGACGCTTCTGGAAGAGACGGATAAGATCCAGAAAGCGCAGATGGCCCGCGGTGCGGATTTTGAATCCGGGAACCTGATTGCCCGGGCCCGGGCCATGGTGCCGCTGCTGGTGCCTCTCTTTGTCAGCGCGTTTCGGCGCGCCAATGACCTGGCCATGGCCATGGAGGCCCGCTGCTACCGGGGAGGGGAGAACCGCACCCGCCTCAAGCAGCTGCACTATACCCGGCTGGACGCCATCGGGGTGGGCGCCATGGCGGTTTTCATTCTGCTGATTATTGTGGAGGATGCCCTGATTGGATGAGCTGCGACTGGTGGAGCACCACAGACCTTCAGAGGCAGACCACCCTCCGGAGGGCAAACGGCGCCTGCGGCTTCGGGTGGAGTATGACGGGACCGGCTATTGCGGCTGGCAGCGCCAGAGCAACGGCCCCAGCGTGCAGCAGACCCTGGAGGAGGCCTTTGAACAGCTGACCGGGGAGCGAACCTGGGTGGTGGGCAGCAGCCGGACGGATGCCGGCGTGCATGCGCGGGGACTGTGCGCCCATGTGGACACCGGGTCCCGGATTCCGCCGGAGAAGATGAGTCTGGCCCTCAACACCCGTCTGCCCTGGGATATCCGGGTGCTCTCCTGTGAGGAGGCTCCGGAGGGCTTCCATGCCCGGTATTCCGCCTGCGGCAAGATCTATTCGTACACCTACTGCAATCAGAGAAACATGTGCGCCATCGGAAGGCAGTATGCTGCACACTGTCCGCTGCCCATGGACCTGGAAAGGATGCGTGAAGCGGCGGCGATGGTGGAGGGCCGGCACGATTTCCGGGCCTTTGCGGCCTCCGGGTTTACCGCCAGCACCACGGTGCGCACGCTGTTCCGGGTGAGGGTGACCAGGGAGGGAAACCTTGTGGGTCTGCACTTTTTCGGGGACGGTTTTCTCTACAACATGGTCCGCATTCTCAGCGGCACGCTGGCGGAGATCGGGACGGGCAAGCGGGACTGCGGATGTCTTTCCCGGGCGCTGGAGAGCGGAAACCGGCTGGAGCTGGGAAAGACGGCGCCGGCCTGTGCGCTGGTGCTGGAACACGTGCTCTACCGCGGGGATGAACCCCTGGCGCAGGCGTATTTTAAAGGGAGGTAACTGGAGTTGTTCGGACTGGATGAGCTGGGGCTGGACCTGGGAACGTCCATGCTGCATATCGTCGTCAAGGGAAAGGGAGTCGTGCTCAGCGATCCGGCCTATGTGGCTTATGAACGGGAAACCCGCGAGGTCACGGCCATGGGCGAAGATGCCTGGCGGATGTACGGCAAGACCCCGGAGACGATGGCGGTGGAGCGTCCCATGAGACAGGGACATATCCGCAGCTTTGATCTGGTGAGCAAAATGCTGCACAGCTATCTGCGCAAGCTCATCGGTCGCCGGGCAGCTTTCCGCCCGCGGCTGATTCTGGCGCTGCCCAGCGGAGTCGTGCCTTCGGAACGACAGACCCTCATCGACATCTGTGTGGACGCCGGCGTGCGCAGCGTGATGCCGGTGGATGAAAGCGTCCTTTCAGCGATCGGGTGCGGCATGGACATCACCCAGCATTACGGTCGGATGAATGTGGACATCGGCGGCGGACGTACCAGCCTCTCGGTCTTTTCCCTGGGCAAACAGATTGTCTGGATGGTCACGGATGTGGCCGGGGACCGTTTTGATGATGCCGTCATCGACTATATGCGCAGGAAGCACAACCTGGTCATCGGGGAGCGCTCCGCCGAGAACCTGAAGATGGATATCGGCACGGTGAGAGCCCGGGGCCTCTCCATGGAGACCCTGGCCTACGGCCGATCCCTGATGACCGGGCTTCCCCGGGAAATCAAGGTGACCAGCGAGGAGATGACTGAAGCGCTGGAGATGCCGCTGCTGGAACTGGCCAATGAGCTCCGCAAGACCATCGAGCGGACCCCGCCTGAGCTGGCCAGCGACATTTTTGACAACGGAATAGTGCTCTGCGGCGGCGGCACACGGCTGTATGGCCTGGATGACGTGCTCTCCGAGCAGCTCCAGATCCCCATCAAGTCGGCGGATGAACCGGAGCTGAGCGTATGCAGGGGCATTGAGGCCCTGATGATGCATCCGGATGATTACGAGGATGTGGAACTGACGGGAAGCATCCGCGAATCCATCAATCAGAAGTGAGGACAGCATGAGGTACGATCTGCTGCTTTGTGATCTGGACAATACCCTGGTTGACTTTGACGCGTGTGAGCGGCTGGCCTTCGGAAGTGTCTGCAGGGCAGCGCATCTGCCGGAAACCGAGGAGTATCTGGCGTGCTATTCCCGCTGCAACCTGCGGCTGTGGCTGGAACTGGAAAAGGGGAAACTCCGCCAGGACGAGCTGGTGATCCGGAGATTTGAGGATTTCCTGCGGGAAACGGGACTTGTGGGAGATCCTGCGGCGATGAATGCCGTCTATATGGACAGCCTTTCGGGACAGGCGGTGCTTTTCCCGGATACGCTGGAATGCCTTCGAGCCTGGCGCGAGTGCGTCCGGGTGATGTTTGTGACCAACGGGAGTTCCCGTGTTCAGCGCGGAAGGTTCCGGAGGATGCCTTTTGCGGAGATGGAGGGAGAAATGCTGGTTTCCCAGGAGGTGGGCGCCGCAAAACCCGATCCCCGCATGCTGGAGATCGCCATGGAGCGCGCGGGTGTCAGGGACCGGTGGCGCGTGCTGGTGCTGGGGGACTCCCTGACCTCGGACATGAAAGCGGCCTGCAATGCCGGGATGGACAGCTGCTGGATCAACCGCAGAGGACTTCCCCGGAGCGAAAACCTGAAAGTAACCTATGAAATCCGCGGACTGGACGAAGTCCTCGGAATCCTGAAAGGGGATGAAGACAGATGACAATCAGAAAGATGGCGGCGTCTGCGGCCCTTGCGGCCTGTCTGCTGCTTGCGGGGGGCTGCGCGGTGCAGCCGGATCCCACGCTGGAACCTCTCAAGGTCTCCGACGGATCGGACATCATTCCCTTTGGCTCCGTCTCGGCGCTGCCCACGGCCACTCCCACGCCGCAGCCGCAGGCCACGCCCTCGCCCACGCCGGATACCTGGACCAACAGCGACCAGAGCACCTGGGAGGAATGGAGCGGCGGTGAGCTGCCCACGCCCACACCCAGGAAGGCGGCCACGGCAGCCCCGGATCAGAAGACCTGGGACACCTCCACCACCGACTACAATGCGGGGTATCCTGTGCTGCGCCTGGGCTCCGTCGGAACGGATGTTCAGGATCTGCAGATCCGCCTGACGGAACTGCGCTATTTCACGGGCGCGGCCGACGGGCGCTTCGGTACGGACACCCAGCAGGCCCTCATGGATTTCCAGACGCGCAACGGCCTGACCGCGGACGGCATTGCCGGACGGGAAACCCAGGACCTGCTGTATACCTCCCTGGCACAGCCCAAGGTTGTCAGCGCAGAGACCCAGCAGGAGGAGTATATCCTGCTCAAGGAAGGAACCTC
>CACYCQ010000372.1:0-3699 GCA_902772995.1 uncultured Eubacteriales bacterium
GGCAAGGAGGAACACCCATGGAATTCAAAGAACTGATTGATGCGCGCCGGAGTGTCCGGAGTTATGAGTCCGGAATTGAACATGATGCGCTTGTGCAGATCCTGAAGGAGGCCCAGAGGGCTCCTTCCTGGAAAAACCAGCAGACTTCCCGCTGCTATGCGGTTGAAACGCCTGAGATTCTGGAGGATCTCCGCGCCGCGGCGCTGCCTTCCTTCAACCGGAACAGTTCCGCGCATGCCGCGCTGATTGTGACCACCTATGTCAGGAATGTCGTCGGTTTTCAGGAGGGAAAGCCGGTGAACGAAATCGGGAACGGCTGGGGCGCGTATGACCTGGGCCTGCATGACGCGTACCTGACGCTGGCGGCCAGAAATGCCGGGTATGATACCCTGATCATGGGTATCCGTGATGCGCAGAGCATCCGTGACAGGCTGAACATCCCGGAAAATGAAGAGATCATGTCCGTGATCGCCGTGGGCAAACGGAGCGCAGATGTCCCCATGCGGCCGCGCAGGGAACTGGATGAGGTCGTCAGGTTTTTCTGAAAACCATCAAGATCAGCGCCTGTGATCAGGGAGAACCCATCACCGCGGGCAGGAGCGGGAAACCGGCATGCAGGCGGAGAAAACGAAAGAGCGTCCGGGACAACCCCGTGATTCTCTTTATGGTCCAATCAAAGAAACGATGGTATCTGCTGCAGGCAGATACCGTCGCCAACTGCTGCCGCATCGGTGCTGTTCCGGTTTATGGGACGGTAAACATACGCTTTTGCAGACAGCCCCTCCCTGTGTCAATTCGCTAGAAGAGACATATACCATATGTGGTGTTTCGCGTTGACAACGCACCGTGGTATCCGTAGAATGGCTCCCGGTAAAACAATGCCGAAGGGGGGATGACGGGTTCCGTATGGCGGCCTGTCCTTCCCCGCTTCCCTCAAACGGTGCCCTGGGCAGACCGGTGCGGCCGGAATCACCTGAAAACCTCTCCGGCCGGCATCCCCGGCCCCTGCTGCAAAGAGAAGAAGCCGCACTGCGGGACACCCCGGAGGGATGATGTGCCGGATGAGCCCGGCTGATGAGATGTGGAAGCACCGGCAGCGGGTGATGACGGTTTTCAGGATGCCGGGCTGATCAGGGCCGGGGGAGAGGATATCGCCGGTACCGATGGTGGAAGGAATCATGAAGAAAGCTGAGGAGCGGATATGAGGAAAATAGCAGCGGCGGTTTTTGCCGCCATGTTGATCCTGGCAATGACGGCGTGCGCTTCCGGGGAGGAGCCGAACAAGCAAAGCAGCACGGCGGAACAGTCTGTTTCGTACCGCTATGCGGAATACCCTCTTCAAAGAAACGGCATCGATCTGCATCTGGACCGCATGTCGGTCACGGGGACGGATCCGGAGAGAAACATCCTCCTGGTCCATGGCGTCACGTATTCCTCCCATGAGTTTGATATCGACTATGAGGACTACAGCCTGGTGCGGTTTCTCGCACGGGAGGGCTATGCCGTATGGCGGCTGGATATTGCGGGATTCGGCCAGTCTGAGGAAGTGGAAAACGGCTTCCTTCCGGATTCTGATTATGCGGCAGAGGATATTCGCGCCGCTGTGGAGAAGATCTGCGACGTATCCGGGCAGGATCAGATCGACCTGCTGGGCTGGAGCTGGGGGACGGTGACGACCGGCCGGTTTGTGGCCGGCCACCCGGAGCATATACACAGGCTGGTGCTGTATGCGCCGATCCTGAGCGGAATTGGAGAAGCCGAGGTAACGGAGCCGTTCCATCACAACACATGGGAGCATGCGGCGGATGATTTCCAGAAGAAGGAAGACGGGACAATTGACGATTCGACCGCGGACCCTGTTGTCGTTGAACTGATGTGCTCAGGCTCCTGGCACTATGACAAGGAGTCAAGCCCCAATGGCGGCAGACGGGATATCTGTGTGGACAAAGCACAGACGCTGATCGATCTGAAGAAGATCACGGTGCCCACGCTGGTGATATGCGGGGACAAGGATCCCTATCTGGATTATGACCGCGTGAATGCGGTCCTTGACGACCTGCCTGACGGCTCCGCGCTGGAAGTGATCGGGGGAGCGTCCCATGTCGCCTATATTGAAAAACCGTATTACCGCGATTTCCAGAACAGGCTGATCGGGTTCCTTGGCGGCACGCAGACGGCGGATGACGGGAATCATGTGCTGGATGCGATCCGCAGAAGAGGTGTGCTGAAGGTGGGGACTGCAGGGGACTATCCGCCGATGTCCTTTCTGGATCCGGAGACGAACACCTGTACGGGGTTTGATGCGAAGCTTGCGGAGGACCTGGCTGCCTCTCTGGGCGTGGAGATTGAGTATGTGAAAACATCCTGGCCCACCCTGATGGAGGATACGCTGGCCGGGAAATTTGATCTGGCGATATGCGGCATTACGGTCACGGATGCCAGAAAAGAGCAGGCGCTGATGTCCAAAGGATATCTGGAGAATGGAAAGACGGTTCTGTGCAGGGCAGAGGACGCAGACAGGTATACCTCACTGGAAGCCATCAACCGGCCGGAAGTCCGTGTGATGGAGAACCCCGGCGGACTGAATGAGAAGTTCGCCCGTGAGAATCTTCCCGATGCCACGCTGATCATACATGATGTCAACCAGGAGATCCCGGGACTGATTGCTTCCGGGAAAGCGGATGTCATGATCACGGAAGTCATCGAAGCAGGGTACTGTGTGGGGCGGGATGAGCGGCTTGCCGCACCTCTGATAGCCGAGCCGTTCACGCATGGTCAGCTTGGCGTGCTGATGCCGAAAGGATCGGAAGACCTCCTGGAGTATGTGAATCAGTTCCTGGAAGAAGAAGAAAAGACGGGCCGGACCGCTGAACTGGCGGAGGAGTTTATATTTCAACATGTAAAGGAAGAAATGGACGAAGCTGCCTGATGAGGGCCCCGGGAAGAAAACCGGAGCAGGCAGTATGCGGATGTAAAGGAGGCAATTATGAAGAAAACAGCGGCGGCGGTTCTTGCCGTGATGTTGATGCTGTCACTGGCGGCGTGCGCGGGTGCGGAAGCAACAGCCAAGACCCAGGGGCAAACGCGAACTGAAACAGCCACGCCGGATGCCGACTGGGATCTCCCGGAAACGACAGCAATGACGGAGGAGGTTGCAGCGGTTTTTGACAAGGCGATGGAGGGACTGACCGGGGTCAGCTACGAACCGGTCGGGTTTCTGGGTCAAAAGGACGGCGTGTATTGCGTCCTCTGCCGGGCAGTTGTGGTGTATCCGGATGCAAAACCGTATTACGCGCTTGTCTATGTGAGTGATGAAAAGCTCATGAACATCTGGGACATCTGGATGGGGGCGCATGCGGAAAAAAAGTAGATGGCGGGGGAAGAATGCCGCGGTCATCAGAACCCGGCACCGCTCCCGTATCCACACCAGTTCACAGAAACAAAAGGCATGAGAAAGAGCGGAGGATTGAAGATCCTCCGCTTTTCGTTATGTTTCACTGGTGCAGTTCCTCCCTGCGGATACCGTGCAAGAGGAAGACACTCAGGAGGCTGCTGCATGACCTACTCATCTTTTCCTTCCTTTTGTTTGAATTGCACCAGCATTATGAAGGGAAAAGATGACTTTTTCAATATGTTTCTACAGAAGAAATCGATCTACGAAGCGGAAAAAGCAGCAATAACAGGAAGCCCCCTCTGGAC
>CACYCQ010000373.1:0-9527 GCA_902772995.1 uncultured Eubacteriales bacterium
CCTGTCCCTCCTGAAAGCGGAACGTTGTTCAGTCGATGATGGAAACCGGCTTCGCACCATAGTCCTGATAGGCTTCCACGTCCAGATTGTTCATCTGGACATAGTTCAGAACCGCCGCGCGCTGGAACTGCGGAAGGAAGCTGTCCTCCGCCGCTCCGGAAGAACGGAAATAATCCGCTTCAAGCGCCGCATCTCCGTTGGCAAATTTCTTGATGCTTGCGTCAAAACCGTCTCCTTCTTCCGCAAGCTCCAGAGAGGTCACATTCCATTTGCCATCATTCTTTTTCAGCTTCATGACTCCGGGATTTTCGCCGCAGGCACCAGTCTTCATGATCTTTCCGTCCAGGGTATAGGTGAAAATCCAGAAGTTCCCGTACACGGTGGCCTCGGTCTCATCTGCGTTCACTTCAGTTTTCAGAATGATGGGCGTGGGAATCAGTACACCGCCTTCTTCCGCGGTAAAGCCAAAATCGGTTTCCATCATATAGTTCGTAACTGCTCGCTCCAGCGATTCCTCCTCCGTGAAGGGATTTGTAAAAGGGGGCAGCGCTATGCTCTGGGCAACCGTAATAGCCAGCCCAAGTGTGAGGGTCAGGGTCATAAGGATGATTGCCAGTTTTTTCATCGTCGTTCTCTCCTTGTCAATTTGATGATGTTCATGCGTCTGTCAGGAAACGCTGTGGAGTTCTCTGCTTTCCTGCGCACAAAGGTTTGTAATAGTATAACATTCAAAAGAAACATCGTCAACCTGTCCATCCTCCCGAAAATAAGCTGTCACCTCCACCTCCTGATCCCGGTGCATTCGTTCATCGCGTGCATGGGCACATTGTGCGGGTTCGTCTGCCTGGATGAGGTGTTCTTGCTCACTACTTCCTAATCTCCGAAAACCGTGTTCCCTCTGCTTCATACTTTTTATGAACAAGAGCATTTTCAGGCAGGGACCCGGGAAAGATTGAATTCTTTCCGGACCAGGCCTATAATCGGGAAGACATCCCTTGAAAACCCGTCTCCGATTTCGCCTTCGCACACATACGGAGGTCTGCCGATATGCGCCTTCCATGTCTGTGGGAGCAAACCATCTGTTTCCATTTGTTCTCAATTTCATTTCGGCTGAGATTATCGCCGAAGAATGCTTTGACGGAAACTTCATCCGGTGGAGAAGGATATGAACACCCATACTACGCTGCGCAGGCAGATTCCTGTCTGCATTCTCCTGATCCTTTTGATCATGGGGATCTCGTTCTCTTTCAGGTTCATGGTCAAGGAAGCCGTCAACACCCGGCTGGGCGAATCCTGTCTCGATCCCGATACCGGCTTGCCCTATCTGACGGAGATGGATTCCTATTTCCACCTGAGGATGACACGGAACATCGAACAGAATGGCCATCCCGGGGACTCCCTTAGAGACGGGAAGCCCTGGGACTCCCTTCGCTATGCTCCCAGCGGAATTGCTGTCAAAGACCATTCTCCCCTTCTGACCGGGATCGCTGTTTCTGTCCACAAGGTTCTTCGTATCTTTGTTCCGGTCACCCTCGACCAGGTTGTCTACTGGCTTGGCGCTGTCCTTTCTGTCCTGGTCGTCATTCCCGTCTTTCTTCTTGTCTTCCATCTGGGAGGAACGGTTGCCGCCTTCACAGCCTCGGTCCTCGCATCTATCAACTACGGGTACTTCGTCCACACGGGTCCAGGCTTTTATGACACGGACTGCATCATTCTCTGGACCTCCTGCAGTCTGTTCTGTTTTGCCATTCTGTTCTTGCACACCTTCAAATCCGCTCCCGCCGGACAGGAGCAGGCCGCCTTTCCGGCATCCCGCATCATCACCGGAGTCCTGCTGGCGGGCAGTATACTGATACTGCCCGCCTCCTGGCGCGTTTATTACCTGTTTACGGGAATCCTCGCCGCATCTCTCCTTCTGTTTGTCCTTCTCCAATGCCTATTTGTCGGAAAGGATGCAAGAAAGGATGCTCTGAAGAAATCCATTCCCCATCTGGTTTTGTCCGCCTTCCTTCTCCTTGCCGTTCTTATCGCCACTCCAAATCTGATTTCAGATATCATCAATATGCTGAAAGTCCTCTTTTCCAGCAGGAACGGTAGGATTTTTCCAAACGCCTATGTATCAGTCGCCGAGCTGCAGAAACCTTCCCTCATTGCCGGGGGACTGACAGGCCTGTTCCAGATGCGCGTACTCTCCGGATCCACAGTCGGCATCATCAATGCCGTCGGAAGCATTGTGCCATTTCTGGGGGCTGTGGCTATGTCTGTGATTCTGATTCTCCGGATTACCCGCAGAAACCTGCAGTTTGAATCCATTCTCCTGCTGGTGTGGTTCCTGGTGACGGCGGTCCTGGCCTTCCGCAGCTGGCGGTTCATCATGCTTTTTGCTGTCCCCGTCGCCATTCTCGCCGGATTGATGACTGGGACCCTCCATACCCTGATGCGGGATCACCGGATGATGGATTACCGTATCTTTTCCGGCATGATCACCCTCCTCATGATCTTCCCTGCCCTCTACGGCGCAGCCCGTTCCTCTGAGGATTCCCTGCCGGTGGTGAACCGTCCCCTTCACGACTCTCTGACCTATATCCGGGAAAATACGCCCGAAAACACGATTCTGGCCGGATGGTGGGATTATGGCTATTTCTTCGAGGAGAAGGCCGGACGACGTACGCTCTTTGACGGCGGTTCGCAAACCGGCCAGAGAGCATTCTGGGTTTCCAAGGCGCTGTCCACCACAGACGAACAGCTCTCCTTCCATATCCTGCACATGCTGGCAGGGTCCGGAGATGAGGGAACCGACAGGATGCTTGAGGTATTTGGAAAAAGCAGGGATACACTGAACCTGATGGAAGAGCTCCTTTCTGCCGGAAAGGACGACGCGGTTGCAACGCTTCTTCAGCGGGGAATTTCAAATGAGGAGGCGGAATCGCTTTCCAGACTCCTGTTTCCACAGAATTGTGATCCTGTCATCTGCCTGCTCACTCCGGGAATGGCAAACATTGCGGGATGGTTTGGCATCTTTGGATATGAAGGAAATGAGCGGTACTCCCCGGGGAGCTATGCGGTTATCTTTGACTGGACCGAAACCCGGGAGACCTATGGCAGGTCTGTCTGGCACACCGTGGTCAACGGTCATCCCATCGAACTCAACATGGAACATACCGGGGAGTCCTGCATAGCCTGGACGGCTTTCTCCAGAGGTTTTTCCTCCGTCCAGCCCCTTCCGGTTGAGCGGGTCATTGAAAAAAAAGACGGGCAGATCGTCGAATATCCCATGATAAACATTGCAGATGCTTCCGGTTCATTGTATACTTTTCTTGTGGACTTGGATTCTCCAAACCCCCGAGGTGCGCTCATGACCACCCTCGTCGCAGATTCCGTATTTGGCCGTCTGGCCTTTCTGGGAGGAGCTGGAATGGTCCACTTTCATCCTGTCACGTCTCCCGGAAGCGCAGGGGTTTTCCGGCTGGAATAACCGAAGGATTCCCATTGTTGTGCCGGAGGATCCCCTGAATAGCGTCTGCGCTGTTTTCCGGCTTCTGGCTTCCCCTGATACATCTCAGTAGAAAGGATATCTATGAGAAAAAGAAGACGTCTGGTCAGGGCGACAAGGCTGCTTCTGGCCATGTACCTGCTGATCTGGTGCATGACCTTTACCGTCTGCTCCTCTGCCACTTCCATGGACACCAGGAACAACGAAATCTATGTTGACGGAGAGACTCTCACCTTGTATGGCAATCCTCTTGTCATCAACAGCGGCGGAGAGTACTCGCAAAACACCAACTATATCGCCGTTGGCCAACCGTTGAGACTGTATGATGAGGAGGAGAATCCGCCACAGGCTGCCATCTTCCTGGGAAGCGATCAGCTGTTTACCTCAAACAACCAGACCGTCAATCATGCCTACGTGATCAATTACGGCAACCGCACGCTGGACAACGTCACGGTTGTTTTTTCCGGCGGCACGTTTGGCTCCCCTGATTCATCGCAACTTAGTCAGGGCCTCATCTACAACTCCACTTTTTCAAACAACACTGCCGCAAACGGCGGTGCGATCTACATTTCTGATTCCCAAATTCTCCAGTCTTCCCAGTATATTGGCGACAGCAGGTTCATCTACCAGCGCCCGGATCAGCTGTTCCTGAACATCACATACAACAATGCCTATGGCCAGCAGGTCCCCGATCCACTTTCCCAGCAGCAATATTCCATGCCGCTTTTCGTATCCAACGGCTCGTTTTCGCCTGCTACAAATCTCACATCATTTACACCAGCTGCTGCATCTGAAGGTTTCATAAACAGCCACTCTGAATACAAGCTGCTTAGCGATCTCATCGGAAGTGCACCAACTGATATTGCTGTATGGGAAGTTGGTAATCTTCCCTACAACAGCTCTGCAGCGATTACTTTTAACACCACCGTCAACAACCCAACCAATATCACGGCCATCGGTCTGTTTAAGCAGGACAATCTTCCTCATTATGTCAACGCCTCCCTTCCCGTATACAATGCCGATCCGGTCAACGTCACCTTCGACCCCAACGACGGTAGCCTGCCAGAAACCCGTAGTCTGCACCGCGGGGACAAGGTCGGAAAGCTTCCCGTTCCTGAACGAGAACGGTACGTGCTTCTCGGGTGGTATACTGGAAAGGATAGCGGGACAAAGATCAGTTCCTCCACCGAGGTGATTGAGCATGTGACCTGGTATGCCCACTGGACCCCGGCTCCGCATGCCCTGAAATTCGTGATCCATCCCCTTTCCTCCGTTCCATCTGATCTAAACACGTACAGCCTTCCCGAACTGAGACAGAGGCTGATGCAGCCCCTTGTACACAACGGGAAACCTGCCGACGAAAACCACACCAGCTTTTATGATGCCGAGCTTTTGATTTCCTTTGATCATGGTGTAAATTGGGAGAAGGCGTCTGAGATGTACTACCCCCAGAACGGAATCAGCCTGTCTTTTCCCTATCCGGAGGGAACCGGTCCGGGAAATTCCTTCTGTGCCAGCCAGATCATGTCCATCACCTCGGATAATCTCAGAATCCGCAAAGGGGACATTCTTCCGCTTTCGATTTCCAAAACCGCCGACAAGCTCATTGTGACGCTTCGCGGACCTTTCCCTTTCGCGCTTTCCTGGCTTCCCACTCCCATTCCGGATACGAATGCCCTTCCGAGAACCGGAGACTCTACATCGCTTCTGCCCTGGATGGTTCTGCTCGTTCTGTGTGCAGCTTTTTACGGCCTCTCACTTGTACGAAAACGAGAATAGACCTCCCGACGCTTTCCTGGTCTCCAACGATTGACGCCTGTCGATTCCTTTGCATATAGCGCCGGACAGCGTCCCCCCCTGAGGAGCGGAAATGCGCCTAACCTACATGCTCCCATGTCCTTTCGATTCACCAGACAGATCGCGGGGAGGACCGGTACCGGTCCTCCCCGCCTGTTTATTCAAATGCCTTTGTTTTCTGTCAACGAACGTGCCGGGGTCCCGGCATCCGGGAAGTATCCTCCTCATCCTCTGCTTTGGGGCGTCACGAAAGAGGCAGTCTCCGGGTCTTCCCGCTATCCGGTGTACGGACTGAAAGAATGCATTGTCTGAGCTTCCTGTTGTCAGATCTTCAGCCGGACTCCCCGCCGTCCAGTTCCGCGTTCTGCTGGGCCTGGCCACTCTTCTTTGTCCTGAAGATTTCCTCAAATTTCCCGACTGGCATGGGCCTGTAGAAAAGGAATCCCTGTATCTCGGAGCAGCCCCTGCTCTGAAGAAACATCTCCTGGGATTCGTATTCCACGCCCTCGACAATCAGACTCATTCCCAGTTGCCGCACCATCTGGATCACCTGGCTGACGATAATGCGGCCTTTTTCCAGATCGCCCGTTCCTGTCAGAAAATGCAGATCCAGTTTGATGCGGTCTACCGGTACCTCCTTAAGCATATGCAGGGAGGAATAACCGCTTCCAAAGTCATCCATCTCCACTCTGATGCCCAGCTCTCTCAGTCTGATTGTGGTCCTGATCAGCTGTTCGGGATCTTCCACATAGGCACTCTCTGTGATTTCAATTCCTATCTGATTCGCAGACAGACCATGTTTGCTGACCAGCTCGTGGAACTGCCCCGGAATATTCCGTCCGTTCTGGATGTCCTGCCTGGACAGATTCACAGAGACAGAGAGATGATCTCCCTGTTCATTCCAGCGGTGAAGGTCCTGGCAGACTCTCTCCCATACAAAGGAATCCAGATCATAAATCAGTCCTGCATCCTCCAGGATGGGAATAAAATCCGAAGGGACTATCCATCCCTGCGTCGGATGGTTCCAGCGGCACAAGGCTTCCGCTCCTGTAATGGCTCCCGTATCATAATCCACCTGAGGCTGATACCAGACCTGGATTTCTCCGGACCGGAGAGCAGACGACAGATGACTGACAATAAAGGTGGTCTTTTTCCCCTTCTCCCATTCTTCCGGATTATAGAACTCATATCCATCCTTGCGGCTTTCCCGGACCCTCTTTTCCGCCGCACGCGCAAAATCCAGCATGCGGTCCACATTCGCACGGATATAGTCCTCGGGCGTCAGCACATAAATGCCTCCGCAGACCCGTACCCGGTTCTCCCTTCCCCGTTCGATGAAATAGTTGCGCACGGAGTCGATCACCCTGTGGTCATCTGACTTCACCTGTTCTTCCCCTCTGGATTGGCGCAGGATGGCAAGATGATCGTCCGCGATGCGGCATAGGGCCTCGTTCTCTGACAGGGTCTCCAGTGTCCTGGTGGTCCAGAACCGAAGCAGTTCATCTCCGGCCTTCATGCCAAGGGAGTCGTTGATATACTTAAAATCCTTGATATTGACATACACAAGCAGATACGGAATGTCAAGGTTTTCTCGCAGCAGTTCCGCCGCCTTTTTTCGGAAGCCGTTGAGGCTCAGCACACCGGTCAACGGATCGTGATCAATCATCTCCAGCATCTTTTTTTCCTGTTCAAGGCGCAGCGCACGTTGTCTTGTCAGCATGATCATGATCAGGAAAAACACGACAAGAACAGCAAGTAAAATCACCAACCCGTACTGATGCAGATAGTCAAGCAGATCGTACCGGTACAGCCGCCGCGTAGTATAATCCAGAACCACCGCCTGCCTGAATGTATCCGTCAATTCCGCGATACCGTCATTGAGACGTCCGATGATTTCCCGTCCTTTGGGCGTATCCAGTGCGCCAGCCCTGAAATCCATGGAAAACATGGCTGAAGGCTGAACAGCCAGGTCTGAATAAGCGGGTTTCTGCAGCACATAGCTCCAGACATAGGAATTGTGCAGCAGAGCATCCACCTTTCCGGTACGAAGCGCCTTCACACACTCAGACATGTTCCTGAACATGATTATCTCAATTCCGGAATACATCTGGCGGACCGTTTCGGCAGCACCCCCCAGTGACTGGAGCATTCCTACACGCAGATCATTGAGCCGCGGCAGTGTTCCGTCACTTTCGGATACCAGTGTAAAGGGGGTCAGTGTCAGATTCTCTGATACAATGCTCGAATGACCGGATGTGCTGGAGATGGCACTTCCAAAGGGCATCAGGACATCATAGGCCTCATTGTCCAGAGCCTCTTTGAGTGTCCCTTCCTGAATCGCGGTGAAGGTTGCCGTGTATCCCGCCTTTTTTGCCGCCATACGCATCAGGTCCACTCCGATCCCTATGACTTCCCCATGATCTTCATCCAGATAGAAAACTGGACAGCGATCCACCGGGACGCCGACAGTGATGACCGGTTCGTTCTTTTCTGAAAAGGCTCCTGCATGCAGGAACAGCACAAGCAGAGCACAGAACAGGATTATCAGCAGTCCTCGCTCTTTTCGATAGTCCTTCATCGCCAATCCCCCTCCTCTGCGCATCATTTGTATGGTTACAACTGCCTGACAGTCCATGTGACGATTTTCCTGAGTGCATGCTCTCCTGATATTTCCGGACAGACTCCTGCCCTGTTGTCCTCAGGATGCACATTGCAAATTTTTGCGCATGCATTTTACAACAACGTATGTTATTTTCACAACATACATTCCTTGTTGCCGGGTCTTTTCTTTCAATTCTCCTTTTTCACGTCGTCCCCCACCATCCTGTCGCCCAGGTCCCACTCTTTCCGGATAAGCAAGACGGGCAGAAAAATCATATATCCCGTCCGTTGAGAATCCGTTTTCCCTCATTTTCTCTCCCTCACGCAGCCGTCAGGTCGCGCCGGGCATCCATCTGACAACCACGAGCCCCTGAGATCCTTTCCCGTTTCTCCATGCACAGATACCTGCCTAATGCTGAACACAAGGACCATGTTTTTGATTTGACAGGAACGCAGATGGCCTGCGAATGGTATAAATACGAGCATGATTCACACTTTATGTCATCACTTTACACGAAGTTTGCTTTATCAGGATTCTTCGTCAGCGCTTCAGAAGTAATCCTCATCGCACGACACCTTCTATTTTCAGGACAATATTCTGAAAACCACGAACAGCACCATGACCAGAAGATCATTCTCTCAGCAGCTCATTGATGTGCGGTCCGGGGACGGATCCGGTTTATGATCATTCGTGTCGCGCAATCCAAGAGCAGCCATGACTTTGCCGCGATAAAGTGCGAAAGTTTTTCATCAAACAAAACGGCCTGCTACTGCAACAGGTCGTTTTGTTTGTATGGTCATCATCGTCTGCAGGCCCGCAGTTTCCACCACGGCGTCAATTGAGGGAGGTTTTTCGTGATCCCCTCTCCCCGGATTACTGTCATGGATGTTCTGCGCATGCTCGCCGGATTTCTTTTCTGCATTATCCCTGGCACGAAAAACAGACTGGACAGATCGCAAAAACAGTATAACAATCGTTTTTCATCCTCGTCGATTCCGTGGCAGGTTTGATTTAATTGTATTCCCCCGCATTCATTCAGGTGAAAATGCGGTTCATCTAACGCTTGGGAAATCCGCTGCTTCTGACATGCATGCAGGCCTTCTTTCTCACCGACAGATACAGAAACCATGGAATGTTTCTGATTCTGCGGAACCTGTTCAGTCGTGTGACGGTCGATTCTTGTACGTGGTTTCTCAAGGGCCGTCGTCCCGTCTGTAAAACTATCCCGTTCGGCGTGAATCCGCCTCCGGATTATTCATGCGGATGGGAATTGAGATAATCTGTCAGTCGCGGCACAAACTTGCTTTTTCGTCCCAGCCCACCATTTCTGTAAATATACGAGGTTCCGTCATACTCATCATAATTAGGGAATACCGCATCCATATACTCCCTGGACAACCCCTCGCAGGGAATGATAAAGTCCGTTTTCTCGCTGCCCTCCCGTATCCCGACGTCAGCGAACAGCAAATCCACCTGAACCGTCTGCATGCCATGCGGCAACGCTTCCTTCATGCGCTGCGCCATCTTCCTCGCATGGTCCTCATCAATTGCAGCGATCAATCCGATCCCGAATTTGACACCGGAAGCCTCATATTCCTTATAATCAGAAAAGAGGATTTCCTCATTGCTCTTGCC
>CACYCQ010000374.1:0-6413 GCA_902772995.1 uncultured Eubacteriales bacterium
AATAGGTCCCGTCATTCCCCTTCTCTGTCCAGATGTCCATTACGAGACCGATCGTGAGCAGGTCGAGAACACCCGTTTTAGAAAAACAAAATATTTACTTGCAATCTCCATCCTCCAAAGCTAGAATAGAATCAGAACGACCACTATGGTCAGAATGGTCATTTAGGAGGTGGAATCCATGCAAGTAAGTGTTGTTGAGGCTAAACGGGATTTTTCTAAGCTGATTCGGCTTCTTGAAACCGGAAAAGAAACCACCATCAAGGTTGCCAGAAACGGCAAACCCGTTATCGAAATGACTTGTGTCAAGGAAACTCCTGTCTCTAAGCGCATAGGTGTCGCCAAAGGGAGGTTCAAAGCTCCTGATGACTTTGACGCCAACAACGATGAGGTCTATGCTATGCTGACAGGGGGTACGCTATGAACATCCTTCTCGATACGCATATTGCCATCTGGGCGATCACTGATGATAAGCGCCTTACAAAAAAGGCCCGTGACTTCTTTATGGATCCCGGAAACAACCTGTACTACAGCTCAGCTTCCGTGTTTGAAGTGGACATTAAAACGAAGAGCAGGAAAAACAATCTGGACTTTACCACAGAAGAGTTTGTTGAAATGTGCCATGAGGCCGGCTACATTCCTTCCCCTCTTAAAGAAGAACACCTGACTGCAGCAAACAAGCTGGAATGGCAGGGTGAAGGTGAGGAACACAGAGAACTGTTTGACCGCATCCTCCTTGCACAGGCCATCGTTGAAAACATGCGCTTCATGACGTCAGATGGTAAAATTCCACATTTTAAACAGAATTGCGTCATTGAAGTATGATGCTCCCACCCGCCCAGGCACATCGCTTGAGCGGGGTTTTCTTACTCAAAACCGATCGAAATCAGCCTGATTGGCGACGTATACCGGCTTCTTCGAATAGGTCCCGTCATTCCCCTTCTCCGTCCAGATGTCCATCACGAGACCGATCGTGAGCAGGTCGAGATCCGGGATTGAAATCCCAACCTCCATGCACCGCAGCAGGAACAGCGGCGTGGTCAGCTCGCGCTCGGTCGTTCTCAGTTTTTTCTTGCGCTCACATCCGTGAAGAGATTGCTCCCCCACAGTTCAAGATTCTGGGGCAGGACCTCATAAATGGAGAACATCTCAAACTGGTCCAGCCAGTCATTGATGTTTTCGGGAATGGTGGGATCCGCATGCAGGGCCATGACATAGGCCACGTTCTCAAAGATCTCCAGATCGTCGATTTCCAGATTCCGCTTGTCTTTATCCTTCACGGAGTTTTCAAGCTTTGTCAGGTCCCTGAAGATGTCCCGTTTGAACTTGATCCGGTACATGCGGGGAATCGCCGCAGAGCTCCTGAAGGTCACATCCCGCCCGTTTATATTCACGGTCTTCGTCAGCATATCTTATTCCTCCTTCATCAACCTGCCGGCTTGGTTACGGTAATGGTGTACGTGGTCGTGGTCAACCCGGTTTTGGATACGATAACCTGAACGGTATTCGTACCGCTGTTCCAGGTCGCCGCCGAGCCGCTGGTGTGATTGCTTCCGTTAACCTTGATCGCAGCCGTAGCTCCGTTCGCCGCTGTCGCCGAGACCGTGTCGGATGCATTGGAAGTGGTCACCGAATAGCTGGTGGTTCCTGCGGCAAATGCCGGATTCAGCGTCAGGCTTCCGACAGACAGCGCGGAGAGTTTTGCCGCACCGGCATCGACCGGGATATACACCTGGTTATACCAGTTGTTATACGCTTCAGCAGTGGTGTCATCTCCGCTCTTCGCCTTCACCAGGCCGTCCTCGCGGGGATCGGCACTCAGGGAGAGGGTCTCCGTGCCCGGCTCGATCGTATCCTCCTTCGTGGAGCTCTCGAGGGTGGGCCGGGACGATACGGAGCAGTTGTACAGCACATGCCGGAGGGCCTTCTTATCTCCGTCAAACTCGAACAGGAGGGCAAAATACACGGGGTCCGCATCCTTGTTCGTTTCAACAAGCACCCCGTTGGCATCCTTGGTCTCCTTGAGGATCCCTTGTTCCCGTTCATACACCGGTTTCATTTCTGAGTTTGATTGGTTTTCCGGAAGCTATCAAAAATCAGACTAACCACCCAGAACCAGGACCTGATGTTTATGCTTTTCGCAGTACTTCGTACCTGCTGGGACCATCTCGGGACATCCCGGGTGGGCACACAGCTTCCTTGGTTTTGTCGGCATATTATCTTCTTCCTGATGAATGAGTAAGAATGAATGCAATCGATGTCATATTCACTCATTTTTCTTGCAAATTGCTTTTGATTAGAATTATAATGACTGCAAACTAAAGGAGGAGGCCAACTTCATGAAAACTATCAGCATTCGTCTTGATGACTCTGATTTTGATGCTCTAACTGCAATGCTAGCCAATATGGGCCAGACAAAGCAGACATTCTACGAAACGTACACAAAGACAGCCCTCCGCGAACGCAGGATTCCATTTATCATTTCAGATCCAGTCGATCCTTTCTATTCTTCCTCAAATATTTCCCGTCTGGAGCATTCCTTCAGGCAGGCTGAGGAAGGAAAGATCATTGTAAAAACATTAGATGAACTGGAGGCTATGGTTGGTGAGTAGTTTTCATTTCACACAGGACGGTATGGATGATTATCTGTACTGGCAAACTCATGACAAGCAAACTCTCAGAAAAATCAACAGTCTATTAAAATCTATCTCACGTACTCCCTTTTCAGGAGAAGGTAAACCCGAACCGTTAAAGAATTACAAAAACAAATGGAGCAGACGAATTAATGATTCTGACCGCCTTGTTTACAGCTATGAGAATGACACAGTAACCATATACCAGTGCAAAGGCCATTATGATGATAAATAACTTCCGCTTTTTTTCGCAGAAACTCTTATAGCAGAAAGGACAACCGGTGATAAGCCGGCTGCCTGCGTTTTTTTACCTGTGAAACCCATAGCAAGAGAATCAAACCAATCACACGTAAGCAAAAAAGCATAGCAAATTTCGTCCAATCGAATTTCTGTATTCTCTCAGCGCAAAATTTCGACCTGTCCGCTTTCTGGGCAGACGGCCTGCGGAATACAGACGTATCGTCAGCGCGGAAATCAGCCGCATGCGCGAGCGGTCCATCCTCACGGAAGCTGAGGCAAAAGCCGTGTATGTCAAAGGTGTGGCCGCTTTCTTCTCCAGTGAGCTTGGCCAGCGCTTCATAGCGGCTCCTGTTACTCAGAGAGAGTGGCCCTTTATCATGCAGCTGAGGGAGGATTCCCCCACCATGGTACAGGGCATTGTGGATGCGGCATTTCAGGAAAATGAGCAATGGATCCTTGTAGACTACAAGACGGACCGGGACACCCGGGAAGACATATTTGTGCCGCGCCACGAAAAACAGATGAACTGGTACCGGATCGCGGTCGAAAGGCTGACGCCTGTCCGGTAAAGGAAATGTGGCTGTTTGTCCTGCGTTCCGGCAAGGCCTTCCGTGTAAGGAAGATCGATGTGTATTAAGCGACACAGCATTGCCATCTCAACATAACTCAAGCTTCCTTTGGATATTAGAGGAAGGGCGCAGTCAATAATGACTACGCTCTTTCTTTTTCATTTCAAATCCTCCGTTACCAGCTGTTCTGCGCATTTCTCGGCACTCGCAAATCCGAAGTACCTCATCTGGACCCCCGCCAGCTTGCAGTTCCTGACAATTGACCAGTACTGTGGATGCGAGATGCAGTTGTTCTGAATCCAGACCACATCCGCGTTCCTGATGATCTCCGGGTTAAATGCCATATTGTTGGCATCAACAAACTTCACATTCGGCAGCATCGGCTTGATGGCGCGGAGGAAACTGTCGTGCCCCCCGAAAACAACCGTGCGTTTTCTGGTTTCGTAAGGGTACCTGTAGCCCTTGACTGGTTCCTCGCGGACTTCGTTCTCCTGGTTGAATACAAGGCTACGCAGGTCAGCCAGTTCCCGGTGTTCCATACGCAGGTTTTTCAGTTCCCGCTCATACCTGGCGCGGTCAGCATCAGCGGTGTGCTTCTCTATACTTAAGACGCTCCGCAAGCTCTTGATCTGTTTTCTCGCCTGATCCAACTCTTCCTTGAGCCTTGCGTTTTCCTCCACAGTGTCGGTCGTTTCTATCGTAATTCCCTGATCCGCCGCTGCCTGCCCCTGACAACCGTCCTGTTTGATCGGCATCGATTGCTTTTGTTCTTCCTCATCCTCCAGAAGCCTGTCATCAAAGCTCCAATCGCTGCTCCTGTACTGCTTTGCCTGGAAAGAGTGGAGGAAGAGCATCTCTGCGATGTCCGTTACCTTTCGGGCCTTGTCTTCTTCAAGCCCTTCCTCGACCAATTTTACCCGCTCCGCCTCAAACGGATGGAGACCGATTGGAACGACGCCACGGCACATCTCATAGATGATTTGCGCCAGATTCTTTCCACCATGCATCTCATGGAAGAAGTCCAGTTGTTCCGGAGGGGCTTCCCTCTCCAACCAGCCGTTCTTGTTATATCGCATCCCTTCGTACCAGGCATCCCAGTCATCATCATTCCAGTCCTCCTGGTTCATATACCAGGGGAGCATCTGGAGGGTGTAAAGCATCAGGGCGCATCCAGAGCTAATCAGCCAAGGTGCATCATCCCCATGATCGATCAGGTAGAAAAGTGCGAAGCAGAAGGAGTAGGGTTCCTCAACCGTAAAACCCTCCAGTGCATCCGCAATTTCGCGGCTCCTGGTTTCCTTCCGTACCTGTTTTCGATTCATTCGCAGGTACTTGTCAAACCGAACTTGGAATTCTCGGGACTGTTCAAGAAGTTCCTTACCGCTTTGTACAAGGTCTTCTACGTCAGACATCATGTCGCCCGGAAAACCGCCCATCATCGGACTACCCTTCATCGGTTTGACTAAAAGTCTGCCCATCACCGGAACGGTGCCCATTTTTCGAATCTGCGTGAGCGTCTGTTCCAAAGCTTTGTCGAAGTATGCCAGCCCCTTCAGTTTTCGCGAGGTAAGCTCCCATAGCTTTGATTTGAAAGATTCACACGCAGCATTGACATCTTCCTCCGGGAGAAGGTTCAGCAGAGCCTTGTATCGGTCATTTGGCTCCTTACCCCTGGCGTTTTCTTCCGTAAGTACGCTATCGTTCCTGTCATGCCTTTCATTCGCATATCGCCAGGTGAGAACGCAGATCACCGATTGGATCAGGTCATTGTCATAGCAAGGATGGTGAAAGTCCATTGGCAGGCAGAATACATTGAGGTCTCCGGCTGTGTCGGGAAGGATCTCAAATGCCTCATTCAACCTCCCGCTTGCTCTCAGCTTGTCCAAAATCCAGAGGGCTGCACCAATCCGAAGGTCACCATCGATGTCCAGGTGATTGTAGTTACTGGCGGGATTAAGCTCAACTTGCGTAAAAGACTCCACAACCGACGTTAGGCCAAAGCTCTTAAACTCCGCCTCAGCCCTGTCCAGGTAGTTAAGGATTGCCTTCTGCCGCCTTGTTCCATAGGGTGTATCCAGGTAGGATTTCACTTCCGGCGATACGGCTACAACCATTTCAAGCATTTTCTGGCATTCCGATTCCACAAACCGTTTTTTCTTTGCCGGCGTGCTGTAATCAGCTGGTTTCAGGGGTTCCGTGTTCATCATGCTCCTTCTCTGGTTATGATTTCCGAACTCCTCCTTGTGTTGTAGTTGTCAGCAGGCGGTAAGGCTCTTGCTGCCGTGTCTGTACATCACACAAGTTCGGAAATTAATTTTATATACATTTTGATTTTTATTGGTTTGTGAATTTTTACATTATTCCATTTTGTCCTGTCAGGCTAATGACACACATGTTAACATAACTTGAATATGATTGGCAGTATGATGTGGTGTCTTTCACTGTGCTCGTTGGCCATTCCCTTATCGGCGAAAAAGGGAATGGTTCAGTTGTGCTGGCCAACAATCTCCTTCACTTTTCTCAGATCATCAGTTGCACCGATATATTTCCTTCTCTCCCCTTCTACCAGCCACAGGTCGAAGTGGTCGTCCACAGTGACCACTTCAACATACCGATTTGGTCCAAGAGCGATAATACCTGTTCCCATCTGTTCCCATTGGTCTCCTCCGTATTTTCGTTACGCTCATTATACCACAGCTTGGCCGACGATTTAACTATGTCTTCAGAAGGTTTTTAGGGGATCCGCTGGAAATAGAAAATGCGGCCTCCCTCCCCCCGGATCCGTCAGTATGTACAATACCTACATTGCCACATTGCCAACGCAACTGCAGGTAGACACACTTCCTTGCCTCTCCTACGCCCCCGGCATGTTAAGACGCACGATAACTGAGCCTGAATCCGGCAATTATTTGCAAATTAAATGATTCTGCCAGGAGAATGGGAAACTGGTCGTGCCCCCTAAGATTTTCAGGCA
>CACYCQ010000375.1:0-17696 GCA_902772995.1 uncultured Eubacteriales bacterium
CATGTGATCCGGGTCGAAAATCACGATGAAGCCTGAACAGATCATTGTGCACTTTGAACAAAAGCCAGCAATTCCGAACATTATCCCGCGGACAAGCCGGATAGTTCGGGGCAAATGGAGATGTTAGACAAAAAGATAAGGGTATCATTGTGAAAAAGTACTTTTCTTACAATTCTACCAGAAGCCGGTTTTCGGATTTCGCAAATGTAGTGTACAAAAACAGTGAAAAAAAACTTTCCCATACAAGATACGCCAATTGGAGAAAACCTGCAATTCAGCCCTTGTTTTTTTGATGAAACAGCCATTTGGGGCCGCATCCAAACAAAATGTGCAGCATCTGACAATTCTCTTTTTTTTGTATTTTTGTGAAATTGTCCAAGATTGCAACTTTCAGACTCCTCTTCTATAATTATCCCAACAACATACAGCAGATCGTTCAGTGCTGTTAAAATTGAAGAGGAGGACAATGTTTATGGCTAGCCTTAAACTGAATCACATCTACAAGATTTACTCCGGTAATGTCACTGCGGTTTCCGACTTCTGCCTGGATATCGAGGATAAGGAGTTCATCGTTCTGGTCGGACCCTCTGGCTGCGGCAAGTCCACCACGCTCCGTATGGTGGCCGGACTTGAAGAAATTTCTGAAGGTGAGCTGTATATCGGCGACCGTCTGGTCAATGACGTCGCCCCCAAGGACAGGGACATCGCCATGGTGTTCCAAAACTATGCCCTGTATCCGCATATGACCGTGTATGACAACATGGCCTTTGGTCTCAAGCTGCGCAAAAAGCCCAAGGAGGAGATTGACAAGCTGGTTCGTGAAGCCGCCAAGATCCTGTCCATTGAGCAGCTCCTCATGCGTAAGCCCAAGGCTCTGTCCGGTGGTCAGCGTCAGCGCGTCGCCCTTGGCCGTGCCATCGTGCGTGATCCCAAGGTCTTCCTTATGGACGAGCCGCTGTCCAACCTGGACGCCAAGCTGCGTGTGCAGATGCGTACCGAAATCACCAAGCTGCATCAGCGTCTGCAGACCACCTTCATCTACGTGACCCACGACCAGACCGAGGCCATGACCATGGGAACCCGCATCGTGGTCATGAAGGATGGATTCATTCAGCAGGTAGACACCCCGCAGAATCTGTATGACTATCCCGCCAACCTGTTCGTTGGTTCCTTTATCGGCAGCCCGCAGATGAACTTCTTTAATGTCAAGCTTGTCGCCAGAAACAATGCCGTGTGGGCAGAGTTCGGCAACAACGCCATCAAGATCCCGGACACCAAGATCCGCAAGCTGAAGGATGAGTCCTACATCGGCAAAGAAGTCATCATGGGCATCCGTCCCGAGAACATCCATGACGAGGACCGCTTCCTGTCCGTGGCAGACGACAACCTGGTGGAAGCCAAAGTTGAGGTCGTGGAGCTCATGGGCTCTGAGACCTACCTGTACCTGAACACCACCGGGAAGGAAGGCAATGTGGTTGCCCGCGTGGATCCCCGCAGCAAGAGCCACACCGGTGAGACGATCAAGGTTGCCTTTGAAACCAACCTGCTCCACTTCTTCGACAAGGATTCGGAGCTCAGCATCCTGAACCGCTGATTCTGCTTTTACAGAACCGATGCACAACGCATCGGTTCTTTTTTTAACGACATCACTTCGTGACATCTTGTGATTGCACCGTCATGAATCTCATGCTGCCGGTTGTCTCGATCCCGGGAACTTGCATCGATGACATCAATTGAGAACGATGACAACCGCATTTTCGGAGTATGGTCATGAGTGGTGACGTTCCCGGATTTTCGCGAGATGCCGTCGCTACTCTTCCTTTGATTTGGAGCAGTCAGGGACATTTGAACACTCAGCCCGTTGCAGGCCCGGTCTGGCATGGGTAAAGAACTGCCGCCCCTAAAATCTGACCTGGTCACTCTCCGGAAGTGAAAAGACTGGGGCAGAAGGGTTGTGAACACAAACAAATCCGCCCGCCGGCCCCCGGATATGGGACATTTCCTGTGTAAAATTGTGGATTTCATCTGTTCAATCATGTATAATGAGTTATCCTTGTGAATATAAGCGGCAGGCCATGGAAGGAGAAAACAATGATACCAGAAAAAAAGTTTTTAAACCAGATTGAATCTGTGTTTCAGCATTTGATGGGAAAAAAAATCTATCTGCTGGATGTCGAAGGAAATGTCCTTCTGCCTTCGGAAGAAAACGGGCTGGTTATCTCTCTTCCGGAATTTCTTGAGCCCGGCATGTCCGTCGCGTATGACAACAAAACCTATCTCAAAATCGGCAGTTCTCCAGAGATGATCCTTTGCATCCCCGACAGGGGTGGTGCGGACATCCACAATCTGATCCTGCTTGCCGGAGAGATGATTCATTATATGGGCCGTGGGGAAGCCCCCATCCAGAGCAGCTATGACGTGTATCGCAGAATGCTCCGGGATGAGCTCTCCGGCGCAGAAATGGAAGCCCTGTCCCTGGAACATCAGATTGAGGTGGACAAGGAGCGCTGCGTACTGACCTTCCAGATTCTCCAGACCGAGCAGGATACCGCCTTTCACATGCTGGAGGAACTGATTCCCCAGGATTCCGGGGATATCCTTATCGACATGGACCGGCACACAGCCGTGGTGCTCAAGAACATGGACAGCGTGGATACCTTTGAAGAGGTGTTCCAGCTTGCTGAGGCCATCGAACAGACCCTGCTTTCTGAAGTGGGCAAGGACTGTGTGGTGGGCATTGGTGAGCCCAAGAAGACCTTTCAGGAAATCGGGGAGAGTTACCGGGAATCCCGCAGGGCCGTCGAGGTGGGGCGCATCTTCCTGCCTGAGCGTCACATCTATGTCTACCGCTACCTCTGTCTGGAGCGTTTCCTGATGGATATTCCCAGGGAGATGGGCATACGGTATCACCACCTGCTCTTCAACAAGAAAACGTCCCGCCTTTTCAATGATGAGATGCTGCACACCATCGAGATGTTTTTTGAAAAGGACCTGAACCTCTCCGACACGGCCCGTCAGCTGTACATTCACAGAAACACACTGGTCTACCGTCTCGACAAGGTTCAGCGTCTGACCGGACTAGACCTTCGCAAATTCGATGATGCGGTCACCTTCAAAATGATGATGCTTTTGGGAAAGAGCGGCCAAGACAAACCCCGCCCGGTCTACTGATCCTAAAAACTGGATATCGACGAGCCGGCCATTGACGCCGGCTTGTTTTTAGAGGAGGATTCTGTTTACCATGTCAAAGAGAATACTTGCGTTTTGTGTAGTGGTTGTTCTTCTTTTCTCCTGTGCAGCTGCAGATGACGCCACAGGCGGTGTTTTCAGCCAGTCCGGTTCCGTGTCCATCTCCACCAGGGAGTACCAGCGCCTCAAACAGTTTGAAAAGCTGGCCGTGCTTATGGATCTGACAGAGCGCTACTATGACGGCGAATATGATGTGGACAAAATGATCGACAGCGCTGCCTCGGGTCTGATGGAGGGCATCGGAGACATCTACTCGTTCTATTACCCCAAGGAGAAGATGGAACAGTTCAACGAGGAGTCCCTGGGGCAGTATAAGGGCATAGGGGTGATGCTGCTGGCTGATCCTTCCGACAAGCTGATCACCATCACCCGCGTCTTCAGGAACAGTCCTGCCGAAAAGGCCGGCCTGCAGTCCGGTGACAAGATCGTCTATATCAACGACGTCTACTACTCGGCTTATGAAATGCAGGATGCGGTCAACGTCATGCGCGGCGCGGAGGAACCCCTCAAACTGACCGTGCTTCGCAAGGATGAAGGCAAGGAGTTTGAGGTTGTATCCGCACATGTGGACATCAACTATGTGGAATACGAGATCCTGGACGGCAACATCGGCTATGTGATCGTCTATGACTTCCTGGGGGATTCAGCCAAAGGATTTCAGGAGGCCATCGACCTGTTCCAGAAAAACAATGTACAGGGCATGATCATCGACCTGCGCAACAACGGCGGCGGCATCGTGGATGATGCGGTCCGCATTGCGGACATGATTCTGCCTTACGGTACCGTGGTCTCGATGATCGACAAGGACGGCGAAAAGACAGAGGAGCTCATCGACTTCGATTACTATGACGTCCCCATCGCGGTACTGGTCAACCGTTACTCCGCCAGCGCCTCTGAAATCCTTTCAGGTGCAATCCGTGACTTTGGCGCAGGCGTGCTGGTAGGTGAGAAAACCTTCGGCAAGGGCGTGGTGCAGGGTGCGATGGAGTTCAAGGACGGCAGCGGCGTGCAGATCACCATGGCCAAATACTATACCCCCAAAGGCTACAACATCCACGGTACCGGCCTTGAACCCGATGTGGCCGTTGCCCTGGATGAGGACGTGGTAACCATCTACGGCATCAACAACCTTCCCCGGGAAAAGGATTCTCAGCTGCAGATGGCCATCCAGATCCTAAGAGGCGAAATCGCCACGGACGACGAGGCGGTACGCAGGGCTGTCGACACGATGAAGCACCGCGCACCGGCCATGCCGGATCCCGTGGAATTTCCGACGGAAGCCGGAAAGTCGGGGGATTAAACGGTGAATCTCAGCGTCATCGTACCGGTATATCAGGTCAGGGAGTGGCTGTGCCGGAGCGTGGAGAGTGTGCTGCCGCAGCTGGGGGCGGAGGATGAGCTGATTCTGGTGGATGACGGGTCCACGGACGGCTCACAGAACATGGTGGATGCCTACGCCCGACAAGACCCGCGCATCACCGCCGTTCACAAGCCCAACGGAGGACTCTCTTCAGCCCGTAACGCCGGTCTCGACCTGGCCAGGGGAAGCCTGGTGGCCTTCCTCGATTCGGATGACTACGCCCTGCCCGGATGGCTGGAGAAAAGCGCGCGTGCCATGGAGAATGCGGATCTGGTGGTGTACAATTACTGCAGGGTACGGGGAGAGGACCGGGAACCCCCCGCGCTCCCCATGAAAGACGAGGTGCTTGACCTGCGGAAGATGGGACTTGCACGCTACCTGTACCGCTACTGGATGCCCTATGTGCACGGGCAGGAGGCGTGGTCCCGGCTCTACCGCAGGGACCTGATTGAGCGGCATCATCTCCGCTTCTATCCAAATGATGAGATTTTTGCAGAGGACACCCTGTTTTCGGCCATGTACCTGCTGCATGTGAGCACCGTGGCCGCCCTGAGCGAGCCCCTCATCTGCTATGAGCAGCGGGAGGGCTCCCTGATGAATGCCGCCAAGCCCTATCTGGCACAGCGGCTGATCCGCCTGAGCTCCGTGCTGGTATCCTATGTCCGTTCCTGCGGACGGCTTGAGGAAGTGAACAATGTCCTGCCTGTGCTGTGCTATGACAAGCTGATAGCCAAAGGACTCCGCCTGGATGCAGACCCGGAGGCAGCCATGGAAGCCATGCGATCAGCGCTCGGGGATGAACAGATCGTCTGGATTCTCCGGCGCCTGCTCTCTCCGGGTCCGCTGGCGGCCTATACCCTGAATACCGGCAAAGGGCTGCGCTCCCAGGTGAACGCCCGCCTGTTTGCCGCCAGATGGCTGCACGGAGATGTTCGCCGCGCCTACGGTATGATTTCATGAGAAGGAATTCTCCCTGAAGAAAGGAAGCGCCATGAAAGTCAGCGTGATCATTCCCTGCCACAACGCGGAGGAATACCTGGCGGAATGCCTGGCCTCCGTGAGCGCGCAGTCCCACAGCGATCTGGACATTCTGCTGGTGGATGACCGTTCCACGGACAACACCGTGCGCATCATGGAGGTCTTCTGCCGCCAGGACGGCCGGATGCAGCACCTTCAGAATCTGGGGAAGGGCTCCTCGGATGCCCGAAATACGGGGCTGGACGCTGCCACCGGCGAATGGGTGATGTTTGTGGATGCGGACGACGTTCTGCCCATCGATGCTGTCTCCACCCTTTTGGACAGCAGTCAGGGCTCCGACATGGTCATCGGCGTGCACCAGCTTTTCGGTTCCGTGGTGGACCAGAAGGTGTACCCGGATGCCTCCTGGCCAGGGAAGGCGAATGAGGCACGCAAGCACGCCATGATCCGCCGGCTCATCGAGGGGGACAGCGTGCTCAACATCATGTGCAACAAGCTGCACCGGCTCTCCTTTCTGAGGGAGCACCATCTCCGGCTGTGCAACCGCGTCAAGATTTCCGAGGATGCCCTCTTCAACCTGGAGGCCATCCTCTGCGGAGCCCGGACTGCGTTTGTCAATCAGGTCACCTACCGCTACCGCATGCACAACCGTTCCGTCATGCACTCGGAGAGACAGGGAGAATTCGAGCGGCACGCCCCCTGGCTGCGGGAGATGCGCGCACTGCTTCAGCGCTACGGCCTTCTGGAAAAGTACTGGGTGGACTACGTCAACAGCGTTTTGCTGCGGTTCTATAAGGACAGCGGCGTGGGCGGAGTGATCAAGCGCTTTCATGATGCGGATGACATGCTCAATCCCCGGGACCTTTCCCGGCGGAAGCTGACCCCTCCGGGAATCGTGACGGAGGAGCTGATCCGCCATGGCATCTATCCGGTGGTATACCCGCTGATCTATCCCTTTCAGGTGATCCGCCGAAAAATTGCGGAAGCCCGGGACCGGCGCTTTGAAGAGCAGGTGGACCATGAACAGCAGTCCTGAAGTCAGCATCATCATGCCCTGCTGGCGCTGCGGGCCGTTCCTGGAGCGTTCAGTGGGCAGCGTGAGCGCCCAGAGCTTTGAAAACTGGGAGCTGATTGCCATCGACGACGGCAGCGGCGATGATACACTGGAGCATCTGCAGCATCTTGCCCGCAGCGAGACGCGCATGCGTGTTCTGACACAGGAAAACCGGGGAGTCTCCGCCACCCGCAACCGCGGGATCCGGGAAGCCCGGGGCCGCTGGCTGTTTTTCCTCGATGCCGACGATCATCTGACCTGTGACGCTCTTGCCCACCTGATGTCCCTCACGTCCCCGGAGCGGGATATCGTCTGCGGCGCTTACCGCATCCTTTTTCGGGATGAGGGCGGCAGGATGGAGGATCATGTCTGTGCGCGGGGAGACCGGAAAGCGATCTACGAGAGCCTCATCCGGGGCGACAGCGCCCTCAATTCCATGTGTGCCCGTCTTTACCTGCGCTCCATGATCCTGGAAGCCGGCATCCTCGTCCCTGAGAACATCCGGGTAGGGGAAGATGTGATCTTCAACCTGTATGCCTTCCGGGCAGCGCGCGGATGGATCATGTCCGATCACATCCTGTACCTGTACGAACGGGGCGGAGACTCTGCCATGACCCGTTCCCAAGGCAGGCGCTATGACAGCAGCCTGGCAATGTTTGCAGCCATCGACGAGTTTCTGACCTGTTCAAACCTTCGGGGTCCGCTTTTCAGGGCCAGCATGGACCTGCATCTGCGCACCCTCCGCGTGGATCACGGCCGCCTGAAAGCAGGTTTTGCATGGCGGCGGGAATGGATCCGCCGCCTGACTTCAGGGGTGAAGCTGCAGGAACTGACCTTCAAGGAAAAAGGCTACTTTCTGGGGCTGATCCTTTGTCCGCCCCTGAGCATCATTTATCCATAAGAAAGAAGAGGAGACATGATGGGAATCCGTCCGGATATCAGCGTCATTGTGCCCTGCTACAATGCAGAAAAATACCTGGATGTCTGTCTGAGCAGCCTCAGGGCCCAGACCGTTCCTGAAATCGAAATCATCCTGATCAATGACGGATCGACGGACCGGACGGGGGAGATCCTGCACGCCTATCAGAAAGAGGACCCCCGGGTCCGGCTCATTGAGACCGGGAATCACGGCGTCAGCGCAGCCCGGAACCTGGGTATCGATCAGGCGCGTGGAAGCTACCTGGCCTTTCTGGATGCGGACGACGCCTTTGAAAAAGACGCCCTCAGCCGGCTCTATCAGGGGGCGGTGCGCAGCGGAGCTGATATCATTTCCGCCAACCATACGCTGTTTGATCAGTCTACCCGGCGCCGGGAACGTCTGCACATCACCACAGGCATCATCCAGCCCTCGGAAATCGTCCGTGAACTGATTCACATGCATCGCATCTTCAACAACATCTGGAACAAGCTTTACCGCGCCGATCTCTTCCGGGACGGTCCAAGACTCAATGAAAACATCCGCATCGGGGAGGACGTGCTGCTGAATCTGCGCCTGTACCTGCATGTCACACGGGTGCAGCATATCCAGGAATGGACCTATGTTTACCGGGTCCACGAGGGGTCCGCCATGAAGAGCATCACCTCCTACAGCGATGCGCACCAGCCCATGCTTCATGCCATGAGCCAGCTGCTCCTGGAGGAAGGGGTCAAGGAGAAATATTTCTGCGACTTCCTGCAAAGCTGCGTCTGGCTGGACGAGAAGGAGCGGGGCATCCGGGAGTGCATGAAGCACTTCAATGACCGGATCCGCCCGCTGGTTCTGGAAGGGATCGACGAATCCCGCATCCCCAAACGGGACATGGCTCTGTACAGAAGGGTCATACAGGGGAATTTCCCCGGATTCTACTACCTGATGCGCATCAGGGAAAAAACACTGCACCGGACCTGGAGGATCAAGCGATGAAACAGATACTGCTGTACAATCACTCCGGCTGCGAAAACAAGGGATGCGAGGCGATCGTCCGGTCCACGGCAAGCCTTCTGCAGGAAGCGCAGATCGTATTGGCAAGCAATTCTCCGGAAGTGGACCGGAAGGCGGGTATCCGCGAGGTTTTCCGGATCATTTCACCCACCATTTCTCCCCTGAGCCCCCTGCGGTTGATTAATTCCGTTGGCTACAGGCTCGGACAGCGCCGCGAGACGGAGGTTACACGCAGATACTCCCCCGTCATTCAGGAAGGGAACCGGAGCGACCTGTGCCTGTCGATCGGCGGGGATACCTACTGTTATGGCTGGCAGGAGCACATGCACTATATCAACCGTCATATCCGCACCCCGAAGGTCCTTTGGAGCTGTTCCATTGATCCGGACCGTCTGGACAGCCGGATGATGGAGGATCTGTCGGCCTATGAACGCATCTATGCCCGGGAAAGCCTGACCTATGAGGCCATGAGGGACAAGCGGCTCCCTGTGTTTCTCAGCAGGGATCCCGCCTTTCGTCTGGAAATGCAAAGCGTGCAGATGCCGGAGCGCTGGGTGAAAAACGGCACCATCGGCATCAATCTCTCGCCCCTTGCCCTGTTCTGTGCGGAGAACAGCCAGGTGGTGCTGAACGCTTTCATTTACGTCATCGAGATGCTCCTGCGGGAGACGGGCCATTCCATCGCCCTGATTCCCCATGTTACCTGGAGTCACGATGATGACAGAGAAGCCCTGGGCCGCCTCCAGGAAAGCTTTGCCGGGAACGAGCGGGTGTTCATGGTGCCCTCCGGCTGGACGGCAGGCCAGTACAAAACCCTCGTGTCCGGGCTGCGCATGCTTATCACCGCCAGGACGCACCTGTCCATTGCCGGTTATTCCACCGGCGTCCCCACACTGGTCATCGGATACTCCGTCAAAGCCCGGGGAATCGCCCGTGACCTCTTCGGACAGGAGGATGGACATCTGCTGCAGGTCCAGCAGATGCAGAGCGAAAAAGAGCTGGCGTCTGCCGTCTCGCAGCTGATGCTCCGGGAGGACCGGGAGAGAGCACACCTGCAGCAGGTGCTTCCGGAATACCTGAAGCCTCTGGATGCAGCGGTCCGGCAGATGCTTTCCTGAACACGACTGCAGAAAAGGAGACCCTTATGGCCAGCAGAACCACGGTACGCCAACAGGCATCCCAGTGCTGCGGATGCAGCGCCTGCGTGACAATCTGCCCGGTGGATGCAATCATCATGAAGGCAGACGCAGAAGGCTTTGCTGTTCCTCATGTGGACAGCGCGCGCTGTATCGGCTGCAACCGGTGTGAGCTGTTCTGTACACAAAAAGAATCCCGCACATCTGTACAGCCCCTGTCAGTCTTTGGCGGAGCGGCAGTGGACGCGGACGTCCGCACCCGCGCGTCTTCCGGCGGCATCTTTTCACTCCTGGCGCATAAAAAACACTCTGAAGGGGCCGTGGTCTTTGGCGCGGTATTCACCGACAGTTTTGAAGTGGAGCATGCGGGGGCTGTAACCCGGGAGGGCATAGAGGCCATGTTCGGTTCCAAATACGTGGAAAGCCAGGTGGCCTCTGCCGTGGTCCATGCCCGACAGGTCCTGCAAAACGGCATGCCGGTGCTCTTTGCCGGAACGCCCTGTCAGGTGGAGGGACTGCGAAAAAGCCTTTCTCCCGAGGAAAACGAACTGCTCACAGCGGTGGACTTTGTCTGCCACGGTGTTCCTTCGCCTGCCGTGTTCAAAAGCTATCTGAACTGGCTCACACGGGACGGGCGTACCCTCACGTCCTTCGGTTTTCGCAGCAAGATTCATGGCTGGAAGGATTTTTCCGTGAAGGCCGACTTTAATGACGGGTCCTCCTGGGTGGCTTCCCAGACCGAGGACCCCTACATGCGGGGTTTCCTGCAGAATCTGTATCTGCGCCCCTCCTGCCACCATTGCCGGATCCGCCACGGCTGCCATGCTGCCGATCTGACCCTGGCGGACCTGTGGGGCGCACAGGACCTGTATCCGGACAGAGATGATGATACGGGGCTGTCCCTGATCCTGTGCAACACGGAAAAGGGCCGTGAGATGCTGCGCTCCATCGAGGAGCAGTTGAACCTCTTTGAGGTAAAGGACCTCGCGCCCATGCAACGCTTTAATCCCAGCATTTTCGTTCCGGCCGTCGCGCACCGCAACCGGAATCGTTTCTTCCAGCAGTTTGCCCGGGAGGGATTCCGTCCTGAGCTCATCGATCGGATGCTCCGTGCTCCAGGACTGTGGGAGCGGGGTGTAGGCAAGGTCCGCCGGACCATCGGCAGGCTGATGCCCTCCTCCGAAAAAGGCGCTCCGTGACCGGGGACCGCAGGGCCATGGAAACCGCCCTTGAAATGGCCCGGGAAGCAATGGAGGCCGGGGAAATTCCAGTGGGCGCCGTGCTGATGCAGGGGGAAACGGTCATCGCCCGGGAGGGAAACCGCACCGTCAGGGACCAGGATCCCACCGCCCATGCGGAGATGCTGGTCCTCCGCCAGGCCGCCTCCCGGCTCTCCCGCCGTGAGATGCAGTCATGTACCCTCTATTCCACGCTGGAACCCTGTCCCATGTGCGCAGGCGCAGCGGTCATTGCCCGGGTGGGAAGGGTGGTCTATGGCGCCTTTGATCCCCGGGCCGGCTGCGCGGGAAGCATCTACAACCTCATTGAAGATCCGACATTCACCAATTCAGCCCGGTGCGAAGGCGGCCTGATGGAAGCCCCGTGCAGGGAACTGCTGGATTCATTCTTTTCAAAACACAGAGGAGGCACATGAATGAAGAAGACCCCTTTTGTCACGCTTGAAAAAGCGGAGGAAATCGCACGGGAGATTCCCACTCCGTTCCACCTGTATCATGAAGCCGGGATCCGCGCGACGGCCCGTGCCCTCAGGGAGGCCTTCAGCTGGAATCCCGGCTTCAAGGAGTATTTTGCCGTCAAGGCGACGCCCAATCCCCGGATCCTGCAGATTCTCCGGGAGGAAGGCTGCGGCACGGACAGCTCCTCCATGACGGAGCTGATGCTCAGCCGTGCCTGCGGATTTTCGGGAAATGAGATCATGTTCTCCTCCAACGAGACCTCCGATGAGGAATTCCACCTCGCCCATGAACTGGGGGCTATCATCAACCTGGATGACATTTCCCTGATCGCGCCTCTGGAAAAACAGGCAGGGATTCCGAAGACCCTCTGCGTGCGCTTCAATCCCGGCGGGGAATTCCTGCTCGACAACCAGATCATGGACCATCCCCGGGATGCAAAGTACGGCATGACCCGTGAACAGATTCTGGAGGCCATCGCCACGCTCCGGGACAAAGGTGCGGAAAACATCGGCATTCATGCCTTCCTGGCTTCCAACACCATCACAGAGGGGTATTACCCTGAACTGGCCAGGATTCTGTTCAATCTGGCGGTGGAAATCCGGGAGAAACTGGGGGTTTGCCTGTCGTTTATCAACCTGTCCGGCGGAATCGGCATTCCCTATAAACCGGACGACCATGAAAACAATATCCAGACCATCGGAAACGGCGTAAAGGATGCCTTCCGCGAGATTCTTGAGCCGGCGGGACTGGGCGGAATCTCTCTGTTTACGGAGCTGGGAAGGTACATGCTCGGAGCAAACGGCGCCCTGGTGACCCGCGCCATCCGCAGCAAGCACATCTACAAAGATTATATCGGCACGGATGCCTGCGCCTGCGATCTCATGCGTCCGGCCATGTACGGAGCCTACCACCACATCACGGTTCTTGGAAAGGAAGATGCCCCTGAGGACCATCTCTACGACGTGGTGGGCAGTCTGTGCGAGAACAATGACAAGTTTGCCATTGACCGCAAGCTGCCGCAAATCAACAGCGGTGATCTTCTGTACATCCATGACACCGGCGCGCACGGCCACTCCATGGGATATAATTACAATGGCAAACTGAGAAGTGCCGAAGTGCTCCTGCATCCGGACGGAACTTTTGAGCTGATCCGCCGTGCAGAGACCCCAAAGGACTACTTTGCCACGCTCGACTTCCTGAATCTGACTTTCTGAATCCGGCGTGCGAAGGGCACCGGGACGACTGCGTACAGCTTTATCGCTTCTCCCGCAGGAGTCCCTCCTCCAGCAGACAGGCATACACCCGCCCGTGAATCTGGGCGTCCTTGAAATATACATAGCGCAAAGAGGATGAGACCCTTCTTCCGTCCGCAAGGCGGAAAAAGCCGGTTCCATCCTCTTTTATTGTGCATTCCCCGCGCCGGATAAAATCCTCAAAGGGGACATCGGTAAAGGAGAGCCGGTTGTGGACGCGGTTGCCCAGCAGCACGGTAAACGCATTGTTCAACGGGTCCACCGCGATGGCATTGCCGGTAAAGCCGCTCAGGCCGAAGGAGAGGGGACTCATCCAGCCGGGGACCTCGCTGAGCCGCTGCACGGGATGCCGGACAAAGCACAACAGGCTCAGATACTGCCGGTAGGTGCCGTCGCCATTGGGCCTTCCGGTGACATTGGTTCCCAGAAGCCTCAGGCTTTCCCGGGAGAGCAGACGCCCTTTCAGCAGCGCCTGACAGAAACGGGTCATGTCGTCAAGGGTGGAAAACAGACCGGCGTGTCCGTACACGCGGCCTTCCCGTCCGGTCAGCTTCAGCGCCTTGGGATCATGGGGCAGCCCCAGAGGGGGATCTGTCCTGAAGCGACAGGCTCCTCGGGTAAACCGGTGCTCAAAGCAGGTGGACACCAGACGGAAATGCTGCTCGGGGGGAACCCGGCTGTAAGTGTCACGCATCCCCTCCGGGTCCAGGATCTCCTCGTGCAGAAGGGTCATATAATCCCTGCCGGTAACTGCCTCCATCACACAGGCAGCCACCATGGCGTTGATATCCGAATAGATACGCACGGCAGGCAGCTCGCAGCGCTCCACCTGAAAAAGACGTTGCAGCGCAGAGGTGGCATCCGGCGCCTCATCAATCCGACCGGGCGTCCTCAGTGCCGCCTGAAAGGTCAGCACCTCCCACAGGGACACCTCCTTCAGATGAACAAACCGGGAATCCAGCTGACATACGGGACGCTGCAGGTCCAGCTGTCCGCGCTCGCTCAGGCGCAGAACCAGTACAGCAGTGAACAGTTTGGTCAGGGAAGCCAGGTCATAGATGCTCCGGGGCATCAGAGGGCGCACACAGGGAACAAAGCGGCCTTCCTTCAGTTCCACCTCCTGGGAAACCCCATATGTCTGTTGAAAAGACTGATGGTCGTTTCCAAAGGACACGCACAGGGAGGAAAGCATGTGCACCTGATCGCAAAAAAAGCGGAGACCGAGATGAACGTCATTTAGCCTGTTCATTGTCATTCCTCAAGATAGGTGTAGCGGACCGTCAGTCGGGGCATGTTGCCGTACATTCCATAGGCTTCGCCGTAGATGCGGTACCGGGTTCCCACGACCCATGTGGTCTTGGAGCTGTTTTCGATCATCACGTTCTTTTCAAGTCCGTCACTGCCGATATTGATAATTGCCAGCTGAGGCGCTGTGGAAATAATCCGGGTAATGACGCCTTCGCCCACGTAGATGGTGCCGATGCGCATGCTGATGTAGGTGATCAGATCGCTGTACTGGGTATCCAGGTTCCATGCGCGGCGGGTGTAGACGTCCGCGGTGGGCATGTAGTACACCGTATGGGTGATGACCGAATCCGCCTTGCCGGGATAGGACGCCCGGATAACCACGTCATTGTTGCCCAGTTTGGTAAAAAGCGGCTTGAAGCTGAAAGCGCCTGTTTCCTTGTTGAGGGTCAGGTTCTCGTGCGGAGATTCGATGGTGATGTCCGCGCCGGGCAGGGTGGTGCCGCTGATGCTGGCCTGGTACTGCTCGTTGTCGGCCTCATAGTTCCATTCCACGATGACCGTGGGAGCCAGTTCCAGCGGGATTTCCTGAGGCTCGCGGTAGAGGACCACCTCCATCTTGTTCTCCCGATAGAACTTGCTCTTGACCGAGATGGAGATGGTATTGTCGCCCACCGGCAGCACCTGCACGTTCTTTGAAACATTTCCCGTATCGCGAATCAGTGTGGAAACGTTGGTTCCGTCAATGATCACGGTGGAGCCCCGGTTGACATTGATGCGGACCTCGTAAATGGATACGCCCAGCTCCACGCGCTTCGTGGTCGGATTGATCAGATAAATGGGGGACAGGGGCACATCGATGGTATAGCGGATCGGTTCAAGCTGAAACTGCTCACCTTCCTGTGAATACCGGATATAGGGGGTGATGGTGATATCCATGGTATCCGTTTCGCATGGAACGGCATAAACCGAAGAGTCCGTATCATACCACATGTAGTCCGGCACGGGAATCTCCACCTGGCCGTTTGACAGAATATAGGAGGACTGCATCTCCGGCATATACACCGTGGCGTTCTCCCGCCCTCGGATGGTGATCAGATGACCGGGATGCCCATCGATCTCGGTGGCCGTCACCTCGATCACGGCCTCCGTGGTCCGGTTGGCCTGGAGCCCGTGGCTGAAGACGAAGGTGCGCGCCGCATAAACGCTCGCAGCACTGGCCAGCACGCAGGCAAGCAGCAGCAGAAAAATCCGCAGAACATAATAGCCCGCTGACCGTTTTTCCTTTGTGGCGGAGTAGACGAACTGGGAGGAGGAATGCCGTCTTTCATTATCGATGGGAATGACCTTCTCAGCATCCCCCCGGCTGTGGCGCTTGCGGGGGTCCGCCTGGCGCTGTTCATTGCCTTCATAGCCGTCATAGAAAACCGGAACGTCCTTGTTATGCTGATCGATGATCAGATGCTCTTCCCCGGGCACCTCCTCCGCAGGCTCGGTTTCCGACACTTCCATCTCCACAAGAGGCATTCCAGGGTCTCCAGGTTCAGGAAGAGGTTCCAGCACTTCCGCAGTTTTGAGCGTGTGGCTGACCTGTGCTGCCTGCTGGCGAAATCTGCGCAGGCGGTGGGCGCCTTCCTCCCTGCGCTGGATCAGTTCCTCAATCTCCTCGGAGACGGTGGGATGCTGAGGCGGCGGCGTCTTTTCTGCATCTTCCAGCGTATCCTTATCATTGAAACTGGTAATCTGCAGATAAGGCTTCTTTTTGTGCAGATCCGCCTCCCAGTCCGCCTCCGCGAGGGGATCCGCCTTGGGCAGTTCCGTTCCGCACCGGTTGCATTTGGGAAGATATGCCTGGTTCCATGCGCCGCATTTGGGACATTTCATTATTTATATCCGGCGAATTCCTGTGACTGTACGGGAATCTTCGCCCCGCAGACCGCGGTCCTTCTGTGAATCGACTTGATTGACAGGGCACAGGGCTTCCTGGGCCGAGCGCACCTGTATGCGAAGTGTAACATATCCGGATAGTTCCGTCAAAAACGGATGGTTCCCGCCCATGCCTGACACGGCTGAGAATGCACAAGCAGACCTCCGTGCTGACACCCCGGTCCGTTTGTTTATCCGGCTTGTGGTCAGCGCACCTGCGCATCACCCGGGGCACCGGGCCTGATTCTGATCCGGAGTGCCGCGATGCCTGTACAGGCGCACCTCTTCACCCTGTTCCTTCCACTGTCCGCGGTCTTGTTCTTCTCCGTGTTCCTGTGTTAAAATACCCCCTGATAATGGAAGGAGAGTCTGCGTATGGATAACCGGTTCCGTTCGGTTCTGCAGGATGATTTCAAGGAAGACATCGTCTGCAGCCGTTCCACAACCCTGTCAAACATCATGTACATCCTCTGCTGGATATTTATCGTCCTGCTGGCTGTCTATGCCTTTCTGGGGCTACAGATTCTGATGATCAGCTTCAGCCTGCCCAACCTGCTCACCCTCCTGCTCAGCGCCGGAGCCGCCGTTGCCCTGTTCTTCTTCAAGGACTATCTGAAGATCGAATATGAGTACACCTTCACCAACGGAAATCTGGACTTTGCCAAGGTGATGCGTTCAGCCCGCAGGAAGGAACTGGGAAGCATGAACGTCAAAAAGCTCACCGCCTGCGGGCATGTGGCCCATGAAAGCTTTCAGACGTACATCTCCATGAAGGATCTTGTCCGAAGGAACTGGTTTCTCAACCGGGACGGCAACCTGTTCTACCTGTATTACATCCGGGACAACCGCAAGCACATCATCATCATCGAGCCCAGCGAAGAAATGGTGGCGCTCATCCGCAAGACCGTGGATCCCGGGGTCTACAAGGGGTGAACCATGGATCTCATTTATCTGGATAACAGCGCCACCACACGTCCCTTTGACGAGGTGATCGGGAAGATGGCCTCCTGCATGCGGGATGCGTATTTCAATCCCAGTGCCGCCTACGCCCAGGCCCTTCACCTTGAAAAGGAGGTTGCCTCCGTACGCAGGATGCTTCTGCAATGCACGCACGCGACGGAGGGCACCGTGGTCTTCACCTCCGGCGGCACGGAGGGGGACAATCTGGCCATCCGGGGGACACTTGCGCGTGTGCACGGCGCCTGCAACGTGGTGGTCAGCCCTCTGGAGCACCCTGCGGTGACCCGGACCCTCCAGGACCTGGAAGGTCCGCAGTGCGAAATCCGATGGATGAAGGTGGACGGGGAGGGGCGTATCAACCTTGCACACCTTGAAAGCCTGCTGGATGCACAGACGGCACTGGTGATCTGCATGCACGTCAGCAATGAGACCGGCACCATCCAGCCACTGCGGGAGCTTTCGGCCCTGGTACGCACCCTTGCGCCCGGCGCCCGCATTCTGGTGGATGGCGTACAGGGGTTTTTGCACGTCCCCTTCTCCCTGACCGAGGACGGCATCGATTTTTACACCGTCAGCGCCCACAAGGTGCATGGACCAAAGGGGACCGGCGCTCTGGTCATGGCAAAGGGGATTTCTCCCGTCCCGCAGCTCACCGGCGGGGGGCAGGAGGGAGGACTGCGCTCCGGCACGGTGGATGCCCCGTCCCTGCTTGGCTTCGGGTGTGCCATGGCGCGCCTGCGGGAGATTCCCGCACATGCGCATGCCCTGCGGGAGATGAAACTGCGTCTGTGGGAGCAGCTCCGGGAGACCCCGGGGATCCGGGTCAACGGCCCTGATCCCGCCGATCCGGAGAAAAGCGCGCCGCACATCCTCTCCCTGCGTTTTGACGGTGTCCGCGGAGAGGTCATGCGCAACGC
>CACYCQ010000376.1:0-2019 GCA_902772995.1 uncultured Eubacteriales bacterium
AGGGGACGCGCCGCGGTGATGCCGATGATCCCCAGCAGCAGTCCGCCCGTCAGGGAGAGGAGAACGGAGGTATGGACGGTGTCGCTGACCTCCCGGTCAAGGCGCGCGCCGGAGTAGCTTGCCACCATGACGTTGGCGCCGATGGACAGCCCGATGAACAGGGAGATGATCATGTTGTTGAGGGAGGACACGGATCCCACGGCGGCCAGGGCTTCCTTGCCGGAAAACTGGCCCACCACCACCGTGTCCGCCGCGTTGAAGAAGAGCTGGAGCAGGCTGGAGAAGATGATGGGGACCGCGTAGGTGAGGACATTGAGGATAACCGGCCCTTCCGTCATCGAGACCGTGCGGGGAGCGCGTCCGGGTTTTCTCATGAGAAGCCTCCAAAGACTTGTTCTGGAGATGCAGTATAGCACCTGTGTCAAATGCCGGGAGGACCCCCGGCGGATGTCCCCGGACGCGGGAGGTCAGCGCGCAGGCGGGCCCTGCAGCTCCAGGGGGTTGGACGGATCGCGCAGGAGCCGGAGCATGATGTCGGCAATCTCCGGATCGAACTGGCGGCCCCGGTTGTTTTCGATTTCCGAGATCGTGCGGTCCAGGGAAAGGTGGTCCCTGTACACGCGGTTGCTGTTCATGGCGTCAAAGGAATCCGCGACGCAGATGATCCTGGCGATCAGGGGAATGTCCTTTCCGGCCAGTCCCTTCGGATAGCCCTTGCCGTCATACCGTTCATGATGGTACAGCGCGCCTTCGCCCACATGGTTAAGGCTTTTGAAGCTGCTGAGGATTTCCCCGCCCCGGACGGTATGGGAGCGGATGACCGCGAATTCGCTGTCCGTCAGTCTGCCGGGCTTGCCGAGGATATTGTCCGGGACGGCGATCTTTCCGCAGTCATGAAGGAGCGCGATATAATAGATGTGCTGCAGATCCTCCCCTTCAAAGCCCATCTCCTTCGCAATGCGGCGGGTGTACCGGGCGACCCGCTGGGAGTGGCCCCTGGTATACTTGTCCTTTGCGTCGATGAATCCGACAAAGGTGAGGATGGATTCATTGATGATCACGTTGTCCCGCTCATGCTGCAGCCGGTATTTCCGGATGCGCGCGCTGATGACGGCCTGGATGACCAGCGCCAGGACCCAGATCCCCATGGCGATGACGCTGACCCAGAACAGGGGGACGCTCGTCAGCAGCCGGTTGAAGGTGTGGTCCACCTCCATCCCGGCATCCTCCATGCTCTCCCCGATGGCCGCGTAGAGGATAAAGCCGGGGGTGGTCCCCTCGCCCGGCTCGATCGGCATCTCCACCGCGTTCAGGCTGGTGCTGGGCGTGTAGATCAGGTAGTCCCCCCTGTGCAGGGGGATCAGCGCTTCACCGTCAACGGTCACGGTTTCAACGGGATAATCCGCCGGATCGTACTCCCTCAGATCGGGAATGGCGGACACCCGCTCACCGCCGTCGCGCAGCTGATGGATTTCCACGGTGCCGTTCCATCCGGAAAGCAGAAAGACCGGCGTGTCGAAGGTCAGGCGGAAGGAGAAGGTCTTCACCTCGTCGCGGGTGTTGTTGGAGAAGGGTAAGTCATAGGTGTAGGCCTGATAGTTGTGCTCGGACAGCCCCTCGTAGTTCAGATCGAACGCCTTGGTCCAGGTGCTGCTTCTTGCCGCGGCGTTGACGGTAAAGCGGCCGTCTTTGGCATCTTCCGGGGCGAACAGTGATGAGGAATCAAACACCGCATGACGGATGGCGTGGTTGTAGGCCCTGGTGTTCAGGATGCTCAGGGCAAACACGAAAAGGATGACGGCCAGGGAGAGGACATACCCGATCAGGGCTTTCTTTGTACAGAAATTCTTCGTCTTGTCTCCTCAAAGCCTGTTGTCTGGAGATGCCTTGCGCACGGTGCCGAAAGCTTTCGCAAAATCATATCTCACTTTTGCGGCATAAATCAAGATGCCGGGTGAAGTCCGGAAAGCGGGCGGGGGATCTGCAGAAGATGGGGCCGGTCTTCCCGCCTCCCGGAGG
>CACYCQ010000377.1:0-4718 GCA_902772995.1 uncultured Eubacteriales bacterium
GACGGCGTGGGCGTCGGAGAGGGCGAAAGAGTTGGTGTGGGAGACGACGTGGGAAGGGAAGTCGAAGAGGGAGGAACCGCCGTGTTCAGCTTGATTCCGATGACATCCCAGGTGATGGAGGTTTCAGGGAGTGCTGTGGGAACCGGTGAAAGCGAGGGGGTGGGCACAGGTGTCGGAGAGGGCGTCGCTGTGGGGGAGGGCGTGGGGCTCGGAGAAGGTGTTGGAGAAAGCGTTGGGGTTGGTGCAGGAGACGGCGTCGGTGTGGGCGTGGAAGTATGAGCAGGTGTAGGCGCAGGAGTCGGTGTAGGCGTAGGAGTCGGTGTGGGTGTGGGTGTCGGCGTGGGTGTGGGTGTCGACAGCGCGGCATCCGCCATCTGGTACAGAACCAGGGAGGATTTGTAGTCCCGGTTTGCAAAGGCCAGACTGGCGGCTGCGGAATAATCTCCGCTTTCATAGAGGGCCAGTGCCTGCTGATGGCGGATGCGTCCCAGAAGCTCCCGGGCTGCGGAGAGAACCTCTTCGGGAGCATCATCAGGCAGACGCTCCGAGATCAGGGCCAGGGCTGAAGCCGGTTCGCCGCGATAGTTCAGCAGATCTGCACAGGAAAGCAGCGTGTCAAGGTACAGGGATGAGTTTTCCGGATTCTGCTGCGCCAGATTTTCCAGGGCGGCAAGGCGCAGGTTGACCTGGGGGAGATCTCTTTCATAGGCGGCATTTCGGGCGGCGGAGGCCGCAAGGGCGGGACGCAGCTGCAGGTATCCCCAGACAAGCGCGCAGAGCAGGATGGCCAGTGGAAGCGAACACAGAACCGCCCGGCGGACAAAACGGGATTCCTCCTCCGGCGGCCGGGGAGAATCGGGATGAGTGCTGTATGCCATAATATCCTCCCGTTATCAGTCCGTGATCATCTTGGGAAAGACGGACAGAAAGTTCCTGGAGTTGACTCCGTTGCTGGTGGACAGGACCAGATAGATATCGTCGATGTTCTGCAGCGCAAGAACCTGGCGGAAGGTTCCTCCGGCAAGCGCGGCATCGTAATAGTTGGCGCGCAGGTCCGTCATCTGGACCTCGCTGTAGAAGGGCAGCAGATAGGGAAGAAAGCAGTTCCCGAAGGAATCGGAGATGAGCAGGGCCCGGCGCTCGGTGCCGAAGCCGGAGGTGAAGCGGCGCCAGGGAACCCGGGTGTTGTTGATGTAGGAGGTGTAGGTGTGCGCCCGGGGATTGTGGAGGGGAATTTCCGTCTCTTCGGTGAGGTGGGTGACCACCGTGCTGCGGGTGGGCAGCAGCGGCTCCGGCAGGCGGGCGAGATCCTCACGGTTCCCCTCTTTACCCATGGATATCTCCTGATATGTCATCTCCTCATAAGGAATCGAAGGATATCCCCGGGACCGGGCAATGGCTGAGGCGCAGTACCAGGCCCCCAGCTCGGACCAGTGGTGATCGGTAAAAAAATAGCAGCGTTCACGGCGCATGAGGGGATCGTTCAGGATTTCAGGGACGTTGTGGATATAGACCCCTTCTCCCACCATGGACTGGAGCACCTCTTCCATGGTGCTTTCCCAGCTGACCGGACTGCGGGTGGCCCCCATCAGGTTGCGGGCGACCGCGGCAACGGGAGGCTGAAGGAAATGGACCTCGCCCTCAGGCCCCAGCATGTGGCGAAGGGTGTTGAGGATGACAGCGGAAGCCTCGATATTCTCCAGGGGATAGGAATAGATGAGGCGGTCAGCGCCGCCCTCCGTGTGGAGCACCAGGGAGGGGACCGCGGTGTTTTCGGCTTTTGCGCAGGGCACCAGAAGGGAAAGAAGGGGCGAGGAGGACAGAGGAATGAGGTCTTCCTCCTCCCCTGCATCGCCGGAGAGCAGGCGGTTCGTCTCGGCTTCCTCCGCCATGAGCTTCTGCTCCTGGGAACGAAGGTCCAGAAGAGAGGTCAGATGGTCCGTGAAGGAAATCAGGTCCTCCCGGCCAAAAAACCCGTCGGAGAGGAAGTCCTCGATCCCGGAAAAAAAGGAACCGTCCAGGAGCGACTGCGCGCTCAGCTCCGGAAAACCTGAAAGCATCCGGTTTTCCATGAGGGAAGGGCGGGGAATCCGGGGTGCATTTCCCAGCAGAAGGATGCCAAGACAGGCGCTCAGAAGGAGCCACCACAGCACCAGGATGAAGGAAAGCTTCTTGATCATAGGCACCTCTCAGAATCGAAAATAGATAAAGGGGTTGAAACTCTGGCCCACGATGAACAGCAGGGAGAGCACATAGATTCCGGTGGTCCACAGGAGGGCCGGACCCCGGTGCCGGGCGAGGGGAAGATGCCGCCACAGGGGGAAGGCGGCAAACAGGCCGATGAGGGGCAGGAAGGAATACTGGCGTACGACCATGGACAGTTCCGGGGTAATAAGGGGAACCTGTCCCCCTGCACCCACCAGGGAGAACAGGTAGGCCCTCATTTCGGTCAGATCGGTAAAGTAGAAGATGATCCAGCCGCAAAGCACAAGTAGATAGGTGATCAGCCAGCTGCAGGGCGCGGGCAGACGGGACAGCAGAGCGCGCAGGACAAAGCGCTCCAGGACAAGGAGGAGGAAGAAATAGAGGCCCCAGATCACAAAATTCAGACTGGCTCCGTGCCACAGGCCGGTCAGTCCCCAGACAACCAGCAGGTTGAAAATCTGCCTTGCGGCCCCGCAGCGGTTGCCTCCAAGAGGAATGTAGACATATTCCCGGAAGAAGGTACCCAGGGAGATGTGCCATCTGCGCCAGAATTCGCTGATGCTCCGGGAAAGATAGGGATAATTGAAGTTTTCAAGAAAACGGAAGCCGAAGACCCGTCCAAGTCCGATGGCCATGTCGGAGTATCCGGAAAAGTCAAAATAGATCTGCAGGGAGTACATGAGGGCCATGTACCATCCGCCGGCGGTGCTCATGCCGTAGAGCTGCTGGTTGGAGATGAGATCGCTGACTGCGCGGCCGCACAGGTTTGCCAGAAGCACCTTTTTGCCAAGGCCGCAGGCGAAACGCTGCATGCCGGAGAGAAAATCATCCAGGGTGGTCTGACGGCTGCCCAGCGCCCGGGCCACGTCGGCGTAGCGAACGATGGGGCCCGCGACCAGCTGGGGAAAACAGCTGATGTACAGCAGCAGCCGGAGGGGATTTTTCTGGACCTGCGAAGGCGTGCGGTAGACATCCACCGCATAGGTGATGATCTGGAAGGTGAAAAAGGAGATCCCCAGGGGCATGCGCACACTGACCACTTTCAGGCCCAGAGGGGAGAGCAGCGGGGCCAGAAGAAAGGCGGCGTACTTGGCATAGAGCAGCACGGCCAGGGGGGATCCCACGGCCACAAGGGTCAGGATGCGCCGCAGAAGCCGGCTTTCGGAACGCGCGCCGGCAAGGGAGCACCCCCAGACCAGGAAGGTCTGCAGGATCAGGACAAAGACCCATTGCGGTTCTCCCCAGGCATAGAAAAGGATGGAGGCGAGAAGCAGAACCCCGTTTCTCCAGGAAATGCTTCTGCGCAGAAAGTACGCCCCCAGGGTGAGGGGCAGAAAAAGCAGAAGAAAGGTGAGGCTGGAAAAGACCATGATGCACTCCTTGGAGCGATGCCCGCGGAAGGCTCCGCCGGACAGATTCAAAGGCGCGGGATTTCCCGCGCCTTCAGGCTGCAATGAAATCTTCCGAAAGGGACATATGGGGGGCGGTTCCCTTCAGAGAATGTACGGACAATATACCGCACGGAAATAGGATTTGCAAGGACAAACCCGGGAACGCGGGAGACGGCGGGCATGAAAAAAGGCGGCGCATCTGGCGCCGCCGGAAACTAAGGGAGGAAAATTACAGATTAGGGAAGCACTCGCGTCCCGCATAGGAGGTGTGCAGCAGCTCATGGGCCTTGTGGGAGTTGGGTTCGCCCAGGAACTTCTCATACAGCTCGATGATCTGCGGGTTGTTGTGGGACTGGCGGATGGTCTGACGCTCGTCTTCGGAATAGAGGGCCTGGGCTCTCTTCTCCTTGTAGGTATCCATGATGTCGTCGGCCTCGTTGGGCAGGAAGCAGCTGCGGACATAGGGCTGGCCGCCGCCGTTGATGCATCCGCCCGGGCATCCCATGATCTCGATGAACTGATACTTGGACTTTCCTTCGCGGATTTCATCCAGCAGGACCTTGGCGGAACGCATGCCGGAGGCGATGGCCACATTGACCACGGTTCCGTTGATGTTGATGGAGGCCTCACGGATGCCTGCATCATGGCCGCGAACGGCTTCAAACACGATCTGCTCGTGCTCCTTGCCGGTGAGCTTGAAATACACGGTTCTCAGGGCAGCTTCCATCACGCCGCCGGTGACGCCGAAGATGACGCCGGCACCGCTGTAATCGCCCATGATGTCCTGATCCCATTCCTCATCGGGCAGGCGGTTGAAGATGATACCGCTGCGCTTGATCATGCGCGCCAGCTCACGGGTGGTGATGACCGCATCCACATCCGGGATCCCGTTGACCTTCTCCTGCTCGCGCTCCTTCTCGAACTTCTTGGCAACGCAGGGCATGACGGACACCACGAAGACATCTTCGGGAGCGACGCCGTTCTGCTGTGCCCAGTAGGACTTGATGATGGCGCCCTGCATCTGGTGCGGGGACTTGCAGGTGGAAAGGTGCGGGAGCAGATCCGGATAGTCGCGCTCCGCGTAGTTGACCCAGCCCGGAGAACAGGAAGTGATCATGGGCA
>CACYCQ010000378.1:0-18815 GCA_902772995.1 uncultured Eubacteriales bacterium
AATTAACCAGGCTGAAAAAGCGTGTTAAGTAAGGAAAAAGTGCGCTTCCCTGGATGAAAAGCGGGAAAGAAGTTGCTTGAAAAAGCCGGTCACACGGTGTATTCTGAAACGGCTTTGAAGGGATAGGAATCCAAAGGGGACGCCGGAGCACATGCCGGATATCTCTCCGGCAAAACAGTCAGACAGAAGGAGGCCAGGAGATGCAAATAGACATGCTGATCCGCATGATTGAACTTACCCTTCTGCATGTGCTGGTAACGGGCGTGACCTGGAGAAAATTCAGAGAGAGTAAGAATCGTCTTTCCGTCAGTATACTGATCGGCATCCTGTTTGGCGTGAGTGCGATTATCACCAATCATCTCAGCATGGACAACGGGAAGATGATCCTGAGTGTCAGCAACATCAGCCCGCTTGCGGCGGGGCTGTTCTTCAGTCCAGTGTCCGGCGCAATTGCGGGATTGATTGGCGGAATTGAACGGATCATTGCGGGCATATACTGGAATGTGGGCAGTTATACCGCTCTGGAAAGCGGCCTGTGTACCATCTTTGCCGGAGTTCTTGGAGCAATATCCAATTTCCTGATTCCGGACTCGAGGGATTCCGACCGCCTGCAGGGCATGTTTATTGGCATGGCTGCAGAAGTCATCCACTTTTACTTTATCCTGGGCTTTCACCGGGCGGACATGAGCGAGGCTTTCGATGTGATCTCCAGCTGCGCGCTTCCCATGATCTTTTTTACCGCATTCGGAACGGAGCTTTGCGCAATTGTGATCCAGGGGATAGAGCATCAGCTGGGATATCTGTTTCAGAAGGTTCGCAGGGAAGATGTTCCGCTTTCCCAGCTTTTTCAGGTGGGCCTGTTGATGGTGATCCTGACCATCCTGAGCATGAACTTTATGATTTCAAGACTTCTGGGCAGACAGAAGGCCATTCAGGATGTTCATGAAACCATGCTTGATGTGATGGCAGATATTGAGAATACCTATGGACTGGTTCATGGGGTTCAGAAGAATGTGGATGTACTGGCTGAGTCACTTGCAAGATCGACAGCCCGTTCGATTGCAGAGTCTCTGAACCAGAAGGAAAAGATCGGGCAGGCGGAGATGGATCAGCTTCGCGAAATCTTTAATCTGAAATCCCTCATGCTGGTATCGGAGGACGGAGAAATTCGGCAGGTTTCCGGGGCCAGAATTCCGGTGCAGACCGAGCAGCTGCCGGAGGTCTATCAGGGGAGGGCTGCCTTTGAAGCGGTAGAGGTTTCAAAAAACTGGATCGCCGCGGCTGTGCGATGCAGAGAAGGAATCCTTCAGCTTGTGTTTTCCTCGCTCAAATTCAGAAACACATTGGAAATGCGGGGACTGGCGGATGCGGTGACGTATTACCATGTGGGGAGTCTGGGTTTTTTTGACATTCTGCAGGATAACGGACAAAGCATCGCAGGAAAGAACCAGGGAAAGAATCTGCAGGAGATTTCCGGACACAACCTGTTTCTTCAGAAATATGATGCCTTTTATATTGCCTCCCTCTTCGGGAAGCAGTACATGTGCTATCAGAAGTTGCTTTTTGACGGAAATACCCTTTTCCTTGGCATCCCCATGGAGGAAATATCCGAGAACATTGAGACGCAGGACTATGAGCTGATGCTCTCGAACCTGATTCTTCTTGCGGTGGTGTTTATTCTGGTTTCCATGCTGGTGGAATACTGGGTGGTGAGCAAGCTGGAAAAGGTGAACGGGTCCCTGGCCAAGATTACTGCCGGAAACCTGGATGAGGAGGTGGAGGTCCGGAACTCGCTTGAATTTGCTTCTCTGTCAGACGACATCAATCATACCGTGACGGTCCTCAAAGGCTATATCCATGCGGCAAAACAGAAGATCGAACGGGAACTGATCCTGGCAGAGACAATCCAGTCTTCAGCACTGCCCAAGAACTTTGTCTTCCCGAATCAGAATTTCGATCTGTATGCCCTGATGGATCCGGCCAAGGAAATCGGCGGGGACTTCTATGATTTTTTCTTTGATGTCAACAACCGCCTGGTACTGGTGATTGCAGATGTTTCAGGAAAGGGAATCCCGGCTGCACTCTTTATGATGAGAGCCAAAATGGCCATTCGTGGAAAGGCGGAAAACGGCGCGAACCCTGCAGAGGTGCTTATGCAGGCCAACCATCTTCTGTGCGAGGGCAATGAGGGGGAGATGTTTGTTACGGTATGGGTCGGCAGCATTGACCTGAAGAGCGGTCATGCAGTCTGTGCCAATGCCGGACATGAATACCCCGCAATGATGCGTGCAGGAGGAAAGTTCGAACTGTTGAAGGATCGGCATGGACTGCCCCTTGCGGTGATGGACGGGGCGAAATACACCTCGTACGAACTGCAGATGGATGTTGGCGACCGTCTGTTTGTCTATACAGACGGCGTTCCGGAGGCAACAAATCCGGCAATGGAACAGTATGGAACAGACAGAATGCTGGAGATACTCAACCGGCTCACGTTCTATCCCATGGAGGAAGTGCTGGACGCCCTCCGGCAGAATATCAGCGATTTTGCAGGCAAGGCGGAGCAGTTCGATGACATCACCATGCTCGGGTTTGCATATAACGGGGCACAGCAGGACGACAGGAATCCGGGTGAAGGGATTCAGAAACTGGTGCAAGGATAACCTGAAGAACTGACAAAACGGGTCTGGTCTGTGAACAGGATATTTCCCCGGCTTTTCCAGGAATCTGCCTTTGGGCCCTGTTTGGGACATGCAGAGAATCCGTATCTCCTTCTGTTCCGCTGCCTCCTGAGCCCCTCTGGATTTCCTCGAGCACAGGCGGCAGGAAAACTGACGGAGGGGACAAAGACGACCTGATCCGGTGGAAATGTTCATCGGCATATAAGGCAAGAGACATGCATGACCGAAAGAAAATGACACACAGAAGCCGAAAAAACCACACTTGCCGTTGATATTGAAGATGTGCACGCTCATGAGAAAACGACTGAACTGCAGGAGAGAACGGAAAGCGCTATGAAAAAATCATGGGTCATACCTGTCAATGTGGTCATTATGACTGCTATGCTGATCTTCGTGGTACTGTATTCACGTTATGAAAGCAGGATCACCACCGAAAGGCAGATAGAGCATTTTGAAAATACCGCCATCACCATGGAACATGTCACTGAAAACTATCTGGAGGGCGAGCAGCGCATTTGTGATGTGTGGGCACGCTATATCAACAGCAGGGGCATGACTATTGAGGAAGCCATTGACTTTATCCGGGTTTCCCATGTGCTCCAGAAAGCCTCTGTACATATTGTGTATCTTGATACGCTCTCCGGTCTGTCCACAAGACCAAGGCACAATGCTCCGGATGATTACACGGTCTCCTATGAGCGGATGGATATTCTGAACGATGTGAGATGGATCCATGAGATCGGAGAAGCCATCAACATTTCCCGTGCCTATACAAACCCGGTCAATGGTGAACAGTCCATCTCCTTCTGTAATTCCATTATGGTTCATGATTCACAGACGGGAAAACCCTGCAAAGCCGTGCTGCTGCGGGTGCTGCCTCTTTCTGAACTGGAACAGAAATGGGTTTTCCCGCAGGAAGAGTTTAAAAATGCGGAGCTTTCCATCATCGATGCAGACGGCTATTACATCATCAAGGGACATTCCTTCAAGAATTCCAGTTTCTTTGAGTTTTACAGGTCCTATAATGAAACGGGCCCTGGGTCCCCGCAGGAGATCTTTACAAACATCACCACGTCAACCGGTTCTATGACCATGTTCAACTCACGCGGTGAGAAGTGCATCCTCGCCTTTACTCCGGTGACAGCGGCGGGAGGATGGTCGCTTCTGAGTCTCATGCCAATGAAGGATTTGAACGTAAAATCCGAGAACTGGCTGCTCATCGGCTTTGTTTCCGCGGGCCTTCTGATTCTGTTTGTATTTGATCTGGCAGTCATGCTGTACTTCAACAAGAGGCTCCAGGCGGCTGCTGTAGAAGCTGAAGCGGCAAACAGGGCTAAAACCGATTTCCTCTCTACCATGTCTCATGATATCCGCACCCCGATGAACGCGATCATCGGTCTGACGACGATAGCCGAAAAGAATCTTGGAGATGTGGAATCGGTAGGCGATAATCTGCGCAAGATCACGATGGCCAGCAATCATCTGCTCACGCTGATCAATGATATTCTCGATATTTCCAAGGTTGAAAGCGGAAAACTGAACCTCAGCCCGCTGACTTTTTCCATTGTTGAAACCGTGGAGAATCTCGTGAACCTGTCGCAGCCGATGGTCAAAGAAAAGAATATCGAATTCAATTTCCGAATCAGCCGCATAGATAAAGAGTATCTCTATGCCGATCAGCTTCGCCTCAACCAGGTCTATATCAACATCCTTTCCAATGCCATCAAATATACGGAGCCCGGAGGACGTGTCAGCGTGGACATGCGGGAGGAGGAAAGCAAAAAGCCCGGGTGTGTACGCCTGACCTATGTGGTTTCCGATACCGGCATCGGGATGAGTCCGGAATTTATGGCCACCATGTACCAGCCCTTCTCACGCCAGACGGACAGCCGCGTAAACAGCATCCAGGGCACCGGACTTGGTCTTGCCATCACAAAGCAGATGGTTGATCTGATGGATGGAACCATAGACTGCCAGAGCGAGCAGGGAAAAGGAACGACATTTACCGTCATCCTGGATCTTCCCATCGCGGATCGGCAGCGGGAAGATATGACGCTTGAGCCAATGGATGTCCTGGTCGTCGACGATGATGAGATCCTCCTGCAGACCGCGGTTGACACGTTGGAGTCCCTGGGAGTCACCGCCGACCGTGCGGGGAGCGGACGGGCAGCGCTTGACATGATCAAACGTCGGCATGATTCAGGAAAGGATTACAGGGTGGTGATCCTGGACTGGAAGATGCCGGATCTTGACGGCATCGAAACGATCCGCCGAATTCGTGCGGAAGCGGGTTCCGGGACGGCTATCCTTCTGGTTTCTGCATACGACTGGTCGGATATTGAAGACAAGGCCAAGGAAGCCGGAGCAAACGGATTTGTCGGAAAACCGCTGTTCCGTTCCAAGCTTTATGACAAAATCAATTCGATCCTTGGTCCCGAGATTAAATCTGTGGAGCCGGAAAACGACTATTCTGATCTGCAGGGATTGAAAATTCTCATTGCTGAGGACAATGACATCAACTGGGAAATTATTTCCGCCATGCTTGGCATGTTTGGCATCACGGCGGAACGTGCCGAGAACGGACGTATCTGCGTTGAAAAAATGAAGCAGGCGGAAAAGGGAGATTATACGCTGATCTTTATGGATATACAGATGCCGGAGATGAACGGTCTTGAGGCCACAAGAAATATCCGTCAACTTGAGGATCCATGGGCGTCTTCCATCCCCATCATCGCCATGACAGCGGACGCATTCTCCGAAAACGTGACAGAGTGCATGAATGCCGGGATGAACGGCCATATTGCGAAGCCGATCGACATTAAACTGGTTATCAAAGAGATTCGAAGAATTAAGGAGAATGAAAAATCATGAAAAAACTGATCTGCATCATTTTAACCCTGTGCACGCTTTTCCTGCTGACGGCCTGCAGCAGCAAGCAGCCGGAGGAATCGCCCGCAGCCGGATTCAAGCCTTCGCTAAGTAAGGACACAAGCTGCAAGATTACAGTAGCCGGAAGCTATGACAACTTTGAGGCACTGGAGGCTGAATTTGACAAATTCAACGAAATCTATCCGAATGTGCGGCTGAGTTATGTGAAGCTGGATGACTATAACAACGTACTGGGTACGGTGCTGGAAGGAAATGACAAACCCAACATTTTTTTCTCCTATACCTGGATGACCGTCAACGAGCAGTATCACTCCGTATTTGAGCAGATGGAGGACCTTTCAGACTCTGCCCTGAAGCTGAATCTGGACTGTATCCGTCCCGGTCTGCTTAACCGTGATGCACAGGGCCATGTGCGGATGGTGCCGGTCTTCTCGAGAACCTATGGCATGCTGGTCAACAAGGCATTGTTTGAAAAAGAAGGCCTCAGCGTCCCGACGACACAGTCGGAGCTGATGGCGGTATGTGAAGCGTTCCGCAGCAAGGGCTATGCCAGCCCCATGATGGGCTACAGCCTCAAATCCTCCGGCTGCTTCATGAATACGATTGCATATCCGCTGTTTGTGGCCACGCTAGCAAAAAACCCTGAAGCGCTGACACTTGCCAATAATCTGGACCCTGCCGCAGGAGAATACATGCGCCCGGCGCTGGAAGCCGTGGAGAAGCTGGTCGGACAAGGCTGTATCGATATTGGTGAGTGTGACAAGATCGAGGATAACTATACCAAGGTGATTCTTCGGTTCTTTGAAGGCGATGTACCAATGATGATCTGTACAGGGGATACCGTGTCCGGGACAAAAAAGCGGGAAAGCCAGTCTGAAGCATTCACCAAGTCGCCTTTCGAATACGCGTTTACACCGATTGCCCTGACAGAGGAGGGCGGGTATTTTATCGACAGTCCTTCCGTTCAGTTTTCCGTCAACAAAAGCTGCGACAATCTGGAGATGACCAATGAATTCATGCGCTTCCTGATCACCAACGAAGAGCTGAATAAAATGGCGTCTGTAAAGCGCCTGGTAACGCCAACCAAAGATCTTTCCTTTGATTCGGTTTACGCCCCCTTTGGCCAGGTGCCTTCAGAACGTACCATGTCCCCGGAAGTTCTTGGGATTAAGGATCCGATCTCTGTTCAGATCCGAAACGCAGCATTCCAGGTTGGAAAAGGAGAGATCACCGTGGATGAGGCAGTCAAGAGGTATGGTACCTTTGAGTAAGCGCAGATGTGCTGATGATCCTGAGGGATGACTGCTTTTGCGGTCCGGGGTATGCAACTGGATGCTCTGCTGACGCAGTGCCTGCAACGATGATATCTGCACGCAGCATGAAGAACCCCTGAAGATGGAGAAGAGGACAGAGCATCATCGAAGAATGGACTGCAAGCCCCAGGAAAACATATGAAACCATAAAACAGGACAGAAAGCGCGGAGATTATCCCGAACGTCTTTCTGTCCTGTTTCTGTTTTTTTGAAGATTTCTTGGGCCATGCTGCACCTGCATGGCAGGAGGAGATGTGGAGCCTGAAGGAAAATCATGAATGGCGTCCGGCCTTCGGAGGGGTCTTGCGCATGATGCGGACACCTGTCCACAGGGTGATCACCATGCCTGCTGCAAAAACAAAACCGGCAAGCAGGAGGCTCCTGAAGGCGGCAATACCAGTCAGAAACGGAACCAAAGCCACAAGTGCGATCACCTTTGCCAGTGCCCGGGCATAGGCCCTGGGGTTTTGCGGTCTGACGGAGACCCTTGCACGGGAGGGGAGCATTCCATAGTTCCCGGTGAAGGCAAGCAGGGCGGAATAGAGCAGGAGACATCCTGAAAAGATGAACATCAGGACGGAGAAACCTTCATTCATGGCTGGTCCTCACAGATTCTGCAGGATGGGGTGGCACAATGTCACTGTGCGCAGCGAAGATCCGAAATGTGAATTCAACCTGGCCAGGACAGGAAGAAAGGTAGTGGAATCCGGGACACCTGGGCCTCGGATTCAGGGAAACGAGGGTTTTCGGGATGGAAACCGGGTTCCGTACAGGTCTTTGTCAGCGGACAAAATCAAACACGGGCCAGAAGGTTTCCTCCCAGATCCATCCCTTTAAATACTGGCCAGTCTTGATGGAGGTGATGGGATAGCTTGCAGGCGGCGTAAAGGCGCATACCCGGTAATGCCCGAAATCCCCGGACAGCTCATTTTTTTCAAAGGTCACACCGAGGGTGTCGTAGTCTCTGCCGAGAGTCAGACTTTTAGGGGACAGTTTATCGTTTTGCGTGGTCCACAGCAGCAGTTCCAGACGGGTCGTCCCATCGTTGTCAAAGAGGAAGCCATCATCGGTGATCCAGTAGAGACTTTCATCAAGGGAATAGACATAGGCATGGGCTGCAGAATTGTACGCCCTCAGAACCCCGTCAGTCACGATTTTATCAAGATCGGTGTGCCCTGTTTCCGGAGGCAGGAACACGTTGTCATTGACGCAGTGGACACGGGCACCGGACTGGACTGGCAGACCTGAGGACGATTTGCCGGAGTCGAAGGTCACATAGACACCGGTGGAGACAGAACGCAGAAATCCGAAATCGAGGAATACTTCGTATTCCTCATCCTGATGAAAACCATTTCCGGAAGCGCGAAATCCCGTATACGGATCATCGCTGCCGAAATATGAAGCCACTTCAGGCCGGGGGAGACGACAAGACGTCTTCAGCCGATGCAGTTCTCCTGTCCGTGTGGACCGGAGTGTCAATGAAAAATCGCGGGGACCGGAACGGTACCAGAAACAAACCCCTGACAGCTCGATCCTGTCTTCCGTGCGGGAGGATTCCTCGATCTGGAAGCAGAGGCCCTGAGAGAGCGGCCTCATGGAACCGCTGTCGGATTTGCCTGCAAACAGGAAGAGGACAGCACAACACAGGACGATGATCGCATCTGCGCAGTACATCAGTGCATGATGAATCCTTTCCGGAAACATGCGTCTTGACAGACGGGCCAGGCCCATTCCCAGAAGCGAACCGGCGACATTGTTGACGATATCATCAAATTCAAAGCTGCCCCGCAGCAGGGTATACTGAAGCGTTTCTATCAGGGCTGAACACAGGAATGAAGAAAGAAAAATGAGGAGAAAACCTTTTCTGTTCAGAGACTGCCCTCCAACCTGCTCAAAAAGCAGGCCAAAGGGAATAAACATGGCGATATTGCCCAGAATTGCCGGCATCAGACTCCGTTCCCCCTGGAACCAGAGCCGGTAGGACCAGAAAAGACCGAACTGCGGGGGATAATATCCGGCACGTCGTCTCAGAAGGGTATACCAGAGGACAAAAGCCAGATAGACGGCAATGCAGCCTGTCAGGAAAAAAAGCCGGGAAGCTTTGGAACGTGACAAGATGGAAAAGTCACCTCCTTACAGACAATCGAAAAGATACGAAAACGACATCATTCCTATGCGGACGACGCCCGGGTCAGGCTGAAAGGAAGAAGCCGTATTTCTGAAGCAGTATTATAGAGACAGAAGAAAACACCGTCAATACGGAGATCCCGGCAGTGAAAGGAAAAGGAAGAAAGCCGTTTTTTCTGATAAAGTTGAAGAGTTCATAAAAGAGTGATATGATTCGTATATGGATGAGACAGGTGTGCACCCTGTTTTTCGTATTGATATTACGGATGATATGATCAGGAGGACGGGACAGGAAGAGAATGTGAAAATTCCCTGTCTGAGGAATTCAGGAGGACTGCCGGAGAAGACTGATTCAACCGGGAATGCATGAAACTCCAGATACCCATAAAGGACAGGTATGTACACCGGGTGACTTGGTCGGATTGCTCCAGACGTTTGAAGTGTGATGGTTTTGCAGATAAGGAGAATAAAGGCATGGAATGTTCGTCGCTTTTGAGAATACCTGCAAAGATGCATAATCTTGAATTGGTCTTTCAGTTTATCAATACTGTTCTGAAGGAACATTTGGAATCAGAGAAGGAACAGGCAATGATTCGGATTGCAATTGAGGAAATGTTTGTCAATATTACCTTCTACGCATATCCGGATCAGAGCGGTTGGGTGGAGATTATTGGCAAGGTGGAGGATCATGTTGCGAGTTTTACACTGATTGACAACGGAATTCCATTTAATCCTCTGGAAAGACCAGATCCTGATGTGATGCTTCCTGCGCAGGACCGTCAAATCGGCGGCCTGGGCATCTATATGGTCAAAAAGCGGATGGACTCTGTTGAATATGAATATAAAGACGGGTGCAATATTCTGACCCTCAGAAAGCACGTCTGATCCGTTTTGAAATCAAAAGCCGGAGGATGAAGCACCCGTCAGGGACCACGAGAGAAAACAGGCCGGGATGAATCAGGTGGATTCGTCCCGTTTTTTGGTGAGAAAGGACACGTCGGCCTGGACGAAACGAGGTGCCACAGCAGGCCCCATCCGGAATCAGGGAGGCAGCTTTGTGGAGCTTTTGCCTGAGCAGACGGATTCCCTTCTGAGAAGCGGGTCTCTTCAGGACGGCATCCCCACTGGATGACAGGCATCCCCATCAGGACGATCCTCCCCCCGGAAGCAGTTCGTTCTGAAAAAGCATATGAAGATATATCTCACATACAAAGAAGTCTTTGACACCGGGCGCTGTTTGTACTAAAATTCGAAAAAGTCTGTATGAATGTATATCAGGGAGCCTTTTTGCGTCCCCGTTCATGCATTCACCCTGAACCGGGACGAATATGTACCTGACATGAACATTGGAACAGAAACGGGAACCCGTCATTTCGACGGCATGAGAAGAAAGAGGGAGTCCCTCCTGATTGTGATCTCCCGTTTTTCCCTCTCCAGGGGGCGTGTCATGCTGCAGCGCGGAGCCCGGAGAGCGTCAGACAGGATGAAATGCGTCATTCGGCCTGACGAAAGGAGAAGATCTCCGTATTCAATGCAGCAGTTCTGTTTCTGTCACTGGATGCAGGCGGTGCCTCAGGCAGGTTCGCCCCTGACCTGGAGCTCTGTGCTGATCTGCATACACAAGAAAAAACGAAAGTGAAGGAGGAATTATCGATGAAAAAGGCATTTGGCATACTTCTGACCCTTGCACTGATCCTTTCCATGTGCATCCCGGCCTGTGCCGAAGAAACCCTGATCACAAGTAAGGAGATGCCCATCTACCTCTGCAAGGCGGAGAATAAGAGCACCCTGCCCGTATACTTCATGGGCGATTCGGACGTGCCCTACCTTTCCCTTGAGGACTGGGCGGGACTGTATACTGATCTTCTCAAAAACCACATCAACGAGGGGCAGGACATCAGCTTTGAGCTGTCCTTCTCCAAAGAAGGCGATATCGGAACGCTGACCCGCAAGGATGGAGATCCCTATACCATGGTCGTGGACTGCGCCACCGATACCATCACCTTTTTCGACTACGACGCCTTCATCCGTCCTGAGGCGGATCGGGTGCTGATTGACGTGCTGTCTGCGGACAATCCTCATTCGGATGAGGATACGGCTCTGATCCGCCGCACTGCGGATTCCTACGAGCGTTATGGGGATGTGGTGGTGCTGGATGCGGGCGCTTACGACATTAACCTGGTTGCAGACGACAAGGCGGTGTATGTGCCGGCCCAGACCCTCAGCGATTTCCTGCTGGCCATCAAATACGTGAACCTGTTCTACAATGGTGAAGCGCTCTTCTTTGTGCCGTATAACGGCTTTGAGGATCCGGAGCTCGGCCTGAGCGATCTGTTCTATGCCGTCGAGAAGAAGGATCGCAGTGAGGCCATGGGAGAATTCAGCTTTGCGGAGCTCTGCCTTGCATTTGACAACCTGTACGGCCTGATGGACATTCACGGCATCAGCAGCTTTGAGGATCTGGCCGATCAGAGCGGCGCGCGGAAAGCGCTGACGGGCACAGACCCCAACAGCGCGGATGCGGCCCTGTATACCATGATCTCGCTGCACCTGTCTGACCGTCACAGCGGCTTTTCCTCCGCTTCGCCCTTCAGCCACGACGGGCTGGTTGGAGAACTGCGTGAAAAAATTGGACTGGGTCCTGTCTACCGCGGGGCCATGAAACAGAGAACCAAATACCGCGATGCCCGTGCGGCCGCGTATCCCAATGGAATCCCGTCCTATGAGGAGATCGGCAACACAGCCTATATCACCTTTGACGATTTCATCTACGTCCCCAGCGATGTGGATTACTACAAGACCGCGCCCACGGCGCAGGCCGAGGATACTGTCGGGATTTTCATCTATGCCTATTCCCAGATCATGCGCAAGGACAGCCCCATTGAAAACGTGGTGGTTGACCTCTCCTGCAACGGCGGCGGCGAGGCCGATGCGGCGGTCTTTGTGCTCTCCGCCTTCCTGGGAGAAGGCTATGCCAGTGTAAAGGATACCCTGTCCGGCGCTCTTGCCACCGGCGTCTACGAGATCGACCTGAACCTCGACGGCAAATATGATGAAAATGACCGTGGGCTGACGGGCAAGAAGCTGTTCTGTCTGATCTCTCCGAACAGTTTCTCCTGCGGCAATCTTGTGCCGAGCATCTTCAAAAACTCGAATGACGTGACGCTGCTGGGACGTACCTCCGCCGGCGGAAGCTGCGTGATCCTGCCCATGAGCACGGCTTACGGCTCAGGCTTCCAGATGTCCGGTCCCCAGCGGCTGGCGTTCACCAAGAACGGCTCCTTCTACGACATCGACCAGGGCGCTCAGCCTGATATCCCCCTGATGTTCGCTGAGACCTACTATGATCGTCAGGCACTGACGGAAATCATCAACAGTATCAAATAATTCGTACGCGAAGCTCGAACCGGGGCGGAAAATGTCTTCCGCCCCGGTCAAGTATGTACAGCACTGAGGAAAACAGAAGGAAGAAGCCCCCTTTCATGGACATTGTGAAGGGCGATGAGCCCATCTGAATAGCAGGTCTGTGAGCACCCCAAGCGGACTCATGGCCCGGGATGGGCGCGGGATCAGATCATGCTGCATGATGAAATCCTGGACCGGGATGCGTGGAAAGGGGAAAAGAATCCGGCAAAAGAACGCAATCCGTTAGTGGAGATTTCCTCAGGTGCCCGGGTCCTCCGGCGAAGCTGGAAGGCGAAACAGCCATGGTTCCCTGAGAAGGGAAGCACTGCAGCCGGGAGACTGGCGGTGAATCAGGGGCTTCATGTGTCTGCGGGTTTCGGGGACTGAAGAAATGAGATCGTCAACAGGGTTGACAGGGGAGAGAAGTCGTCAGGCACAGGAAGCCTGCCAGACTCTGCTCACCGGACAAGGATAAATCAAAAAGGAGAGTTTTCGTATGAGAAAGATCTTGCTGCTGCTGTGTATTCTCCTGATGGCCTGCCCGGTGATGGCAGAGGGAAACAGCGAGACTGCGTAGCAGGGCGACGCAAAGGCGATAAACGAACTGGATGCAAAAGCCGTTGATGCAGGACAGGAAACGGAAGAGGCCAAAGGTTCCATCGTGATACCCCGGGACGAAATCTTTGAGAAGGCCAGGGAAATGGTGATAGCAGGAGAAGACGCCAGAGGATTCGCGCTCTTTGAACTGCTTGCGGATCTGGGGGATGCGGAGTCACAGAACAATCTCGGCTGGTTGTACGAAACCGGCAAGGGTGTGGAAAAGTCCCTGGAAAAGGCAAACCAGTATTACAAAATGGCCGCAGATCAGGGCCTGGTCTCCTCCCAGTACAATCTCGCCCTGAATTATGAGACGGGGCTTGGTGTTGAGAAGGACTACGCGAAGGCGATGGAATACTATCAGATGGCGGCTTTCCAGGGCCACGCAAAGTCGATCAACAATATTGGGAATCTGTACGAAGAAGGCTTTGGCGTGGAACGGGATTATGCCAGGGCGATGGAATACTATCAGGATTCATTGGCCAAAGGGTATGATTTTGCACTGACCAGCATCGGATATGTCTATGAGAACGGACTGGGTGTGGAACCGGACCTTGAAAAGGCCGTGGAATATCACCGGCAGGCGGCCGAAAAAGGGGTGGAGAACGGAGTAAACCATCTAAACCGTCTGATCAGGGAAGGCAAGATCGTGAGGGAATACCGCATCATCGGGCAATAAAAAAGAAATCACAGCATAAAGAGGACAACAGGCATGAAGATCACATCGTTTAACCCGCTCATCGTCACAAAGGACCCTGAATCCGTTATTGCGCTGTTTGAGGCGCTGGGCTTTGAAAAGCAGCACACCAAGACGGGGATTTCCGACCTGAACATCACCGGCGTGCGCATGAAGGATGCGAACGGTTTTCATGTGGATGTGGCCAGTGGCGACTTCCCCCAGGACCGTACGATCATTCGCATGAATGTGGACAACCTGGAAGAAGCGGTAGAGCTGCTGACGGTGCGCGGCTTCAGGAAGGCCCCCACATTCAAGGAGACGGAAGGAACCCCCTCTTCCAGGTTCAACGTCATGATTTCCCCGTCGGGATTCATCATCAATGTCATCCAGCACATCAAATGAAATCAGGAGACAGATCATCAAATGAAATCAGGAGACAGATCTATGAAAAAACGAATTCTCAGTATTCTGGCGATGGTGATGATCCTCGCCGTCTGCGGCTGTGCGCTCGGTGAAAGCGCGGCACCCGCCTTTGTTGAAAAAGACATGCCCGTTGTGAGGGATAAACTGGACACTGCGGAAAAAGCGACCGTGCGCTGCTACGAGGACATGCCCAATGTGCCCTACATGAGCGTCACGGATTTCTACAATCGGTTCTATCTGGAGAACACCGACCTGACCGAGGGAATGACCTTCACCCGGGAGGGCGACACCTATACGCTGACCAATTTCTGCGGCGACAAGGCGGTATTTGATACTGCCGCCAACACCATCGTGATTGACAACATGGACCGCTATATCAAACTCGCCTGCGATCTCCTGTCCGCGAATACCGAGGGTATGGACCCGGACTATCCCTATGCCAGGCTCATCCACTCGAAGGACCCGGAGACGCCCGTTCCGAAGCATCTGGCTCTGGGAGACTATAACATCGACCTGCGCGGCGACGATACCGGCGTTTACGCGCCGCTGCCCACACTGTCCGATATCTTTGCTTCTGCCAGCGGTTTCTATGTCGTGTATGTCGGCGGGAAGATTTACGTCAGGGATAACGTGGGACTGTACATGGACTCCGTCATGACCGACGACCCGGATTATTTTGCGGCTGTGAAAACAGACCGCGGCGAAGATCTTGTGAAATACACCTACGATGAACTGTGTTTCAGCATGGATCTGTGGAACGGCAAGCCCGGCCAGGAGTACATCCATGAGGACCTGATCGATCATCATCTGGATGAAGTTCTCAGCGGGAAATATCCCGAAATCAAGCAGATGCTGCTTCGCAGCGACTTTGAGGGTTTCTACGGGGGACTGATTCACCTTTTCAGCGGCCTGCTGTTTGATGGCGGTCACACCGGCATGGGCTGTGATGCGCTGACGGATCAGGAATTCGATCTGTCGACCAGCATCTACAAAGAGATGAGAAAAAAGGATTATGCAGTTTCCTACAACAACGCAGCCAAGAGGCTGACAAATCAGGCGCTGCGGATGGAAATCAGCGAACCTTTTTACAACGGAGACTATTATGTGGAGCAGGGCGACACCGCCGTGATCTATCTCGGAGAGTATTTCCTGTTTGATGCTGACGCATGGAAGGACTTCTATGCGGGCAAGAGGGAGCGTCCTCTGGAGGAAGATACTGCGGGTACCGTTCTAGCCGGGCTGGAGCGCGCGATGAAGAATCCGAAGATCAGGAACATCATCATCGACGACAGCGACAATGGCGGCGGCAACGATATCGCCATGCTGGCCATCGAGTGGATGATGACCGGCAAGGGCTACATCCGTGACTGGGACGCGATCAACGGCCAGTACAATACCAAGACCGAGCAGTTTGACTACAACTTTGACGGCAAGGTGGACGACAGCGATGTCAGTCCCTTCACCGGTTACCGCTACGGTGTGCTGACCAGCGACTACTCCTTCTCCTGCGGCAATGCCTTCCCCTGGTTCATGCACGAGCATGGCGCGATGATCCTGGGCCAGAAGAGCAGCGGCGGCGCCTGCGGGATCCGCAATTCCAGTGTCGGAGGCATTGAGGTGCGCAATTCTGCTGCCACCAGTGCCACTGTCACCGAGGACGGCAGCTCTGTGGACGGCGGCTGTCCGGTTGACGCCGACCTGCTCACTGACGGCGAAAACCCCTACGCAAACTTCTATGACCTTGGCACCCTCAGCCGCCTGATGAATGAATACTTTGACGGCACAGCCAGGAGCGACACCTGACGCGAAAGACGGATGACGGGGAATGGCTTCCCGTTTCTAAAAAAACGTATCATCAAAAAAGACTGAAGAAAAAAGGAGAAATCAATATGGGACTGTTTGGCGGAAATGACAAGAAGTGCGTATTCTGCGGCAAGGAACAGGGCTTCCTCGCCGGCGTATTTGGCATTAACCTCGCAGGGGGAGAGTACATGTGCGGGGACTGCCGGGAAAAGTGCGCGCCGGGCGACATCGATTTCAGCAAACTGACGGTGAACAATGTCCGCGGAATGATGGAAGCCATGAATGCCAACCGCAGGAAGGGACAGGATTTTCAGGCGACCCGGAAGCTGAATACCGGCAGGAACCGGAATGTTGATTTCCTTGAAGTGGACGAGAAGCACGGGTGGTTCCGCAAGGCGTCGGAGAAGGACGCCATCATCTTTGATCTGAACGACGTCTTCCATTTCACCGTGAATGTGGAAATGGCCGTGCTTGAAGAAGGGAAGAGCTTCGATTTTTACACCTATGAATACCCGGAGCTGCCCAGGTGCCCGGAAGGGTGCAGGGTGACCTCCGCAAAACTGGTCATCTGGTTTGCAAAGAACCGTCTCGGCCTGGAGAAGCTGGAGCTCGACCTGATCCCCACCTTCTCTCCCGAGGAGGGCGACGCCCGCGGCGGCTATGCATGTGCCCATGAGTTCTTTGAACTGATGAGGGACTATCGGAACGCACAGAGAGAGTATTAATCAGGAACAGATCGTCAACAGGAAGATCACGGCGCCAGACGGGATTCAGGGAACTGAAGGATCGTTACGAAACTTTCTTTCCGGATTCACCCCTCCCGTACAACACATCATGGACCATGATTGAGGAGATACCATCATGAAAAAACACATCTTTTCACTGGCTCTGGCTTTTGCCCTGATGCTGTCGCTTTGCATCCCGGCACTTGCCCAGACTGAGAAGACGGAGCCCGCTCAGGGAGAGGAGAGCTCCCTGCTGGATGAGCTGGGCAGCTTCATTAACGAAGCACTGGCCCCCACCATCACGTCGAAGGACATGACCTTCTACGTCTGCAAGATCGACGATACCCGCACTTTGCCCGTATACTTCATCGAAGATTCGGACGTGCCCTATGTCTCCCTGGAGGACTGGGGCGAACTGTACAGCTACATCCTGAAGACCTATGTCGACAAGGGAAGCGATCCCCAGTACGCTCTGAATTTCTCCATTGACGGACAGACCGCTGTCCTGGCACGCAAGGATGGGGATCCCTACACCATGACCGTTGACTGCTTCGAGGATACGATCACCTTCCTGGATTTCGATGCCTTCGTCCGGCTCGAAGCGGACAGGGTGCTGCTGGATGTTCTGGAGGCGGACAACTCGCATTCGGATGAAGCGAAGAGTCTCTTCCGCCGCACAGAGGGCTCCTACGAACGCTTCGGAGATGAAGTGGTGATCAACGCAGGCACCTACGGCATTGACCTGGTATCGAACGGAAAGGCCTGCTATGTGCCCCTTCAGACGCTGGGCGACATCCTGCTGTCCCACAAGTATGTGAACGTGTTCTATAATGGCGAGACGGTCTGCCTGGTCAAGTACGGCGAGCTCAAGAATAATCAGGGCGAACTCACCGCCTTTGGAAAGATGGTGCATTCCGTCCCAAAGGGGAAGGTCAGCAAAGCCATGGGCGAGTTCAACTACGCCGAGCTGTGCCTCGCATTTGACAATCTCTATGGCCTGAGAGAGGTTCACGGCTTCAGAAACTTTGAGGATCTGGTCAATCGTGTCGGCGCACGCGAAGCCCTGTCAGGCACGGACCCCAATCTCGCGGACGAGGCGCTGTACTCCATCATCAAGCTGCATCTGGATGACCTGCACAGCGACTGGCAGATGACCTCCCCGTTCAGCGATGAGGGGCTTCAGGCGGCACTTCAGGAAAAGGTGGGCACAGGACGCTCGGACAATGCCTTCATGGACCAGATGAGAAGGTTCTACTTTGCCATCATGGATGCGTATCCCGAAGGAATTCCCGGGTACGAGGAAATCGGCAACACGGCCTACATCACCTTTGACAAATTCGCTCCCATTCCGGAGGGGGTCAATTATTACGAGACCGCACCCACGGCTGCAAATACGGACACCATCGGCCTGCTGATCTATGCCTATTCCCAGATCATGCGCGAAAACAGCCCCATTGAAAACGTGGTGCTGGACCTTGCCTTCAATTCCGGCGGCGATTCCGACACGGCGGTCTTCACCCTCGCGACCTTCCTGGGTGACGGTTACGCCAGCGTGACGGACACCCTGTCCGGTGCGCTTGCGACCGGCGTGTACAACGTGGACGTGAACCTGGACGGCAAGTTTGATGAGAAGGACTGGGGTCTCAAGAGCAAGAAGCGCTTCTGCCTGATCTCCTCAAACAGCTTCTCCTGTGGCAACCTCGTGCCGAATATCTTTAAGAATTCCCACCAGGTGACCCTGATTGGCCAGACCTCCGGCGGCGGCAGCTGCATGGTGCTTCCGATGACCAATGTCTATGGCACCTACTTCCAGATCTCCGGCTTCTCCCGCCTGGCCTTCACCAAGAATGGCTCCTTCTATGATATCGATCGCGGCGCGGAGCCGGACTTCACCCTCGCATTCCCCGAGTCCTATTATGACCGCGCGGCGCTGACGGACTATATCAACAGCCTCAAGTAATCCGTTTTTCCATGCGCCCTGGGTAGATCCATACGGGTCCTGCCAAAGGCTTCAGGAATTCCTCAGGAAGGCCTTATGTGAATCGGATTGCTGCTCTGCTGGCCGTATCATCGGCAAACAGGAAACCATTTGCCTGACAGAATCAGGAATTGTGAGAACCGGTATCTGCAGGACGGAGCGCGGTGAAGGGCCTGCTATCCGAGAGGAAATGCCTGA
>CACYCQ010000379.1:0-2097 GCA_902772995.1 uncultured Eubacteriales bacterium
GATGACCATGGTCATGCCGCAGGCCAGCATCAGGTTGGTGGAGGACTGGCGCAGCACGTTGAAGATGTTGGTCTGCGTCAGGAAGGTTTTGTGTGTGGTCGGGAAAATGTAAAGGAACAGAATCATCGCGCCCAGCGCGCAGATGATTCCGAGGTTGTCGACAAGATATCTTTTGACGCTCTTCATTTGCTTGCCCCTCCTGCTGTCTCATCCGTGGCGAGCTTCATGATCGCCTCCTGGCTGAGATTCTTGTAATCGATGCAGCCGGTGATCCGGCCGTCGTACATGACATAGACACGGTCCGACATGTTGATGATCTCCGGGAGTTCGGAGGAAATCATGATGATGGACATGCCCTGCTTGGTCAGCTCGTTCATGATCTCATAGATTTCCGCCTTGGCACCCACGTCCACGCCGCGTGTGGGTTCATCCAGGATCAGCAGCTTCGGATTCGTGGCCAGCCATCTTCCGATCATGACCTTCTGCTGGTTGCCGCCGGAGAGGTTGGTCACCGTCTGTTCATGTCCGGGGGTCTTGGTGTGCATCTTATCGATAAAGCGCTGGGTGATCTCCGCCTCCTTGGCGGCATCCACCCGCAGGTTGCGGATAAACTCATGCAGCACTTCAATGGTGGAGTTGAAGGCCACGCTCTGCACGTGGTAGAGGCCTTCCACCTTCCGGTTCTCAGGCACCATGGCCAGTCCCGCATTCATGGCATCCACCGCGTTGCGGATGACCAGCTTCTTCCCTTCAAGCCAGACCTCGCCGGTGGAGCCGGGGGTCAGGCCGAAGATGCACTGCATGGTCTCGCTGCGTCCGGCGCCCACCAGGCCCGCAAAGCCCACGATCTCTCCCCTGCGGACCTCAAAGCTGACATCCTTGACCCGTTTCATGGTCTTCCGGCCGTCATCGATATGCTCGCAGCGAAATACCGTCTCGGAGTTTTCGACGTGATCGCGCACATAGTAGCTGCTCAGCTCGCGGCCGACCATCAGGCGGATGAGCTCCTCCCTGGGGGTCTGGTGCACCACGCGGGTGCCCGCGTAGGTGCCGTCACGCAGCACCGTGACCCGGTCGCACACCTCGTCCAGCTCGCTCATCTTGTGGGAGATGTACACGATGCCGACGCCCTGTCCGGCCAGGTTGCGCATAATTTCAAAGAGTGCCTCCACCTCGCGGTCGGAGATGGAGGAGGTGGGTTCATCCATCACCAGGATGCGGCAGTTGAAGGAGATCGCCTTGACGATTTCCACCATCTGCTGCTGGGCGATGCTCAGCCGTCCCACCAGCTCGGAGGAGTCAATTCCCAGATCGAAGCGGTCCAGCATCTGCTGGGCTTCCCGCCTCATGGAGATATCATCGACCCCGAACGGGCCCATTTTTTCCCGTCCAAGGAAGATGTTTTCATACACTTTCATATGTGAGACCAGCACGAGCTCCTGATGGATGATGGAGATGCCGTTCTCACGTGCATCTTGGACATTCGCTATGGTCACCGGTTTGCCGTCGATGAGGATTTCTCCCTCTTCCGCATGATAAATGCCGCCCAGGACCTTAATCAGCGTGGACTTTCCGGCGCCGTTTTCTCCCAGCAGCGCGTGAATTTCGCCGGACCTCAGCTGGAAATCCACATTCTGCAGCGCCTTCACACCGGGGAAGCTCTTGCAGATGCCTTTCATTTCGAGCAAGTATTCGCTCAATGCCATTCACCGCCGTTTCGCACAGATATTGTCATGGAACTGAAAAGAAATGGCTTTGCTCCTAGGGGGAACAAAGCCATAGAACAGATGACCTAAAAAGCCCGGGCGGCCTGCGCCGCCCAAGGCCGATGCGTTGAGGATTCAACCGTTCCGGGGAAGCAGCTTACTGCCAGCCACCGTTGTTGTACTCAGCGATGTTGTCGGAGTTGATCATGAAGGTCGCGATGGGATAGCGGGGCTCAACGGTCTCGCCGTCCACGGTCTTGTAATAGAGCTCGGCGATGGTCTTGCCGATGGAGATGGGGGACTGGGCACCGGTACCGGTGACCTTGCCCTCAGCGATCAGGGCCTTGATGTCGGGGGAGCCGTCAACGCCGTAGATCAGAGCCTTGGAGCC
>CACYCQ010000380.1:0-20625 GCA_902772995.1 uncultured Eubacteriales bacterium
AGGGCCGCGTGAATCCCTCCCCCGATGAGTGCGCCTGCCGCAAAACCGATCAGGGCATACAGGGCTCCCTTCTTCCACAACATGCGCTCACTCTCCCTTCCCTGCAGAAAGCCTTTGCAGCATCCGGTGGATTGCGCCGACATATCTGCGCGCGGCCCAGGTGACGCTGCCATCGCCGAAACGGATATACACCGTCCCCGCCATACTGAAGTCAAAGCTCTCGATTTCCCGGAGATTGACGATCTCAAAGCGGCTGATCCGCATGAACCTTTCCGGATCAAGCTGCTGTTCCAGATATGAAAGGCTCCGGCCGGATTCATAGACTTCCCCTGCCGAGCAGATTCTCACCTTCCGGGCTTCCACATACAGCCGGGTGATGTCCCGCTGGTCCAGCAGATATGTCGCGCCCCCGCGCTGCCCCGGAATCGGAGGGGATTCCGCGCTCAGGGAATCCTCAATGGCGCGGATGATGGCCTCCACTTCCCGGGTCCGTCTGGCCGTCCGGATCACAATCACCGGCTCCTCGCAGGACGGGTCGATCCGGACCTCAATGTCTGCACGTTTTCTCATGCTTCATCCTCTTCATTTCAGTGTTCCGCCTGAAGGATCCGCGCCGCAGGCTTTCCGCCCGGGCCGGGTTCTCCCCGGGGCTTCCCGGGCCTCCCCGCGCCCCGGCGGGGCCGGGCGTGCCCCCTCAGATCCGGCTGCTCCGGAGAGTCAGGGGCGGAAGGCCGGGTCCTGCAAAGCCTCCTTCTCCCTGCCGCAGGGATCCCCTCCGGCAGGTCCTTCCCGTCCTGTATTATACGATACCATGGCAGATCCGCAAGTCAGGGGCAGCCGACGGATGGAGACGGGACGGTTTTCCGGGCGGGGAAACCGCGGGACAGCGTCACCTGCAGTGAGCGCTTCAGCGCCTTCCGGACCCCCCGTATACGCAGTGCCGCCCGGTTCCCATGGCCCGCTTTCGCGGCAGACCCGCTCCCCTCATGCCCTCCCGTCCGCAGGAAAGCGCTTTTCGGGAGAGGGAAACGCACCCCGGGCCCGCGCCTGACGGCGCCTTTTCCGCCTGTCCCCGGTCCAAATTAAAAATGATTCTCATTTTCACTTGACAGGCCCTGTTCCCCGCCTATAATGGGGAGCGATGAACAGATTCATGGCTGGAGGAATCCCGATGCCCAACAAAACCACGTACCGGACACGCGCCCAGGAGGAGCTGCTCTCTTTCCTCAAAAAGAACCCCGGCACCCACCATACCGCATCGCAGATCCGGGACCACTTTGCCGCAGAGCCGCATCCCATCGGCATGGCCACCATCTACCGGCACCTGGAGCGGTTCGTCGAGGACGGCAGTGTCCGTAAATATGTCCTGGGCCCGGGGGAACAGGCCTGCTATGCCTATATGGAGGATGAAGGGTGCGCGTCGCATTTTCACTGCATCTGCGAGGAGTGCGGCAGACTCATCCACCTTGACTGCGAGAAGCTGCAGCAGCTCCGGTCTCATCTGCTCAGCGAGCATGGATTTGCCATCAACAGCGGGAAAACGGTGTTCTACGGCACCTGCAGCGGGTGCCTGGGGAAGACCAGGTGATAAACTGCCGGAAGGAGGGACATGAACATGACAAGCCGGAGCCGCTTCATCGCGCTGGCGCTGTGCGCCTGCCTTCTGCTGGCCCTGTCCACGTCCTTCCTCCTTGTCCTGCATGAGGCCGGGCATGACTGTAGCGGGGAAAACTGTCCCGTGTGCCGTCTGGTTTCATCGTGCATCCGGTCCCTGCGCTCACTGGCGCTGTCCCTTCTGCTGGCGTTCCTCCTTCCTTCGCTCACCCGGGCGGGTGCGTTCCGTCAGGAGCCAGGGCCCCTTTGCGCCCCTGCCACGCCGGTGCAGTGGAAGGTCCGCATGAACGATTAACTGAATCAGGACCCGGGGAGGCCCATCCGTCCAGGGGACCCGTCTGCCCTTCAGGCGAGTCCCCGGAAGGGCCCTCCCTGGTTTTTTGCGCCCTTTTTTCAGCCAACCGACATGAATACGGAGGACTTTTCCGATGAAACTCTTCAAATTTCCGGCCGCCCTCGCCGCGGCTGTACTGTGCATGGCTTCCCTCTGCGGGGCACTGGCCCAGGAAAGCGGACTGCACATCGTCACCACCATTTTCCCGGTCTATGACTGGGTCCGGCAGATTTCCGCAGGCGCCCAGGGCGTCGAGGTCACCCTGCTCGAGGGCAGCGGTGTGGACCTGCACAGCTACCAGCCCACCGCCGAGGACCTGCTTGAGGTCACCACCTGCGACGTGTTTGTCTATGTCGGCGGCGAATCGGACCATTGGGTGGAGGATGCGCTTGCGGAAGCTGTCAGCCCCCGCCCCGTTGCCGTCAACCTCCTTGAATGCCTGGGCGACCGAGTCAGGACGGAAGAGCTGGTCGAAGGCATGGAGCACGACCATGACGAGGGCCATGGCGAGGACCATGATGAAGACCATGACGAGGATCATGACCACGGGGACGGCCACGGGCATGAGGAAGAGGCCGACGAGCACATCTGGCTCTCGCTGCGCAACGCGCAGGTGCTGGTCCGGGCCCTGGCCGAAAAGATGTCCGGGGCGGCAGGCGCCCTGCGTGACACCTTCACCGGCAATGCCGCAGCCTACTGCAAAGCGCTTGAAGCCCTGGACGCGCAGTACAGCGATGCACTCGCCCGCTGCGCGCACCATACCCTGCTCTTTGGCGACCGGTTCCCGTTCCGCTATCTCGTGGAGGATTACGGCCTGTCCTACTATGCCGCCTTCTCGGGCTGCTCCGCTGAAAGCGAGGCCAGCTTTGCCACCATCGCGTTTCTCGCCGGAAAGGTGGACGAGCTGCATCTTCCGGCGGTCCTGACTCTCGAGGGGGCCCGCCACCGGATCGCGCAAACCGTCATCCAGGCCGCATCAGAAAAGGACCTGAAGGTCCTGACCCTCAATTCCATGCAGGGCACCACCGCGGCAGACGTCCGCTCCGGCGCAGCCTATCTGGACATCATGGCCTCCAACCTGGAGGTTCTCATGGAAGCACTGAACTGAATACATTCCGGCGCGGGGACAACTTCTCCCCGCGCCTTCCGGAGGAAACAACATGGCACTTCTCACCTGTGATCACGTCACTCTCGGCTATGATGGCCGGGCAGTCCTCTCCGGGCTCCATTTCGAGGTGAATCCGGGGGACTACCTGTGCATTGTCGGAGAAAACGGTTCCGGCAAATCCACGCTGATGAAAACCCTTCTCGGGCTGCAGAAGCCCCTTGACGGGACCATCTCCCTGGGCGGCGGCCTCATCCGCTCCGAGATCGGATACCTGCCCCAGCAGACCGCGGCGCAGAAGGATTTTCCCGCAACCGTCCGGGAAATCGTCCTCTCCGGCTGCCTGGCGCGGTGCGGGAAACGCCCCTTTTACACCCGGGCGGAAAAACAGCTTGCCGCAAAGAACATGGAATACCTGCACCTTGGCGGCCTGGCGGCGCGGTGCTACCGGGAGCTCTCCGGCGGACAGCAGCAGCGCGTCCTGCTGGCGCGCGCCCTGTGTGCCTCCCGGAAGATGCTGCTGCTGGATGAACCGGCCGCCGGACTGGATCCCAGGGTCACCTCGGAAATGTACGCCCTGATCCGCCGCCTCAACCGGGAGGAGGGCATCACCCTCCTGATGGTCACCCACGATCTCGTTTCTGCGCTTCAGGAAGCCACACATATCCTGCACGTGGGAGGGGTCCCCTTCTTCGGAACGCGGGCAGCCTACCTCGCCTCGCCTCTGGCCAGGCGTTTTCTGGCCCCGGAAGGAGGCGGGCAGCCATGATGGAGACCCTCCGGATGTACTTCCAGTTCCCCTTTGTCCGCCATGCCCTGATTGTCGGGGTGCTCATCGCCCTGTGCTCGTCGCTGCTGGGCGTCACCCTGGTTCTGAGGCGCTTCTCCTTTATCGGGGACGGGCTCTCCCATGTGGCCTTCGGGGCCATGTCCGTCGCCGGCGTCCTGAACCTGACGAATGACCTGCTGTTTGTGATGCCGGTCACGGTCCTCTCGGCGGTGCTGCTCCTGCGGGCGGGCCAGAATGCAAAAATCAAGGGAGACGCCGCCGTGGCCATGATCTCCGTGGGCGCGCTGGCCATCGGGTACCTTCTGCTCAACCTGTTCTCCGCCTCCTCCAACCTGTCGGGCGACGTGTGCTCCACCCTGTTCGGTTCCACCTCCATCCTGACCCTCACCTCCGCGGAGGTGGGGCTGTGCGTTGTCCTGTCCCTGGGCGTGGTGGTCATCTTCATTCTGTTTTACAACCGGATCTTTGCCGTCACCTTCGATGAGGATTTTGCCCGGGCATCCGGACTTCGGGTGGAGGCCACCAATCTGCTGATCGCCGTGGTGATCGCGGTCATCATCGTGCTGGCCATGAATCTGGTGGGCTCCCTGCTGATTTCAGCGCTGATCATCTTCCCCGCCATGTCCGCCATGCGCCTGTTCAAAAGCTTCCTCTCCGTCACCCTGTGCTCCGCCATCCTTTCCGTCTTCTGCGCACTGACCGGAATTCTGATGTCCATTGTCGCCGGAACGCCGGTGGGATCGACCATCGTGGCGGTGGACATCGCCGCCTTCCTGATCTGCCAGGCCATCGCCGCCGTGAAGGGAGGAATCCTCAGATGAAAAAAACCGCTTTGGCCCTGCTCGTCTGCTGTCTGCTCGCCCTGTGCCGCACCTCCCCCGCGGAGATGTCCGGCCCGCAGCGGGAGGTGGACCTGGACCTGACCCTCATGAGCGGGACCGTCGTCTATGCCCAGGTCAGCAACATGCTCTACGATGCGCAGCCCTACCTCGGAAAGATTCTCCGGATCTCCGGCGAATACAGCCCCTACGAGGACAGGGAACGGGGCGTGGTCTACCATTCCTGCGTCATTGCCGACGCGACCGCGTGCTGCGCCCAGGGCCTCGAGTTTGTCTGGGCCGGGCAGCACGCCTGGCCAGGGGACTACCCGGAGGAGGGAACCGGGTGCGTGGTCACCGGCCGCCTTGAAGCCTATGACGAGGACGGCGACACGTACCTCCACCTGGTGGACGCGCAGGTCGTCTGGGAGGCGGCCCCGTGAGGCGCCCTGCCGCGGCGCTGCTTTGCCTGCTCTGCCTGCTGACGTGCGCGCCCGCCCGTTCATCCGCCGCCCAGGCGTGCCTCGTGGCCAGGGTCACCACGGAAAAAGGAGCGCTGAACCTGCGCAGCAGTGCGCAGGACAGCTCCCGCGTGCTGGAGAAGATCCCCTGCGGCACCTGTATCCTTGTCACCGGGGAATCCGGGGACTGGTGCCAGGCTGTGTACCATCAGCAGACGGGCTTCTGCAAACGCAGCTTTCTGACCTTTCTCCCGGATGCCGACCCCGCCCTGCTCAACTACCGCATCCTCCGTCAGGGGGACCGCGGGGAGGATGTGCTGCAGGTCAAGAGGCGCCTTCAGGAACTGGGCTATATCCGGCAGGGCTCGTCCCTGACGGACGTGTACAACCGGACGGCCGCGGAGCGGGTCGCCCTCTTCCAGAGGCAGACGGGGTTCGCCGAAACCGGCATCGCCTCCCAGGAGCTCCAGCTGCTGCTTTTTTCAAGTGCCGCGCCGGTGTGCACCCAGGCCCTGCCAAAGGTCCGGGCCCGAAGCCGGACCGCTTCCGCCGGGGACACCGCGGGGCGCGTCGTGTGCGGATGCTGTGACGGCACGGGCTGCAGCTGCTGCGGATATACGGGATGGATCACCAACTGACCCGATGGCTCCTGTGCCTTTCCCCACAGACACGTGCCCCCTGCCCGGACCTGCCCGGGCAGGGGGCACTCTTCTATCTGGAAGTTTCAAAGAAGCATCCGTTCGTGAAGGGCCCTCCCTTTCCGTCTGCGGCCGTCAGCCCCGTCCGGTTATGCCGGGAGGCTTTGCCCGCCTGACGGGACCCGATTCGCCCCTGCACCCGCGCATGGCACGTTCAGGAAGGGCCGGCTTTCCCGTCAGGACCCGGCCTTTTCAAGCATCCGCAGCTGCTCCAGGGCCACATTGCCCCCGGAGATGACAAAGCAGACCCTGTCCCCGGGACCCGCCGGCACAAGGCCGGCAAGCGCCGCCCCGATCCCGATGGCGGAGGAAGGCTCGCACAGCAGCTTTCCCTCCATCAGCAGCAGCTTCATCCCCCTGAGGATGTCCTCCTCCCCCACGTCCAGCACCCCGTCGGTCTGAGATGCCACCCAAGGGAAACAGAGGTCCCCGGGCCTTTGGGAGACCAGCGCGTCCGCGACGGTCCTGCGGCCCTCCACCGTCACGGGCTTTCCTGCCCGCAGGCTTTCCGTGTACCGGGGAAGGGCTGCCGGTTCCGCCCCGAAAATCCTGACACGCGGGAGAAGCCCCCTGACCGCCGCTGCCACGCCGCCAAGGAGCCCGCCGCCGCTGACGGGGACCACCAGCACGTCAAGCTCCGGACACTGCCTCACGATCTCCAGCCCCATCGTCCCCTGCCCGGCCATCACCGCCTCGTCGTTGTAGGGCGGGACCAGCGTTGCCCCCCGTTCCCGGCAGAGGCTTTCCGCCACCTCAAACCGCTTGGACACCTCACAGCAGACCGTCTCCGCTCCCCAGGCCCGGATCCGCTCCGCCTTGACCCTGGCCGCCGTGTCCGGAAGGACCACGGTCACCCGGACCCCCAGCTTCCAGCCGGCATAGGCGAGGGCCATGCCATGGTTCCCGGAGGAGGCGGCCACCAGCCCCCGCTCCAGTTCCTCCGCGGAGAGCGAGAGCACCTTGTTCATGACGCCGCGGAGCTTGAAGGAGCCCGTGGTCTGCATGCACTCCGCCTTGACATACACCCTGCAGCCCAGAAAGCGGTCCAGACTGTTCATCCGAAGCACCGGCGTGCAGAGGATGTGGGTCCGGATCTTCTCGCGCGCCTCCCTGATTTCCCCGATTGTCAGGCTCATTGTCGTCTCCTTTCCGGATCAGACCGGGAGCTTCCCGGTCCTGCCCGATCGTGCAAAAAAGCCGGGCTCCGTCGGAGTCCGGCTCTTTGCTGCGCATTCCCGGTGCGTCCCCGCATCCGGCTGCGGCGGTCCATTTGCGATGTCCGGCGGGAGGCTGAAGATCCGCCTCCTCCGCTCCCGGTCAGCCTGTTCATGCGCCTCCCGGGCAGCCTCCCCGCGGCGGCCTGGTCCCCCTCAGGGGGACGACGGGCGCCATGCGTTTGAGGTCTACCTCATCTCAGAATGCGGAGGACCGGGTCACATATCCGGTCATGCCGCTCTGGTTGTCCCGAAGCAGCAGCCATTCGCTGTTATAGGCCACCACCGAAAAGCTTTCGCCCTCCGTACAGTAGCGGATGACGGAGGCCTGGGTGTCCGGCGCCCAGTACAGCGGGACATAGCCGCCGACACGGGGAGGATGGATGGTGACCGTTGCCGCACCGTTGGTCAGCTGCATGGTGTTGAACTGCTGGTTCAGCTGCGCCAGAGAGGGCGCAGTGGGCGAATAGGGCTGATAGGGCGGATAATACGGCGCGGCCGTGGGCTGGTAGGGCGGATAGTAGGGCGGATAATACGGCGGGACATAGGGGGTCGCGGTCGGAACAGGACGCGGTCCCGGCGGGTTCGAGCTCAGATAGCGGGCAAGCACATATGCACGGTCGGCACTGCCGTAGAGGATCCTCGCCCAGGTGCGGTTCTGCTCATACCCGGTCACCAGGACCTGTTCCCCATATTCGAGCGCTCCAACGATGGCCGCCTGGGAATCCGGGCTCTGGCGGACATTCAGGTGCTTCCCGTTGGAGGTGTTCACGTACATGTACACATGAATGACGGGATTGTCGATGTAACCCGGGTCATAGATTCCGCCGGGCCCCACGATGGGCGTGTCCGGTTCGGGATTCGGATTGATCCCTCCAGGCCCCACGATGGGCGTGTCCGGCTCCCAGTTCGGATTGGTCCCGCCAGGCCCCACGATGGGCGTGTCCGGCTCCGAATTCGGATTGGTCCCGCCAGGCCCCACGATGGGCGTGTCCGGCTCCGAGTTCGGATTGGTCCCTCCCGGTCCTACCATGGGTCCGCTCCCCGCGTCATCGGACCCGGTCATTTCCGCCGCGCCGGCAGACATCAGGGCAACCGCCAGCAGGCTCACAAGGATGAATAGCCACACCTTTTTCATACGTTGTCCTCCTTTGTCGTATGCATTGTTCATGGATTCCACTCCATTTGGCGCATTCCTTTTCCGCTTTGCGGATTCCGGGAGCCCTTCCCCTGTCAGGCTCCCCGGGCTTTTTCCGGATTTCCCGGCAGGGTGCTCATCTCATGGCAAGGACCACCGGCTGGTAAAACCCGGTTTCCTCCGGAAACTTCCAGTCCACCCGGCGGCAGCCCGCATCCAGGAGCAGCGCGGTCAGCTCCTCCCTGAGGACCGCCCTGTATTCGCATTCAAACCTGCGCACCTCCGGCGCCCCCTCATCCTCGATGAGGTACTGGATCAGGCGGTAGTTTCGTCCCTGCCAGTCCCAGGTCTGGAAGGCGATCCGCCGGCCCCTGTCCGTTTTGTGGATGTAGGGCGGCGAGTACGGCGGCCGCTGCGCCAGAAGCGCGTCATAATCCCGGATGCTGGCGGCAAGGAGCCCTCCCTCCCGGACCCGTCCGGCCATTTCCCGCACCGCCGTTTCAAGGTCGGCGGCGCAGAGCATGTGGGGCAGCGCATTGTCCATGGCCATGACGATATCAAACTCTTCCGGAAAGCTGCGGGAGAGCACCCGGAAGTCCGCCTGTTCAAAGCGGATCCTCACGCCCCGTTTCCCGGCCCTTTCCCTCGCCTGCCGGAGGGCTTCCCCGCTCAGATCGGATGCGGTGAGCGCATAGCCCAGGGCGGCCAGCCCGATGGCCTGGGTCCCGATCCCGCAGGCGCAGTCCAGCACCCGCGCGCCGGGGGAAATCCCGCAGGAGGAAAACAGCCTGCAAAGGATGTCCGCCTGCTCCCGCGTCGCCGCCTCCCAGTCGGAAAACAGCCGGTCATAGCATGGGGCCAGGCCGTCATAAAAGCTTTGGGTGATCTCCATGTCCCCATCTCCTCCCCGTCCCGCGGGGGACGCGCACAAAAGCCGGGACCCTGTCGTTCCCCTTTGTCCGGGTTCCGTCCCCGTCCTTCCGGATGCGCTCCTTTGCGGAGAGATCCGGTACTATGGGTATTGTAATGCCTTCACTTCCAATCTTCAACCGCAAAACCGCGCTCTCTCCCGCCCTCCTCTTTTCCCGGAAACACACAAACCACAGGCAGCCCCCAGGCAGGGACGGCCGGCGGTCCTTCAAGCGGTTTTCCCCCCGGCGGGCGTTTCATGGTATACTGGAAGAGCCCCTCCCCGCAGCGTCAGGAGGGGACTTTGAGGACAGGAGGCCGGATCATGCGTCTGTTTGTTGCCCTGGAGCCCTCCCCCGCTTTCCGGGATGCCCTCTCCCGCCTGCAGGACCGCCTTCGGCAGGCGGGAATCACGGGGCGGTACCTTACCCCGTCCAATCTCCACCTGACCCTGGCCTTTATCGGGGAATGGCCGGAAGATGTGACCCCGGTTCTGCCCCCGGTCAGCCGCCCCTTTTCCATCGCCCTTTCCCGTCCCGGCATTTTCCCAGGGGCAAGGGTCCTCTGGGCCGGGGTGGACGAGTGCGCTCCCCTGAATGCCCTGGCCAGGCGCGTGCGGGAATGCCTCACCGCCTCCGGGATCCCCCATGATCCCCAGGCCTTCAATCCCCACATCACCCTTTTGCGCAAGCCGGTCCTGCCCCGGGAGGACCTCCTGTCCTCGGTGGAGGTCCCGAAGGCCTCCATGACCGTGCGGGAGGTCTGCCTGTACCGCTCCTGCCGCACGGAACAGGGTCTGACCTACTCCGTCATCGGCAGGACGGGGCCCGCAGCCCCCTGAGCGCTCCCCTTCCCTGCCGCAAATGAAGCTGTCCCGCCCGGGCCTCCTGCATGAGGCCCGGGCGGGACAGCTGTGTTTCTTCCGGGGTCTGCGCCTTCTGGCAGGGCGGCTCCTCCGTTTCCTGCTTTCCGGCCGGGCGCAAAAGGCTAAAACGTTTTAGTCCTTCGGGGAAGCCCGGCATTTCCCCGTGCCCCTCAGGTGCCCTCCTGCCGCGGGATCATTCGCTTACCTTCACCATCCGGTACCCGATCCCCACGCGGGTCTGGATATAGGGCGTTTCCCCCGCGGAGGTGTCCAGCTTTTTGCGCAGCGTGGCCATGAACACCCGCAGCGACGCCACATTGTTCTCCCATGCCGCACCCCAGACCTGCTGGGTGATGTATTTGTGGGTCAGCACCTTGCCGCAGTTTCTGGCCAGCAGGCACAAAAGCCGGTACTCGATCGGGGTCAGGTGCAGCTCCTCCCCTGCCAGGTACGCGCAGCCGGCGGCAAAATCGATCTTCAGGTCCCCGTTGGTCATGACCGACATGTCCGGACCGTCGCCCTGCATCTTTGTGAGGCGGCGCAGGGTGACCCGCAGCCTCGCCAGCAGCTCATCCACCGAAAACGGCTTGGTCAGGTAGTCATCCGCGCCCGCGTCCAGGGCCTCAATCTTGTCCGCATCATCGCTTCTGGCGCTGATGACGATGACGGGCATGTCAGACCAGGAGCGGACCTTCCGGATCACCTCCACCCCGTCCATGTCCGGCAGCCCCAGGTCCAGCAGCATGATCTCCGGATTGTGGGACGCGGCCTCCAGAATGGCGGTTCCCGCATCGGGGGCGATGAGCTGCCGGTACCCGTGCGCCTCCAGCGTGACGCAGATCAGGTTGCGGATGGGCGCATCATCCTCCACAATCAGAATGAGCGGCTTGTTCATTCACGTTCACCTCCAGCCTGGGCAGGCTAAATTCAAAGACCGCGCCATGCGGCTGGCGGTCCGATACCGAGATGGTTCCCCCGTGGGCCCGGAGGATGGACTGGCACAGGGAAAGCCCGATGCCCAGCCCCCGCCGGCTGTCCCCCGTGGGGTTCCCGCTGGTGAAGAACAGGTCAAAAATGTGGGCCTTCTGGTCCTCCGGGATCCCCGGCCCTTCATCGGCGATGCGCACGGTCACGCTCTCCCGGGTCCCCCTCAGGCCGATGTCAATCCGGGAGCCCGCCGGCGCGTATTTCGACGCGTTGTCCAGCAGGTTGATCACGACCTGCACGATCAGCCGGGCATCCGCCCTGACAAACAGGAGGGTGTCCGGTTTCTCCATTTCCACCCGGAAGCCCTCCAGCCGCCTTCCCATGTGCCCCAGCGCCTCGTCGACCATGTCGCTCATCAGCTCCGTGTTCATGTTCAGGTTCAGCCGGTCCTCCTTCATGCGGCTGGCCGACAGCAGGTTTTCCACCATGCCCGTCAGCCACTGGGCATCGTCATAGATGTCCGTATACAGCTGCCTCCGGGTCTGCGCATCCAGGCTCTCCCCGCAGGAGAGCAGGTTGTCGGCATTGCCCATGATGGAGGTCAGCGGCGTGCGCAGGTCATGGGAAACGGCCCGGAGCAGGTTCGCCCGCAGCCGTTCGTTCTCCGCCAGGACCATGGTTTCCTCTTTTTCCCGGGCGTTCCTGGCATTCTCCAGCGCCAGGGAGCATTCCCCCACCACCGACGCCAGCACGCTCTGCTCGGAGGCGTCCAGGGGGGACCCGTGGACGGCCACCCCGACCACCCCGTAGGCATGCTCCCGCACCCGCATGCTGTAATACAGGTAATCCGCCTCGGGCGCCACATCCGTGGTGGCCCCGGACCGCTTGTTCCGCGTAAAGGCCAGGACCGCCGCCTTCTTTTCCTCCTCGGTGTGGTAGGGGACGGTATCCTCCGCCGCCGGGACAAAGACGGGATCCCCCAGGCGGTCGTCCGCCGCCGGATAGATGACCAGGCTCCGCCGGAGCAGCTGCGTGAGCTGGTGGGCCAGGACGTTTCGGATTTCCCCCTCCGTCTTGGCCTTTGCCAGAAGGCGGTCCGTCTCCAGCACCACGCTCATCCTTCTGGCCGCCTTCGCCGCCTGGCCGGCGTTCTGCTTGAGGCGGATGGCCAGGGTGCTGATGATGAAGGCGGCGGCGAGCATCACCACGAATGTCACGGGATAGCCGGTCTCGTAGGCGACAAACGTCAGGCGCGGCGTGGTGAACAGCAGGTCAAACAGCAGCACGCTCACCACCGCCCAGACCATGCTGTAGGCCCGGTGGCTGGTGCCCACGGAGACGGCCAGCAGTCCCAGCAGGTACACCATGATGATGTTGGCATCCGTAAACCCCAGGTGGGAAAACAGAAAGCCGATGGCCGTACAGATTCCCAGCGAGGCGAGGAACACTGTCACGTCCAGCAGCACCCGCCTGCGGTCAAACCCGGACGGCCTGCGCGCCACGTAGGCCGTCGTGCCGTGATCGGGGATGATGTAGTAGTCAAGGTCCGGCGCGTAGGCGACCAGCCGGTCCGTCAGCGATTTGCGCCGCCGGAACAGCCCGGGGGACCCGGAGGTCTGCCCGATCACCACGCAGGAGATATCCGAAATCCGCGCGTATTGCGCGATCTGGTAGGGCACGTCATCCCCCGTCACGGTGTCCAGCCTGGCCCCCAGCTTCTCCGCCAGGTTCATGTTGCTGCGCAGTCGCTTTTTGTCGTCGTCCGACATGAGGGAACTGGCCGGGGTTTCCACAAACAGCGCGGTCAGCGTTCCCTGAAAGGCCGAGGCGATCTTCGCGCCCGCATGGATCACCCGGGCATTGGATGTGGAGGAGGACAGGCAGATGAGGATATGCCTGTCCGCCGTGTCCTGACCCGTTCTGCCGTTCATCCTCCCGTCCCCCTTCCGTCAGCTATATTTTAAAGCATTTCTGGATATCCTTCCACTTTCCCATGACAAGAATCGTCTCGTCTTTTTCAAGGAGGGTGTCGCTGCTCACCGCCCTGCTGGGTTTGCCCTTCATCCGCACCGCCAGGATGTTGAGGCTGTGCTTTCTGCGGACCTCAAGTCCCCCCACCGTCCTGCCGGCCCACTCCTGGGGCACGGACAGGTCGCACACGACGTATTCGCTGTCCAGAGCGAGATAGTCCTTCACGTGGTCCGTGGTATAGCGGATGGCCGTCCACGCCGCCAGCTGCTCCTCTGGGTAGACGACCTCGTCCGCGCCGTTGCGCAGCAGGAACTGTTTGTGGATCTCCCTGGAGGCCCTGGCCACCACCTTGCGGGCGCCCAGGTCCTTGAGCAGGGATGTGGTCTCCAGCGAGCTCTGGAAATCGTCCCCGATGGTCACAAAGCAGACGTCGTAGGTTTCAACGCCCAGGCTTTGAAGGAAGCTCCGGTTGGTGGAATCCCCGATCTGCGCCCCCGTCACGATGGGCAGCACCTCGTTGACCCGCTCCTCGAGTTTGTCCACGGCCATCACCTGATGGTGCAGCTCGTTCAGCTTTTCGGCAACGCACTTGCCAAACCGTCCCAGTCCGATCAGCAAAATGGATTTCATCTCTTTCCCCTCCTTAACCGACCATGATTTTTTCCATCGGGAGCATGCCCCGCTGCGAGGGCCTCACCCTCTGTGCCGCATAGATGAGCGTCAGTCCTCCCACCCTGCCCAGGAACATCAGCAGGATCAGGATTCCCCGGGACACCTGCCCAAGTTCTCCGGTGATCCCCAGGCTCAGCCCCACCGTTCCCAGGGCGGAGGCTGTCTCAAACAGGCAGGCGCCAAGGGGCAGGTGCTCCAGTGTGCTGATGGACATGCCCCCTGCCAGGAACAGAAAGCCATACAGAAGCAGGATGCCCGCGGCGCTTCGCACTGCATCCTCTCCGATGCGCCGGCCGAAGCACGTGGTGTCCTCCTTCCTGCGGAACACCGCCAGGGTCGTCAGCAGCAGCACCGCCGCCGTGGTGGTCTTCATGCCCCCCGCCGTAGACCCGGGCGAGCCGCCGATGAGCATCCACAGGATCATCAGCACCTGCCCGCCCGCGCTGATTTTTCCAAGGTCCATCGTGTTGAAGCCTGCCGTGCGCAGCGTCACCGACTGGAACAGGGAACACAGCACCCGCTCATCCGCCGGCATCTCCTTCGTTTCAAAGCACAGCAGCCAGACAAAGGGAACCGCCACCAGCACGGCGGAGGTGATCAGCACGATCCTGCTCTGCAGATGGTAACGCTTCCAGTGGAGGCCGTGCCTTGAGACATCCTCCCAGACGATAAAGCCGATGCCGCCCAGCGTGATCAGCAGCATCAGCGCGGCATTCACAGGGATGCTTCCCGCGTATCCCGTCATGGAGGAGAAGCGGCCGCGCACGCCCGTCAGGTCAAAGCCCGCGTTGCAGAAGGCGGAAACGGCATGGAACACCGCCGCCCAGGCCCCCCGGCGCCAGCCGAATTCCCGGACGAACACGGGCAGCATCACCGCCGCTCCGGCCGCCTCGATCCCGAGGGCGGTGCGGACAATGAACCGCGTCAGAGGGACGATGCCCCCGACCTGGTGCGCCGAAATCGCTTCCTGCAGGACACTGCGCTGCATCAGGCCGATTTTGCGCCGTGAGACAAAGGCCAGGCACACCGCCGCCGTCACGACGCCCAGCCCCCCGATCTGAATGAGGACCAGAATCACAGCCTGCCCGGCCGTCGTCCAGCTGGTCGCGGTATCCGTGACCACCAGTCCCGTGACGCACACCGCGGACACCGCGGTGAACAGGCAGTCTCCAAAGCCCGCGCTGCCCGGCCGTATGCTGGACACCGGCAGCATCAGGACCAGCGTCCCGACCGCAATCAGCGCGAAAAATCCCAGCACGATCACCTGAAACGTCGTCAGGTTCAGCCGCTTTCCATGATACACGCCCGCTTCCCCCTTTCCTGTCTGCGTCAAGTATACGGCAGGAAGAATAAGGCCGGCGTTAACGATGCCCCGGATGCGTTAAGAAAGTCTAAAGAACGCCTGGCGCCACCCCGCATCTGCCCGCTGAGACTCCCGGGCATATTCCTCCTCCGGGGTGCCCGCGGGACAAAAAACATCCAGCCAGGCGGGAAAGCGGGGCATGTGCCCCCTTCCGCCTGGCTGGATGCGTACGGTCGTCGGTTTTTCCGGCAGTGCGGTGCTCAGCGGGTGAATCCCGGCAGGCCCTCGATGGCGTAGGCCCTGACCGGGCAGGAATCCAGTCCAAGGATCGGCAGCGCGCTGTAGGACATGAAGAAGGTGTCGCTTCTGAGATGCTCCAGGTTTTTGAGCACCTCAAGGAAGGTGATGTCCGCCTCCATGCAGATGTCATGGAAGGGTTTCACGTCCTCATTGCGGTTCTCGATGGACACGCCGTCCCCGAAGCCGACGCACTTCACCCCGTGGCTGCGCATCCACCGGGCGGTGTCCCCGTTGACAAACAGGCGCCGGTCCTTTTCCGTGTTCGTATCGGGCGTAAAGGGCGCGAGCCGGTACGGGCTGTCCAGAATCACGATGTCCCCCGGCCTGACCCAGTCCCCGCAGGCCCTGTCCAGCATCTCCGGCGTGATATAGCTGTTGGGCGCCGCGTCCTCCAGGATCACGTAGATGCCGCGCCCCATGAAAGCGGTCAGGGGCAGCTCTCCCACGGATTTGCCGTTGTCAAAATGATGGTACGGGCACTCGCAGTGGGTGCCCAGGTGGCTGGTCAGGTCCATTGCCGTATGGTAGTCCGGGATGGGGCCGCCGGTGTTGTAGCGGATCAGATGGCAGCGTCTGCTCTCCGTCTTCGGGTCCAGCGTCTTGGTCAGGTCGACCACCCGGTAGCCGTTCAGTTCATATACAGGTTCCATGTTTCTCCCTCCTTGGCCGTTGCGCCCGTCCTCCGGGCCTCATAAGTCCGCCTTTCCCTCCATGGCATGGACCAGTTCCACCATGGTCTCCTGCATGGGCGTGGGAACGGCAAGTTTCCGACCTGCCGCCACGACCGCGCCGGAGATCGTATCGACCTCGGTCCGCCTGCCGTCGCGCAGGTCCGCGTAAATGCTGGTCAGTCCGCCCGGATTGCCCTCGAGCAGTTTTCTGACCTCCTCCACCTTTTCCTCCGGGTCAAGGCGGATGCCCTGCGCGGCGGCGACCGCCACCGTCTCCCGGATGAGGGTTTTGCACAGCGTCCAGGCGTGGGGATTTGACAGGACAAACCCCTGAGGCACCTGAAGGATGCCCGAAAGCACGCTGGAGGACGCGTTGATGACCAGTTTCTCGTAGATGAGGCGCCGGACATCCGGACACCATTCGCACTCCAGTCCGCACTGCGTCAGCGCATCGGCGAGGCGCTGCACCCTTTGCGCATCCCCCGAGATGCCCCCGATATAGGTCATCCCGGACCCGCCGTGGCGGATGCAGCCCGGTTCCATGACGGAACAGTTGTGCTTTGAGGTCCCGATGACGATCTGTTCTTCTTTTGCGTAGCGCCCCAGGACCTCCTCGTGCCCCATGCCGTTTTGCAGCGTCAGCACAAGGGTGTGCCCGTCGATGACCCCCTTGTGGGCCTCAAGCGCCGCGGCAGTGGAAGGCGCCTTGACCTGGACCAGGACCAGGTCCGCGGCCGCCATTCCCTCGGTGCTGACCCGGGCATCCGGCCTGAAGCACAGCGTCCTGCCGTCCGCCTCGGTGATGTGCACGCCGTCCCTCCTGATCTTCTCCATGTGCGCCTCCCGGGTTCCGACCAGCGTCACCTCATGGAAGCGGCTCAGGTAGCCGCCGAAAAGGGAGCCCATGGCTCCCGCGCCAATGACCACAATCCTCACGGCTGTTCCTTCCTTTCTTCCGCCCGGAGAACCGGGCGGCAGGTTCCCGGGGGGTTATCTGCCGCCGGCATCCGGCTTTCCGTCCGGTTTCTCCCCGGACAGGGACCTCTTCCCGTCCCTGATCCGGCTGACGGCGTCGTCATCCTTCGCCTCATGGACCACAATCTGATTGAAGGGAATCTCGATGCCCCTGCGGTCAAAGACCAGCTTCATCTGGCGGTTCAGCTCCCGCAGCGCTCTGTAGCGCAGGCCAAACTGGGTAAAGATGGTGATGCGCAGCAGCACGCTGCTGTCCTCAAAGGATTCAACGCCCTCATACACCGGCGCCTTCACCAGTCCAGGAATCGCATCCATCATGGATGGCAGCTCCTCGCGCAGGATCTTTTCCACCTCGATCAGGTCCGCGTCATAGGAAATGGGCATCTTCAGGACCATACGGGCCACCTCGCCGTCGGAGTTGATGATGTCCCGCATGGAGGAGTTGTTGAAGATCTTGGTTTCCGAGAAGAACCGCACCTTGGTGGTCCGCAGGCCGATCTCCACCACGGTTCCGAACCAGCTGCCCACGGTCACGAAGTCGCCGACCTTGTAGCTGCCCTCGAAGATGGTGAAAAAGCCCGCGATAATGTCACTGACCAGGTCCTTCGCGCCGAAGCTGATCATCAGGGAGAGAATGCCTGCCGAGGCCAGCAGCGTCTGGGTATCCACGCCGAAACGGGACAGGCCGAAGTACACGAAGATCACCACGCAGATATACTTGAGGGCGTTCCTCAGAAGCAGGCAGATCGTCTCCACCCGCGTGTCGGAGGCCCGGGCCACATAATAGAGGATGCGGTCGATCAGCACCACCGCCACGTACATGGCGCACAGCAGGAAAATGCAGGAGGTGAAGGCGAAGATGTTCACGCCCTTCTGCCAGTTGCCGGAGATCACGTAGACCAGGTTGCTTGGCTGGATGTTTCGGTTGACGGGATTCAGGCTGGCATAGAGCGTGGGAAGAAGGATAAACAGGCAGAACAGCAGCAGCAGCTTGTAGATGATCCGTCCGATGCGCTGCTCCGGGGTCATCTCCGCCTTGGGAATGCGACTCATGTGCCAGCGCTCCTCAAAGCCTTCTTTCTGCCGGGTATGGAGAATCCTGGAAAATCCGGAGAACAGGCCGCGCGCTTCCGCGTCCATCTCCTCCTCGGGACCGAGTACCTTTGCCTCCGCCTTCCCCCGCGGCATGCCCTCAAGCACATCCCTGCGGTACCTGAACAGGGTCAGCAGACTCAAAAGAAGCGACGTGCCCACGGCATACAGGGTCAGAACCACCGCGAGCCGGAAGCAGTCCCCGATGCCGGAGCGGCGGACGATGGGCACCAGGAACAGGTCCTGGGATTCGCTGACACCGGCATAGTACACCGTCCCGCGGATATTGAGGTAACCGTTGAAATTGTCGGTGAGCTCCTGACGGGTGATCCCCATGGTCTCAACCGGGTCGCCCTTGTATCCCAGGCCCGTGGTTCCGGCGATCTCCATCGTCTTCTTGTCCACGGCGATGGCGTATTCCGGCAGGCCGATGGTCAGGTTGGAGAGCACCGTATCCACGCTGAGGGGCGCGATCAGTTCCTCTCTGAGGGACGGGTCAATGGCGATCATGACAAAGCCGTCGCACAGGTCCTCCCGGTTGCGGGTGCTCACCCCCACATACTGGAGCTTTTCCCCGTATTTTTCATCGAGGACCGGCTCCTGCACGAGGTACGGCACGCCCTCCAGGAGAAGGCGGAACTGGGAGGACGGTTCCTTGGAGTTGGAGCTGAGGGAATAATGGTCATAGGGGGAATTGGTGACGACCACCTTTCCCTGCTGGTCAAACACATAGATGTACTTGACATTGAGCACATCCGCATAATGCTGCATGTCCTCGCGCGTCATGTTCTCCCTGCCCTTGAGGTGAACGACCCGGGCCGCAAACTTGCCCTGGACCATGTAGAACTCGTCCAGCAGGCTGTTGAGCTTATTACGCTGTTCCTGGTACGTGTTGAGCGTTTCCACCGCCACATCCGCATGCCGGTCCATGGTCTTGAGATCATTGGTCACCCCAGAGAGGATCTGGGAATACAGGGAGATCCCGAAGAGCACCACGCAGGCGAGGACGGAATAGGACACCAGCCTGGAGCTCAGGGATTTGGGCGTTTCCCGCCCGGTGGCGACCACCAGGCAGATCCACTTGACCAGCAGCCACATGATGATCAGGAAACAGATGCTGAAGATCAGCGCATTGGTGAAGATGTAGGAAATCTGCTCCGAGAGCGGGATGCCGCAGATGATGTAGGTATCCCTGTAATCCAGCACGCAGCCGTAGAGCATCATCCTGTAATAGTTGACGATATCGGCAATGCTGCTTACGTTCCTGCTCGCGAACTTGTAGGGTTCAATGAATCTGAACTCCAGGTCCAGGTTTTCCGGCTTCGTCCAGGGCATGATCTGATTGATGGACACCACCTCGTCCGTGGGCATGTCCTCCACCGCAAAGAATTCCCGTCCCACGTAGGCTTCGTTGGGATGGGCAAGGATGCGGTTGGTCTCCTTTGAGACCACCACCATGAATCCTTCACGGCCCACCTGCAGCTTGGTGACCCTGTCCATCCAGGAGAAGGTCTCCTTGACCACTTCATCCACCACCTCTTCGGTGGACAGGGAGAGGGTTTCATCCGCAAAGAGTTCGTCCTTGTTGAGCAGCTCCTGCCAGCTCTCCACCACCTGCCCGAAGGCCCTGCGCAGCGCCTTGTCGTTGTTTTCCAGCTGCGGGAGGATCTTGGACACCTGGATGACGGCCCGGTTGACCTGCGGCCGCAGGCGCTTGTTGTTGTTTTCCTTAAAGATACTGACAGAACTGATCAGCACCACCACAAAGGCGATCAGCAGAACGGCATGCAGCAGCAGCTTCCTCCAAAAAAGCCGCTTTCTGAACAGTTTCTCCTCCCCACTAAGGAGTCCTCGTTTTTTCATTTACCTATTTCCTTTCTCAACTGACTCCGCCGGCTTCATCCGGGGCTGCCCGCGCATGACCCGCTTTCCGGAGGATGATTCATTCTACTTCTTTTCAGGCTGTTTCACAATGTCGGATTTCGGCGTATGGAATTTGGCAAATAAACCTATAAATTTTATTAATCAGTTGTACAATTATTCAAGGTGCACTTCATTCAGTTCAGGAGAAAAATACGTCGTGGAACGATTTGCCGGGCTTCATGCACATCAGCAAAAGGGCATGGTCTTATCCTGAAAACCACTGAGTTATCCATGTCCATATTACTATGTAAATACACTGTTTTTCATCGTTTAAAACAAACTATTAAAACAATTGGGGCGGAATGATCCATGTACACTTCCTCCCGCCCGTATGATATACTTTTCAGGAAAGAACGATGTGACTTCTGGCAAAAACAAAGAGCCTGGCGGGGACAAAAGAAACGATTCTGACAAATGCTGCTGATCTCTTCCTGGAGCAAGGCTGTTATGATATCACCGTCCGAATGATCGCACAGAAAGCCGGGGGGCAGTCAGGCGCTGATCGATGACCACTTTGGCGATAAGGAAGGCATGTACCTGGAGGTTATCCGCCTTTGGGCACGGGAAGCCTTTCAGGATTCTCCCTTTGACACGCTGAAGGATGAAGCCACAGCGCCGCAGGAGAAGGTCCGGCTGTTCATTTTTCAATACGCTGCTGTGCCTTTTCGGGCCGGAAGGAAAAGAGCCTGGGCTAGGCCTTCTGCTGGCGCATGAGACCTCTTTGCATCCTTCCGATGTCATCAGTGAAATCGTTTCTGAAGCCGTCAAATAGCCTGCTGTCGATCTCACGGAAGCAATCAAAACGATGACCGGCTCCGAAAACCGGGAAAAGCTTCGTGCTTTTG
>CACYCQ010000381.1:0-17020 GCA_902772995.1 uncultured Eubacteriales bacterium
ACTTTTGAAGGAACTGCTGTCAGTTCCATCGGTGGCGACGTGGTTGTCGAGGTCACCCTGGACAACGATGTCATTACCGAGGTCAAAGTTACGACTCAGAATGAAACCCCCGGCATCGGCAGCGTCGCTGTTGAAAAGCTTCCTGCTGAGATGGCAAGCGGCAACACCCTGGCCGTCGACACCATCGCCACCGCCACCATCACCTCCAATGCCCTGATTGAGGCCGCCGGAAAAGCCCTCGAGGCTGCCGGACTGGATCCCGCCAACTACCAGGCCAAGGCGGAAGCCAAGAAGGGCGAAGACCAGACCCTTGAAGCGGATGTGGTTATCGTCGGCGCCGGCGGTGCCGGAATGGTTGCCGCCATCACAGCCGCAGATGCAGGAAAGAAAGTCATCCTGATCGAAAGCCAACCCCTGGTCGGCGGCAACTCCGTCAAGGCCACCGGCGGCATGAATGCAGCCAAGACCCCGTTCCAGGATGAGAACAAGTTCGGCGAGGAAGCCGGTGTTGAAAAGACCCTTGCAGGTCTGGGAACCTACGCGGACAACACCGTCATCCAGGATCTGGGCAAGACCGTCTCCGAACAGTGGGCCGCCTACCAGGCCAAGCCGGAAGGCTACTTTGATTCCGTTGAGCTCATGGAACTGGACACCATGGTCGGCGGCAAGGGCATCAACAACTTTGCACTGGTCAAGGCCCTGTGCGAAGGCTCCGCTCCGGCCATCGAATGGCTGAAGACCGTGGACATCCATCTCACCAGCGTGGGCAGCTTCGGCGGCGCATCCGTCAAGCGCATCCACCGTCCCCTCAATGACGAGGGCAAGACCGTCTCCGTGGGCGCCTACATGATTCCCCGTCTTGAGACCGCCGTCAAGGCCCGCGACAACATCACCCTTGTGCTGGACACCACCGCCACAGAGATCATCATGACCGACGGCGCCGCCACCGGCATCAAGGCCACCGGTGCCACCGGCGAATCCGTGACCGTCAATGCCAAGGCCGTTATCCTCGCCACCGGCGGATTCGGCGCCAATCTGGAAATGGTTGCGGCTTACAATCCTGCCCTCGAGGGCTTCATGACCACCAACTCCGCAGGTGCGCAGGGCCAGGGCATCGAGATGGCCAAGGCTGTCGGCGCCGCCACTGTGGACCTTGAGCAGATCCAGATTCATCCCACAGTACAGGCTGACACCGCTGCCCTGATCACCGAAGGCCTGCGCGGCGACGGCGCTATCCTTGTCAATGCCGAAGGCAAGCGTTTCATCGATGAAGTGGGTACCCGCGATGTGGTCTCCGCTGCTGAAATTGCCCAGACCGGCTCCTTCAGCTGGCTGATTGTGGACCAGGCCATGGTGGACGCCAGCGCCGTCATCCAGGGCTATATCACCCGCGGCTTCACTTTCACCGGAGATACCTATGAAGAACTGGCCGCCGAGCTTGCCCTTGATCCCGCCACCTTTGCACAGACCATGAATGACTGGAACAGCAAGGTGGAAGCCAAGAGCGATCCGGACTTTGGACGTACCTCCTTCGCCAATCCTCTCAATACCGCTCCCTACTATGCCGTCAAGGTCACTGCCGGCATCCACCACACCATGGGTGGTCTGGCCATCGATCCCTCTACCGCCGTTCTCAACACGGAGGGCAAGGTGATTCCGGGTCTCTTTGCTGCAGGTGAGGTCACCGGCGGCGTGCATGGTGCCAACCGTCTGGGCGGCAATGCAGTGTGCGACTTTACCGTCTTTGGTCACATTGCCGGTGAAACCGCTGCCGCTTACGCCAAATAATTCCCATGTTCCTTCGGGAAGTGCCTCGTGCACTTCCCTTTTTTCATCGATCCACCTGTCCGCAGGAAGCGGTCATCCTGCCCATATGGTTGATTCTGCTTCATTTGACCATAAGCCCTCGCCGGTGACTGCAGCCGGATCCCCGCAGTCATGCCGGATACCCGTGATCTGAAGCCTGTCCCTTCGAAAGCAGCAGAGAACCTGAGTCAGGCATTGACTGCCTCTCAGGTTCTCTGCTCTTCAGTTTATTCCTTGAGCGATTCGCGGCATCGCCGAAGCTTCCATTCTTTGCCTTTGCGCCCATGGAAACCGGCCTTTTCGGTCTCCTCATTCAGGCAATGCAGAACATCATGCCCTGCATGTGTTGCGGCTCCGTCATCTGCCGAGCTGCTTCGGGTCACGCTCCAGAGCACGTTTTCAAGGCGTTTTCCGCTCATCATGAGTTTCAGCCCGACCCGTTCATGGACCTGTCCCTTGGCTGCACATCCGCCGCCGAATGACAGAATGCACCCGTACGGATCATTCGGGTGCCCTGATTCCCGGCAGGATTTCAAGCGTGTTCGGCTCCACATGACACGGCAGAAACAGCACCTGCACCCCGGCATCTTCCGCCTCTTTCAGCGCTTCACCGAATTCCGGATGGGTCTGTACGTTGGCCGCAACTTCTTTGACACCATCCATCTGGATTACAAAAGCGAGAATGCCGCGGTATCCGCTTTCCCGGGCTTTGATCAGTTCCCGGATGTGCTTCACGCCGCGCTCTGTCGGCGCATCCGGGAAATACCCCTTGCCGTCGATTTCCAGAGTACAGCCCTTGACCTCCATCAGGATACGCCGTCCGTCCTTCTCCAGACAGAAATCGATTCTGGATTTTCCGAAGACATATTCCGGCACAATCTCATCATAATCCTGTTTGATCAGCCACTCATATACGACTTTGTTCGGTGCCTGGCTGTCGATGTTGATCAAAAGGCCGCTGTCCTTTCGCGCAGCAACCAGGTCATACCGCGTTTTTCTTGACAGATTTGCCGATGCTGTCACCCACACCTCCGCCCCGGGAAGAAGGATTTCCTTGCAGCGGCCCGTGTTCTTCACATGAACGGTTTCGACAGCTCCGTCAATGTCAACATGGGCGACAAAGCGGTTCGGCCGGTCGATAAATATGGCACGGGAGATGTTATCGTAGATCATTTCGTACCTCTTTGGCGTTATTATCCGATTTGGAGCGGCCTTTCAAACTGATGGCGAGGCATTTCCTTTGCTTCATGTTCGTGTCGACTTTGAATATCCACTACAGTACCGGATAACTGTGCGCATTATCACCTGGCGCAGAAAATTGCAGAAGTCATCTGCAAAATGATTGCCTTCTTTTTCGCTGTCATGTATCATATGGGTGATAGGGTATTCAGCAGCCAGGCGATATCATCCCGCCCGGAGCGTCTCCGGCCGTTCATTGAATGACTGAACTCCCCCTCATTTCTGGTCCTTGTGAAAAAAGCCGAGGGTGACACAGGAGCGTTCGGGGTGGATGAAAAATGCCTGATCCCGCAAATACGTATCACACATGTAATGACATTGAAGCCACAAATTCTTTGAAAACGGGGCGGAGGACAACTCCGGGACTGAGCAGCCCTGCACAATTGCACCCGCTTGTGTTCCTGTTCCGATGTTCGTTTCAAAGAAGGCGGCAGATAATGATGATCCTGCGGTCAGTCTCATGGAAAAGCATCCTGCAGCAGGCTTTGACCGCAGAGAGTTATCGTCTGCCGAAACACGGGAGGCTTCAATCATCATCACCCAATCATGGAACGACGCATCTGGAATTTGATTATTTGGAGGTGAAAAGCATTGTCTTATCTGGAACCTATTCTCTGGATGGGTGCATATCAGGACTATAGGATCAGGCGCGACTGGTTCAGATTCAGCGTCAATATGATGAGCGCCCCGCTGGGTCTTCTGTTCGGTGCGGCGGCTTTTGAAGGTCCGAGGATGGCACAATACTTCTGGGGTGTCCCGAACAGTTCTCAGGAAACAAAGAAGACACCTGTTGTTTCGAATCATGGCGGTAAAAAAGATGCCTCGAAGCATACGGTGACGAACCAGTCATCACCGGATCATCTTTCCCAGCCTGTTCAGAGCAAAGCGGAGGTTCAACAGGTTGTTGCGCCTCTGAATTCCAAAGCCGAGCCCATGCAGAAGCCCGATTCCCAGTCCGATTCAGGCAGAGAAAAAGATCTGACCGCTGTGACGGATAACAAACCTGAGCCCAAGCCAGTCGAGGTGTCTGCCGATGCATCTGAGGAGACCCCTGCACCGCAGCCGGCCGATACATCGGTCGATCACCCTGTTGAGGAATCTTCCGATACACCGGACGATCACCCCGTTGAGGAGTCTTCCGACACATCGGACGATCACCTCGTTGAGCAGTCCAACGATGCATCAGGTGATGACGCGACTGAAGAGCCTGCCGCTGCACCGGAAGACAGCTCCGATGAGCAGTTTGAAGATCAGCAGAGTGACAGCCCGGACGGCGACAAGGAAGATGCCCCCTCTGGCCTGACAGCAACGCAGGCGGAAGTTCTTGCAGCCCTGCGTGAGAATCCCCGCATGACAAAACCCCTGCTGGTCTCCAAGCTGAACCGGAGCAAAACCACCATCGACAATTCAATCCGTGCCCTGAGGGAGAAAGGCCTGCTTGTTCGGATCGGATCCAACAAAACCGGCCACTGGGAAGTGATCGATCCCCAATAACATATTGCAGCAGGATGAAGGGACGATGAACGTTCCTTCATCCCTGTTCTTTCTTCCGATCACCGGCAGGAAGACCTGAAGATGCTCAAGGAGTCTGGCCAACACCCCTTCGGATTTGGTCAAGACCTGATCATCATCGGGTCTTCCTGCTTTTCCTGTGGACCCATATCGGTCACGATCATGAAAAAGGACATCCGTGCCACTGGAGATTTCAAACCTGCCTGCCGGTTTGAGAATTGCCGAAGCGGATCGAAAAACGGGCCATCAGGCGTCTCAAAAAGCATCTGCACAACAATAACGGTAAACCGCCATCCTGCATCATGCAAGTCCCCTCCGGCACTTTCCCGCATAAAGCAGGAAAGCGCCGGAGGGGGCCTGGCAGAGGATGTGCTTTATTGATGTCCCTCTGTTCCCTCCAGCTGAAGCTCCGCAGCGTGAGGTTTCATCCCTTCAATGCAGATTTCTGCGACTTCCCGGACCTCCAAGCCAAGCATCTCACATCCCTGACGGATCAGTTCACGGTCACATTTGGCTGCAAAACGCTTGTCCTTGTATTTCTTCATGAAGCTCTTCACTTCCAGGTCCTGGATTCCGTTGGGCCGCATGCGCGCGCAGGCCTGAATGATGCCCGTCAGCTCATCCACGGCAAACAGGGATTTTTCCATGTTGCTTTTCGGTTCCACATCTGTGCAGATGCCATATCCATGACTCATGATTGCACGGACATCCTCCTCTGAGACCCCTGCCTCAAGCAGCGGCTTTTCCGTATGGCGCAAATGTTCCTCCGGATATTTCTCATAATCATAGTCATGCAGCAGCCCGACTGCCTGCCAGTGCTCCACGTCTTCGCCAAAGTGCGCCGCCATGGCGCCCATGGCATAACTGACATTAAGTGCATGCAGGAGCAGATGCTCCTGCGTGACCATGGTCGCATTGATTTCCTTCGCCCGTTCAAGTGTCAGATTCATTCTCGTCTTTACTCCTTTCCGTATCCTCTGTGTTTCTGCAGAGTATACTTCAGGACAATGCCGGATGAAAAGCACAAACCCGTTCCCGACCGTAAGAAAAAGCCTTCAGCGTGACAGCTGAAGGCTTTTTCTGGTTCATGCGCGAATCGGTCTGAGATCATTAATTCCGTCGGGCTGGTCCAGTTCCACTCCATAGACCTTCTTCACCCTCTCGGCCAACAACCGGCTTCTGTATATCTTTCCATTTTCCACTTTAGATATTTCATTCAGGCTGACACCCAGCTCCTCCGCAAGCTGCTTCTGCGTCAGCCCCTTCATCCTCCGCAGCATGCGCAGGGTGACCTTTGTGGGCATTTCCATGACCTCCCCTCATCGACGAGTATCTATTCCTCCCGGATTCCATCCGGTCAATCCCGCTTCAATTGTATATCGTCATTCTGCACAACCATACAATTTGAATTTGTCCTACAAAAGGATAGATTTTTTCTTTAATTTCATGCATAAATTCTAGCACGCCCATAAATTTCCTGTAAACCCCTTTGTTGAAATTACCCATGAATTTTGTGAAATTTGTCAATATTGATGATTTTTCTTCGTTCACTCTGTACGTCGGTTTCACAGCATCCGCCAGTTAGTCCGTTTTTTGGCGGACGGTTCCTCCATTCCCTTCTCTTTTTTTCTGGACAAGGACGCAAAAAAACGGCAGAACCCGTTTCAGGCTTCTGCCGCGTTTTGAAGAGGGTGGGCAAAGGAGTTCATCAGAATGTTGAAAGCCCTGACAGGGGCAGGGATCATAGGGATACGGTGTCCGATGCAGACCGCAGATGGCCCAAAGGATACATCCGCAGTCAGGAGAATATCAGCGTACACTTCGGCACAGGTTCTCTGCAGAGTCACGAAGCGCAGCGGCAGACAGGTCCCGGCAGTCCTGCATCCTGTCGCCGGCAAACCAGACACGCACGGGATTACAGAAGCCGGGCTTCATGTTCGTCTTTTCCGCCCGATTCCCCCGGGAGTCCCCGGGCTGCGGCACACCCGCAGCCAAGCAGTGCAAAATACGTGGTCGTCAGTACCGGCTGCATCACATTGATGGCCATCACAATCAGGTATCCCGCCATTGCCAGCAGTGCACAGATGCATGCCGGGTTCTCCTTTTTGCCGGACAGGAGGACCCGGATGGACATCACATAGACCCCGACATAGGCGGCAAGCCCCAGCACACCCGTGGTCAGCAGCATCTGCAGAAAGTGGCAGTGGGCATCATTGTACACCACCCTGCCTCCCAGCCTCCCGGCGGTATTCTCAGTATAGGCGTTCGTCAGTCTGCGGGTCAGTTCCAGGCCCTGACCCGCCAGCTTGTTTGCAGGCGGGAAATCCCGGTAGGCCTGAAGCACCCGTATCCAGATGAATCCCCTTCGGCTGCCAAAGCTGTCATCAAAACGGAATGCATCCAGCCTGGCCTCATCCGGAAGAAAAGCGGCAAGCCCCATCACCGCTGCGATTGCCAGTATCAGGCACAGCGATCCGACCCCCAGCACCAGCGCGCGCCGTCGGCCATCCGGCCAGGTCTTTCTGCTCCCGGCATATACGGCCAGCCCCGACAGCAGCAGTGCGCCCGCAACTCCGGCAGGGCTTTCCGCCAGCAGGCCAAAAATCCCTGAAAAACGAACTGGATACGGGGAAAACGTCATCTGCATCCACCAGGTCAGGGGAAAGCAGATCCACGAAAAACTCCACAGTCCAAGAATCCGTCTTCCCTCCTCCGGCGTGCGGGAAAGGGACAGGCCCGCAGCGAAGAGGATCTGAAGCCCCAACACCACGCTGTCCGTCCGTGAGGCGCAGGCGCCCAGGCAGATCACCACCGCCGCAAGCGACCCCAGGATGCGCTGGCTCCTGTGCTTCCCCCTCAGGGAAAAGCCCGCTGCCACACCCAGCACGGTCAGCAGATAGGCACCATAGATATCGTAGTTACCGATGGTCGACAGGAAGACCACTTCCTGTCCGCTCTGAATTTCCCGGTAAAACCCGAGCGGATCCAGTCCCATGCCGTTGAGGATTCCCAGAGATGCAACCAGCACCCCGGAAAACACCGCTGTCCCGCAGCAGATTCCTGCACATTCCGGGACCAAAAGCAGTCCCATTCCGGTCAGGATGGATGCACCCATCACCCACAGGCCTCCCTGTCTGCCCTCTGAACCGGTCAGCACCGCCGGTTCAAACCCCGCCATGGCACAGGCCAGAACGCAGCAGACCAGCAACGCCCCCAGCATTCCAAGTTCCCTCCGGGTATTCCGTATGCGCGCTGCAGCCTGACCGGACAACAGCAGTGCCAGTACCAGCGCCCCCAGCGTCCAGGGAGTCACCGCCAGCAGGATATGCACCTTGCTGCGGTTGATATTGAAAAACGCGTCTTCAAAATACAGGGGCATGAGCATCAGCACTCCCGCACCTGTCAGTATGCCCGCAACCTGCAGCAGCCTTTTGCGCAGGCGTCCCGTTCTTTGCTCACTCATCCAGGCTCTCTTCTTCTCCTTTTCTTCGCTTCCGGCGGGTTTATGATTGAAATCCATTGACAGGAATGGTAATGTATCCGACTGACTGTACAAGGAGGTGTGCCATGATTCCGTTCCTTTTTCTGATGCTGCTTCTGCTGCTTCTTCTGCGTCCCTCCCGGGCGCTTTCGCAGGAGGAACTGCACATTCTGCACGCCTCGGACCTGCACTTCATCTCCCCGGAAATCACCGACAACGGGCCCGCGTTTACCCGCCTGGTTTCCCCGTCTGACGGGAAGGTCATGCTCTACAGCTCCCGTCTCATCGATGCCTTTATCAGCCAGGTCAGGCAGGAGCGTCCGGATCTGGTCATTCTTTCGGGAGACCTGACCTTCAACGGCGCCCCGGAATCCCACCGGGACCTGGCCCGCCGGCTGGGCGTCCTGACCCGTGAAGGGATTCCGGTCCATGTGATTCCGGGCAATCACGACCTGAACTGCCCCAGTGCCGCCCACTTTTCCGGGACCCGAATCACCCGGATTCCTCCGGCAACCGCGCAGGATTTTCTTTCCGTCTGGGAGGACTTTGGCTACCGTCAGGCCCTCTTCCGGGATTCCGGAAGCCTGAGCTATTCCCTGCGCCTGCCAGGCAGGCGCCTGGCTGTTTTCGTGGACGTCAATACCCCGGATTCCCCCGGAGCCCTGAAATCCACCACCCTCAACTGGATCCGGCAGCAGATGGACCATGCCCGGGAGCACGCACTGTCGGTTCTCCTGGTCACACATCAGCCCATTTTAGCACATAACGCCCTCTTCACTCAGGGCTTTCAAATGAAAAACAGCGATGAGCTCACACTGCTTGCGGATGCCTCTCCGGTCTCGTGCATTCTGGGCGGGCACATGCACATTCAGAACATCAGACGAACCCCGGGCGGCATTCCCGAGATTCTCGCCTCCGCCCTCAGTGTGTATCCCCTTCAGTACGGTCTGCTGACCCTCGGGCGGGAGGAAAACCATTATGAAACCCGCAATGTGGATGTCACCCGCTGGGCCCGCGAACAGGGGCTCGACGGCCGGGACCTGATGAACTTTATGGCCTATGCCCTGAACCTCTTCGTCAGCTCCTCCATCACAACCAGCGCCGCGCGGCAGCTCATCTCCGCTGAACACTCTTCCTCTCTGCTGACCTATCTGGCCAATCTCAACAAATCCTATTTTTCCGGCAATCTGACAACCATGCGCATCGAGGATTCCCTCTTTCAGGAACTATGTGAAAAAAGCGGCTTCTGGTCCGTCTATGCGCGCTCCATGGCCCCGGATTTCGGACAGGATTATCGACATCTCAACTGGAGGAATGCACCATGCCCGGAACCGGCACCCTGATCAACTGTCTTCTGGTCCTTCTTGGCGGAGTCATCGGTCTGCGGGCCGGAAGTCTCATCCCTGCCCGGATACGTCAGGTCACCATCCAGGCCTGCGGACTGTCCACCCTCTTCATCGGCTCCGCAGGGGCCCTGTCCCGGATGCTGCAGGTTCAACAGGACGGGAGCCTTGCAAGCGGCAGCAGCATGCTGCTGGTCATCTGCCTGATCCTTGGCGGCGCGATCGGAACGCTGCTGGATATCGAAGGTCGCATCGACCATGCCGGCCAGTGGCTGCGCCACCAGTCCAACAGCGATGCCGACAACCTCTTCCTTTCCGGTTTTACCAGCGCTTCCTTCACCATCTGTATCGGTGCCATGGCCATTATCGGGCCCCTTCAGGATGTCCTGTACCATGACTTCTCCCTTCTGATCACCAAGGGCATTCTGGACTTCATTATCATCCTGTCCATGAGCGCGTCCATGGGAAGGGGACCGGTCTTTTCCGTGATTCCCCTGTTCATCTGGCAGGGATTCTTTACGCTGGTGGCCCTCATTGCAGGGCCTCTGTTTTCGGAAACATCTCTGAACCAGCTGTCCCTGGTCGGCAATGTCTGCATCTTCTGCGTAGGCGTGAACCTGCTCTTTGACCGGCACCTTCCGGTAGCCAACCTCCTTCCTTCGCTTCTCATCAGCCTGCTGCCCCTGCCCTTCTTCGCATAAACGGGGCTTTGGATGATCAAGCCCCCCGGCCTGTCCGATTTCCATGATTCCGGCTGCAGGGCATCCCGGCTTCTCCCTTTTCTCTGATCTCCCACGCCAAAGAGGGGCACCTGTGCACAGGCGCCCCTCTTTGGCGTTTTGTATTTCGGGTTCCCTTTCAGGGGGAATCTTCCGGCTTCCCAGCCATCAGGACACGATTTTTCTGGCAAAATCCGCTGCCGCCTTCAGATCCTCCTCGTTGGGCCTCCCCTTGTTAAACCCTTTGAATTCTCCCTTGCAATGGAATTCGCGTTCATCCATCTGAATTCCGCAGCGGTCCGCTTCGACCTTCACCTTTTTCCATGTCGAACTCAGCATTGCAGCGGACCCAAAGTTCACAATTCTGCCCACCATGGACTTGTCCAGCGAGCGGATGAAGTCTCTGACCTCAGCATCAATATTGAAGGCATAGTAGGAATTGCCAAGGAACAGGATGTCCACCTTTTCCTTCACCGGCTCACTGATGGGAAGCGCCGGCACGCCCACCGCCTCTGCAATGGCTTCCGCCAGTTTCCGGGTATGGCCCGACCTGGTATAGTATCTGATCGCAATCTTCATCTGTTTTCCTCCTCATTTCACATCCGGCTCCCCTTTTTCCGGAAGTTCATTGACCGCTGGTGCAGTTCAGGGGCATCCTGATCCGCATCCAGACAGAACCCCTTCCTGAGGGAGTCTCATTTTTGCAGATATTCACAATGGAACAGCCCCTTGTCTTCATTCCTGTCAGGGACTGTTTCCTTGTCGCTTTTTCCTGGGCTTTTCAGTGACTTCGCCCTCATTTCTGCGGCAGAATTCCCAGAGAAGCCGCCCAGTCCGTCAGTTCGGCGGTGGTTGCAATGGCGTTGAAGCGCTTTCCACCCAGCCAGGTCCCGCCGCGGGACTGCTGCTGCAGATGCAGCATGCTGTCACCCAGGCCACTGGTCTCCGAAGTGAAAAAGACCGCCACCTTCCGTCCGCTCAGGTCCACACTCTCCACAAAATTCAGGACGATTCTGGGCACATCTTCCCACCAGATGGGGTAGCCGATCAGCACGGTTTCCACCCCCGTCAGATCCGGCAGTTCCCCCGCAATATTCGGCCGGCTGTTGCTGTTTTCCTTTTCCAGCGCCGTCCGGCTGTTGGGATTGCTGTAGTTAAGGTCAGCACGGGAATAGCGCACTTCCGGCACAATCTCATACAGGTCAGCCGAAAGTCCTCCGGCCAGCTTCCGTGCCACCTCCCGGGTATTCCCGGTCGCGGAAAAAAACACCACCAGGACAGGGCTCTGCGCTGTCGCCCGCTCCGGAACCGGAAGCAGAAACATGGCCACCGCAACCAGCAGCAGGCAGATTTTCAGCCCTCTGTTCGCTTTCCATGCTCCCAATTTTCCACGCCTCCCTTCCGGAATTCCTTTCATGCCTTCTGCAGAATACTTGGATTCTGCAGGCCTGTCAATGACAAATGCTTCCGCCGCCGGATTCCGGCTCCGTCCGCTTTTCCTGCCCTTTCAGGCAGCGCATCCCCTGCCTTCTCTCACTGCCCGGCCCAAAGGAAAACGGACAGTCCCTGCCACGGGGCTGTCCGTTCTGACATGCAGTATTCCGAGTCCGGCGCGGACGCTCCGTCCGCACTTCAATCAGCCCACGGGGTTACTCGATGCTGCCGATCAGTTCCTGGGAATGCTCCCGGTTCATCTTCCGGCATGCATCCATAAACTTCTCCAGGGGGACGCCGTGCATCTGCTGCTTCTGTCCGCGGACCGTGATGGACACGGTGCGGTTGGCCACCTCCTGGTCGCCCACCACCACGATGTATGGATCCTTCAGGGTCTTGTAAGCCTTGATCTTCTCGTTCATGTTCTTGTCCGCATAATCCGCCTCGCACCGGATCCCCATATCCTCGAGCATCTCCTCGATCTCCATGGCGTAGCTGTTATGCTCGGTGCGGATGGGAACGATGCCCACCTGCTTGGGAGACAGCCAGAAGGGGAACGCACCCTTGTAGTTCTCAATCAGGATACCGATAAAGCGCTCCAGGGAACCGAACAGGGCGCGGTGGATCACCACCGGCTGCTTGAGGGTTCCGTCGCTGTCCGCATAGGTCAGGCCAAAGTTATGCGGCAGCTGGAAGTCCAGCTGGATGGTGCCGCACTGCCACTCGCGGCCCAGGGCATCCTTCATCTGCAGGTCGATCTTCGGACCGTAGAAGGCGCCGTCGCCCTCGTTGATCTCGTAGTTGCCCTCTCCGTACTTCTTGTTCAGGATGGACTTGAGGCTCGCCTCAGCCTTGTTCCAGACCTCGATGTCGCCCATGAAATCATCCGGACGAGTGGACAGCTCGGCCCTGTAGGTCAGGCCGAAGGTGCTGTAGATCTGATCGGCGATGTCCATGATATCGGCGATCTCCGCCTCGATCTGCTCCTCCGTCACAAAGGTATGGTCATCGTCCTGACGGAATTCCTGCACGCGGAACAGGCCGTTGAGCTGTCCGGACTTCTCCTTGCGGTGCACCACATCCAGCTCATTGTAGCGGATGGGAAGCTCCTTGTAGGAGTGGGCCACGCGCTTGTAGGTCAGCATGGCATTGGGGCAGTTCATGGGCTTGGCCGCCATGACATCTTCCCCGTCAGGCGTCCAGGAGGTGCCGGGGAAGATAAACATGTTGTTCTGGTAATGGGCCCAGTGTCCGGAGATCAGCCAGAGCTTCTTGTTGTTGATGACCGGCGCGGAAATCTCCTGATAGCCGTGGCGGTCATGGATGTTGCGCCAGAATTCGATGAGGGTGCGGTACATCCGCCAGCCGCGGGGCAGCCAGTAGGGCATGCCGGGCGCCGTTTCATGGAACATGAACAGGTCCAGCTGCGGGCCCAGCTTCTTGTGGTCCCGCTCCATGGCCTCCCTGACCAGGGCCAGGTAATCCTTGAGCTGCTGCTTGTTTTCAAAGGCATAGACATAGATGCGCTGCAGCTGGTCACGGTGCTCGTCGCCGCGCCAGTAGGAACCGGACACCGACTTGATCTGGAAGGCGACGTTCATCAGCTCCTGGGAATTCTCAATGTGCGGTCCGCGGCACAGGTCCACAAAGTCCTCACCGGTCCGGTAAATGGAGATGATCTCGTCCTCCGGCAGGTCCTCAATCAGCTCCTTCTTGTACTTCTGATCCGCAAAGAGCTCCAGCGCCTCATCCCGGCTCACCTCCATACGGGTCCAGGGTTCCCTGCGCCGGATGATCTCATGCATCTTCTCCTCGATGGCCTTGAAGTCATCATTGACCACCGTCCTGGGCAGAAGGAAATCATAGTACATGCCATCCGCGATCTGGGGTCCGATGGCATACTGCACCTTGTCCCTGCCGAAAATCTCAACCACCGCCTTGGCAAGAATGTGCGCCAGGGAATGGCGGTATACGCCGCTGAAATATGCCTTGTATTCTTCCTTGTCCATGTCCATCCACTCCTGTTCTGTTCAAGGGGACAAAAAAAACGTCCCCTGCTGTATTTGCAAGGGACGCAGAATGCTTTCCGCGCGGTTCCACCCTGATTGCCGCCGCAGCGGCCACCTTCATTGCTGACGTTAACGGCGTCAAGCCGGGCCGGATTGGGGCCTCTCAGAGATGGTCTTCAGCCTGCGGCGGCAGAAGGCTTGCACCGGATGCCTTCCTCTCTTGGGCGCTGCGTGGGCTTACTCGTTCTCTTCATCGAATTACGGCGATTATACAACCCCCGTTCCGAAATTGTAAAGCAGAAAATCCTCCCTTCACCAGATCAGGGGGATCATCCGCCAGCGCACCCGGGCACAGTACTCCTCATAGCCCTCCAGTTCCGCCCTGAGCAGCCTCTCCTCTCCGCGGATGCGGACGACCATCAGGGGGAGATACAGCAGCATCACAAGGCATCCGCCGGGGGATCCCAGGACCAGGGGAATGGACAGGGAAATCAGCGTGGCGCTCAGGTACATGGGATGACGCACCACACCGTAAAGCCCTGTGTCAATCACCCTCTGGTTTTCCTGCACCTCCACAACCCGGGACAGGAACGTGTTTTCCCGCAGCACCTGCGCATAGAGCGCATAGGCGGCCAGGAACACTCCCGCTCCCAGTCCGCTTGCCCAGGCGGGAAGCGCGGGCCAGGAAAAACGCACCCCGAAGCCCGCCAGCAAAAAGGTGATCACCAGCAGCGCTCCGCTCCCCGCAACGACGGCCTTCTGCTGCGCCTGTCTTTCCCGCAGATCCAGACGCTTTTGAAGCAGCCCCGGATTTTTTCGTCCCAGCACGAGGGCCCCCGGGATCATGGGGACAAACAAAATGAACAGCAGGAGCCAGGCCTGCCAGAACTGCAGGGTACCTGCGGGAACAAACAGCAGCGCACCCATCAGGAAAGCCCCCAGCAGTGCCCTCCAGGCTGCATGCCTCATCAGTTTTCCTTCCATATTGTCCCCTCCTTCTCTGACAGGATCCTCGACCGCACCCTGTACGCCCGTTCGGGATAGTCGGTAATCACGCCGTCCGCCCCGATGCTCATCAGATAGGCCAGGTCCTTCTCATCGTTGACGGTCCAGTAAAACACGGCCAGGTTATGTTCATGGGCATAGTTGATGATCTGCGCCTGGCCCAGATTCACAAACCCGGACAGATCAAAGGGAAGGGCCAGAGCCCGGTACGGGGGTGAAAACTCTTTCCGGCCCGTCAGGCAGGCCCAGACAAACTCCACCCCTTCAGGGGTGCTGGCTGCAAGCGTCAGTTCCGGATGATTCTTCGCCGCATAGGCCATGATGTCCCGGGAGAAACTCGCCACCATGGCCTTTTCTTCCAGTCCCCTTTCCCGGATCATGCCCGCCAGGATATCCACGCAGCGACATCCCGCATCTGTGCGGTTCTTGATCTCCACCAGACAGCGCTTCTTCCCGTTTGCCTCAAGGAGTTCCAGTGCCTGGTCCAGGGACAGCATCCGAAGTCCGTCGGGAACCTCGTCTCCCTGCAGCCAGGCAAAGGGTTTGCGTCCCTCGCTGTCAACAAATTCAGCGCCCATGTTCAGCCCGCGCAGTTCCTCATAGGTGTGCTCCTCCGGCCGGGATTTCTTCCTTCCGAACACCCGCGGCGCATCCGAGGTCCGGTCCAGATCATCGTCATGGAGCAGGACCGGAATCCCGTCACCCGTCATGTGAAGATCGAACTCGATCATGTCCGGTCCGTCCTCCTCCAGAAGAAGACGCTCAAGCGCCATTCTGCTCTCCTCAGGCATCTCGCCCGCACCGATGCGGTGGGCCAGGATCAGGGGCACATCGCTGATATACGGATTCGAGGTTTCAAACCGCCGGATCTCCTCCGGCCTGGACCTGTGCAGCGCCAGCACCCTTAAGAGCACCAGCACCGTCAGGAGGATGCACGCCACGGTTCCCAGGATGCGCAGGCCCTTGCGTTTTCCAGTCATTCTTCAGATTCCTTTCTCCGGACAGAACCGAAAAAAGCCGGAATCTCCTCAAACGGCAGAGATTCCGGCTTGCCAGGCTACTGCTGTACCGCTTCCGCGGTATCCTCATTCTTCCATCCCAGGCGACGGTAATAGTCGAGAAAGTTTTCACCGAAGATCCCGGCAATCGCCGTCTCGCTGTATCCCCGTTTGCGCAGGCGGTCCGCGATGGCAGGAATATCTGCCGGAGAGGCAAGTCCCACGGGCCAGATATCTATCCCGTCAAAATCGCTTCCCAGTCCCACATTTGCCTGGGCACCCAGCTGGCACATATGATCGATGTGCTGGCACACGGTGTCCACATCCGCCCTGCCATCCGGGCTCAGGAAACAGGAATAGAAATTCACCCCGATCCAGCCGCCGCGGCGGACAATGGCACGGATCTGCTGATCCGTCAGATTCCGGAAATGGTCGCACAGGGCACGCGCGCAGGAATGGCTGGCCATGCAGGGCTGTTCGTGGCGTTCAATGAGGTCCCAGAAGCCGGCCTCGTTCAGGTGGCTGGTGTCCACCGGCAGATTCAGCCTCGCCATCTCATGCAGCAGGGGCCAGGCCTGGGGCTTGATCCCCTTGTCGGTTTGTCCGCTGGCGGGATAACCGAACTCGCTTTCCCGGTTCCAGGTCATCCCCACCATGCGCACGCCCATCTCATAGAAATCCCGCAGGCGCTCAATGCTGCCCTCCAGGATTTCTCCGCCTTCAATGCTCAGCATCACGCCGGTCCGGCCGTCTCTGGCTTCCAGAGGATTAAGCACCTGATGCCACCCCTCCCGGTCCCGCAGGGTACGGAACACCTCCATCTCCTTCATGGCCGTCCGGAAGGGAAAACGGGCCTCCTCCCGCGAACCGGAGAACAGCGCCAGGGTCTGCAGGGACACGCCGCCCTTTTCAAGGTTCTCCAGCGTCACACAGCGGGGCTCTTCCGGGCGGAAAGCCCGCAGCCACAGCGCATCGCAGTGGGCATCACAGGTAATCATGACCGTTCCTCCAGTTTTCAGCGGATCTCGCTTTTTCCGCCCATGTAGGGACGCAGCACCTCGGGAATCCGGATGGATCCGTCCGCATTCAGGTTGTTCTCCAGCAGCGCGATAAGCATGCGGGGCGGGGCCACGCAGGTATTGTTCAGGGTATGTGCAAAGTACTTGCTGCCGTCCTTGGCCTTCACGCGGATGCCGAGGCGACGGGCCTGGGCATCTCCCAGCGTGGAGCAGCTGCCCACTTCAAAGTACTTCTTCTGCCGCGGGCTCCAGGCTTCGACGTCACAGGACTTGACCTTCAGATCCGCAAGGTCTCCGGAGCAGCACTCCAGGGTGCGGACGGGGATATCCATGGAGCGGAACAGATCCACAGTGTTCTGCCACAGCCGGTCGTACCACATCATGGATTCCTCCGGCTTGCAGATCACGATCATCTCCTGCTTCTCGAACTGGTGGATACGGTACACGCCGCGCTC
>CACYCQ010000382.1:0-2782 GCA_902772995.1 uncultured Eubacteriales bacterium
CCGGCAGCTCCCGTTCACCCGTCCGGCCCTTCCCGTCCGCTCATGCGGGACCGTCCCGCCCGGGTGGTTTTCCTCCTGTCGCTTTTCCTCCGGGTATGCTACAATCTCCTGTATCCACCACTATTCAGGAGGTTGTCTATGATGAACCTGTTTCGCAAATGGAATTCCCTCAGCCTGATCCTTCGCATCCTGATCGGCCTGATTCTGGGCGTGGTCCTCGGAATTGCGCTGCCGGGCCTGTCCTTCATCGGCATCCCCGGTCAGATGTTTGTCGATGCCCTCAAGGCTGTCGCCCCCATCCTGGTCTTTGCCCTGGTCTGCGCCTCGGTCGCCAATTCCAAGGGCGGCAACCTGCACAGTTTCCGCACGGTCATCCTTCTGTACCTTTTGAGCACCTTCCTCGCCGCCGTCGTCTCCGTGTTCGCCTGCTTCCTCTTTCCCATCACCCTCCCGCTCAACGCGGTCCAGTCCTCCACCTCCTTCAAGGCGCCCCAATCCACCTCGGACGTCCTCCTCAACCTGCTGGACAGCGTCGTCGCCAACCCCCTGTCGGCCCTCGCCGAATCCAACTATCTCAGCATCCTGTTCTGGGCGGTGGTCCTCGGTCTTGCCCTGAAGGCGGCCCGCCCCGCGACGCTTGAGATGCTGGATGACCTGTCCAGCGCCATTTCCGCCGTCGTCCGCGGCGTCATCACCCTCGCCCCCCTGGGCATCATGGGCCTGGCCTTTTCCGCCGTTTCCGCCCATGGTCTGGACATTTTTGTAACCTACGGCCGGATGGTGGCGCTTCTGGTGGGGACCATGCTCGTGGTGGGCCTGGTGGTCAACCCCCTCATCGTGGGCATCCTGCTGCGCTGCAATCCCTACCCCCTGGTCCTGCGCTGCCTCAGGGAGAGCGGGATCACCGCCTTCTTCACCCGCAGCTCCGCCGCCAATATCCCGGTCAACCTGCAGCTGTGCCAGGCTCTGGGGCTGAACAAGGACCTGTATTCCGTCTCCATCCCGCTGGGATCGACCATCAACATGGACGGCGCCGCCGTGACCATCACCCTCTTCTCCCTGGTGGGCGCCTTTACCATGGGGGTCCGCGTCACCCTGCCGATGGCCATCTTTCTGAGCTTCGTGGCGACCCTTTCCGCCTGCGGGGCCTCCGGCGTTGCCGGCGGTTCCCTGCTGCTGATTCCCCTGGGCTGCTCCCTCTTCGGCATTTCCGCCGACGTGTCCATGCAGCTGGTGGGCGTGGGCTTCATCATCGGCATCATCCAGGACTCCATGGAGACCGCTCTCAACTCCTCGGGAGACGTGCTCTTTACCGCCACCGCGGAATTCCTCGACTGGAGAAAGCAGGGGAAAAAGCTCCCCTTCTGATCCTTTTCTGTTCCCCTCCGTCCGGGTCCCGGGCGGCCTGAGCCGCCCTCCACTTTACTTATCAGGAGGTTCCACTTATGGATGATGGCATTCGTTACCTTCTTGACCTGGCCATCCTGCTCTTTACAGCCAAGCTGTTCAGCATCGCCGGGAAAAAGATCGGCCTGCCGGAGGTGGTCGGCGAGATTCTGGCCGGCCTTCTGGTGGGCTCCGCATTTCTCGGGCTGGTCAGGGAATCGGAGCTCCTCTCCAAAATGGCCGAGATCGGCGTGATCATGCTCATGTTCGAGGCGGGTCTCGGCACCAACCTGAAGCAGCTGCGCCAGTCCGGGCTGAAAGCGACCCTGATCGCCTGCGCGGGCGTGCTGGTGCCGATGGTCCTGGGGACCCTCCTGTTCCTGTGCTTCTACGGATTTGACGTCCCCGGCTCCCCAAGGTTCATGAGCGGGCTCTTCCTTGGCACCATCATGTCCGCTACCTCCGTCAGCATCACCGTCGCCGCGCTCAAGGAACTGGGCAAACTGGACACGGAGGTGGGGACCACCATCGTCAGCGCCGCCATCATCGACGACGTGCTGGGCATCATTGTCCTGACCATCGTCACCGGCATGAGCGGGCAGAGCACCTCCGGCAGCATCCTGCAGGTCCTTCTCAAGGTCGTCCTCTTCTTTGCCGGCTCCGTCCTCTCCGGGTTTCTGGTCTATAAGGGGATGGCCTGGCTGGACGAAAAGTACACCCACACCCGCAGGATCCCGATCATCAGCCTGTGCTACTGCTTCCTGCTGGCCTACCTGGCCGAGACCTACTTCGGGATCGCGGACATCACGGGCGCCTACGTTGCCGGCGTGATCCTGTGCAATCTCGCGGACCGCGACTACATCTCGCGCCGGATCGATATCAGCTCCTATATGGTCTTCGCGCCCCTGTTCTTCACGGGAATCGGTCTCAAGACCAGCTTCGGGGCCATGGATCTGCGCCTGATTGTCTTCAGCATCTTTTTCGTGCTCATCGCGCTGGCAGGCAAGGTCATCGGATGCGGGGGCTGTGCAAAGCTTCTGGGTTTTGACAGAGGGGATTCCCTCAAAATCGGGTCCGGCATGATGACCCGCGGCGAGGTGGCGCTGATCACGGCACAGAAGGGGCTTACCGTCGGGCTGCTCACCGCGGACTATTTCACGGCGGTCATCCTCATGATCCTGGTCAGCTCGGTGATCACGCCCATCGTGCTCAAAAGGGAATACGGACCGTAAGGGACCCGTCACGCCCCGCCGCCGGGCGGCGCGCTTTTCCTGATCCCGCCAATTCGTGCCGGGCATCCGGGCAGGCCGGCCCCTGTTTTCTTCCTGATGACAAGATGCCTGAAGTTCGAGTTATCAATATCGTGGATTTTTACGTAAGGGAGGATCACACTCAC
>CACYCQ010000383.1:0-3820 GCA_902772995.1 uncultured Eubacteriales bacterium
GAGGATCTTCTGCCATCTGCCACAGGCAGGTACAAAGAACGGTACACAGAGCAGTAAAAAGGGCGTCCTTTACCGTGGAAACCGCCAGTACCCCATGGAAGGGAAGAAGGGCAAACGCAGCCGTGAGCACAACTGCGCAGATCCGGGGGACCCGGCGGGAAACGAAAGCACAGACATGAGCAAACAAGGCAGCTACACAGAGCAGCTGAAACAGGTTGTACAGGAACAGGCCGCAGGTCAGGGAGTGAAAAACATTTTCCCCTAGGAGGGAAAACAGGCCGATCAGGAAGGTATGGAAGACAGGATGGGCTGCTTCAAAGGTTTCCGAGCGGAACTGGGCGATTTCATGCTCGAAATCATAAGAGATCACTCCCGGATAGAACGCGAGGAGGACTGCCAGGTAGCACAGTGCAAGGATCAGGAAGAAAGCGGAGGCGGGCAGGTTCAGATGGCGCTTCTGAGCAGGACGCCAGACCATGGCGTAGGAGGCAAGGACTCCCAAAGCCGGAGAGGCAAGGAGCGGAACAGCCACGCGGCGGATCAGGCTTCCCGTCCCAGGAAGCAGCCGGTCATAGGCATAGAGCTCTGAGCCCAGGGACAGCGCTATAGCCAGAAGCAGCCCAAACAGCCATCCGGTCCGAAGGGCGCGAAAATCATGGTGGACAAGTGCCCTGTGTACAGGGAATGCACTGAGCATAATCAGCAGTGAAGACAAAACGGAGGAACGGAAAAAGGCGGAATCCGGATCAGCTGGAATCAGGTAGGGAAAAGAGATAAAACACTGGAGAAGGAGGAGGAGTGTGAAAAGCCAGGGAGCCTTTCGAACCAGAGAATACAGATGACGGGCCATGTGCGCCTCCCGGAATAGATACACAGATGTCAGGCGGATACGGCAGAGTGCTTTCCGGCCTGCTTGAAAATTATATCGTATGAACAGAAGAAAAGCGAGTTCATTGTCAATGAACTCGCTGATGAGATGGGACTTAGTGGCGGGAGGATTTGTAGAGATTGACCATATTCCGGATTCCGGTTTCAGGGAAGGAAAATTCCTGAACGGAATTCCCCCTGTGCAGGGCCTGAATAATGGCTGCGATAAAGCGGCCCATACCGACGCTCATGTAATACGGGCGTTCCAGAAGTTCCGGCTTCTGATAAATCAGGTTGGTGGTAAACACTCTGTCAAACAATCCTTTTTCGTAGGCTTTGTCAAACTTCTCCAAACCGTGGGTAAACAGGCCGAAGGTAGAAAAGAGGAATACCCGTTTTGCATGAAGGTCTTTCAGTTTCGCGGCAACATCGAGCATGCTGCCGCCGGAGGAGATCATGTCATCCACGACGATGACATCCTTTCCTTCCACGCTGCCTCCGCAGAAATCATGGGAGATGATGGGATTGACCCCATCCACGATCCGCGTATAATCCCGGCGTTTATAGAACATGCCGACATTGACTTCGAAGAGGGTGGCAAGGAAAATGACCCGTTCCATGGCTCCTTCATCCGGAGAGATGAACATGAGATGGTCCCCGTCAATCTGGATGTCCTCATATTCCGTCAGCAGGCACTGTGTGAACTGAAGGGCCGGACGAATATTGAGAAGTCCGTGCAGCGGTGTGACATTCTGTATTCTTGGATCATGGGCATCAAAGGTAATGATGGTATGGACGTTCATATTTTCCAGTTCGCGCAGCATCATGGCACAGTCCAGAGATTCCCGCATGGTCTTTCTGTGCTGGCGGCCTTCGTAGAGGAAAGGCATCACCACGTTAATTCTGGCTGCTTCACCGTTGCATGCGGCAATGACGCGCTTGACATCCTGATAATGGTCGTCCGGAGACATATGGTTGATGTAACTGTCCATTTTATAGGTGACGGAAGAGTTACAGATGTCCACCATGATGAAAATATCCTTTTCACGGACAGACTCGGGCAGAATGGCTTTTCCTTCACCGCTTCCGAAACGCGGACATTCCACGGGAAGAAGGAAGTTTTTTCCGTCATTCCATTCTCCGAGTATTCTGTTCACCCGTTCCCCCATCTGTCTGGCGGAATTGAGAGCGAGGATACCTAGAGTATTGTTCTGCATGCAATCCACCTCTGTTTTGAAATTAAAAAGCGATTTTGCAGAAACAAAACCGCTGAAATTGAATTAGATTGAAACGGCGTAGCCCGCAATTTTGGGCAGCCACAGGCTGATCGCAGGGACAAAGGTGATCAGAAGAAGGGCGATCAGCATGCAGATGTAGAAGGGAAGCGTTGCCTTGACAACCTTCTCCATGGGACGTTTTGCAACAGCCGAGCCGATGAAGAGCACAGCGCCGACGGGCGGGGTCAGCAGGCCGATGCCGCAGTTGAGAACCACCATGATGCCGAACTGAATCGGGTCGATTCCGATGGAAGTGGCCACAGGCAGCAGGATGGGGGTTGCAATCAGGATGATCGGTGCCATGTCCATGATCATGCCCAGAACCAGAAGGATGAGATTGAGAAGCAGGGCAATGACGACAGGATTGGAGGACACGGAGGTGATCAGGTTGGCGGCCTTGGCAGGCACGTGCAGCAGGGTCAGGCAGTTGCCGAAGGCAGCGGAGAAAGAGATCAGGATCAGCACGATGGCCAGGGTCTCAACACAGGCGTTGAGAGAACGCCAGACGCCCTTCCAGTCCAGTCCCTTGTAGATAAAGACGGAAACGAACAGGGAATAGATGACGGCGATGGCGGCGGATTCGGTTGCCGTGAACAGGCCGCCGACCACGCCGAAGACCACGATCAGAACAGCCAGAAGTGCCCAGATGGATTTTCCAAGCTGATTGATGAAATTCTTGATGGAGAAGGGCTCGCCCTTGGGGTAATTCCGTTTCACGGAAATGACGTAGGAGCCGATCATCAGGGAAAGGGCCAGGATGGCGCCGGGAAGATAACCGGCCATGAAGAGGGCGCCCACGGAGATGCCGCCTGCAGTGGTCGCATAGATGACCATGTTGTGGCTGGGAGGCACCAGCAGGCCCTCGCAGGAGGAGGTGATGGTGACCGCTGTGGAGAAGTCCGCATCATATCCCTCATCCACCATCATGGGGATCAGAATGGAGCCCAGGGAAGCGGTGTCCGCAGAAGCGGAACCGGAGATGCCGCCGAAAAAGTAGGATGCCACGATGTTCACCATGGCCAGGCCGCCGCGCATCCAGCCCACCAGTGCATTGGCCAGAGCGATCAGCTTGTCGGAGATGCCTCCTGTACCCATGAGCACGCCCATGGTGATAAAGAAGGGGACGGCCATCAGAGAGAACGACCAGACGCCTTTGACCATCTGCTGGGTGATGGTCTGCAGAGCCTGTCCCATGGACAGCATGCAGAAGATCGTGGACAGGCCTACCGCGTAGGCGATGGGGAAGCGCAGAAGGATCATGACAAGGAAGCTTCCCAGAAGAACTAATGTGGCAAAACTCTCAGGAGTCATGGTCAGGCAGCCTCCTTCTTTTCATCATTGGTCCAGAATGCTTCGATATGCAGGAAAATCTGCTCGAGCTCGAAGATGATCATGCTGACTCCGGCGACAGGAACGGGCATGTACTGCCAGAACTTGCTCAGGCCGGGCAAAGATGCATACTTGCCTTTCAGTGCAAGGGGGGAATTGCAGAATTTGATGCCATAAATCAGAAGAACGATGCCCAGAGCAAGAACGGCAATATCGGCAAGTACATCGAGAACCTTGATCACTTTCTTGGGAAGATAGGTGTCAAAGGCGGTCATGCGGATATGAGCACCCTTGCGGATGGCAAGACTGGCGGAGAGAACGGTCATATATACCATGAAGGTCAGTAC
>CACYCQ010000384.1:0-4323 GCA_902772995.1 uncultured Eubacteriales bacterium
GACAAGGCCGCCGCGGCACTTGCGCGCGCCCAGTCCGGCGAGTCCTTTGATGCCCTCATCGAGGAGCTCGGAGAGGATCCCGGCATGCGCTCCGAACCCGCCAAGACCCGCGGCTATCTGGTCTGCGAAGGCCTCAAGCTCTATGAACAGCCCTTCCAGGATGCCGCCATGGCCTTGGAAAAGGTCGGGGATATCAGCCCCCTGGTGCAGACCAGCTACGGCTTCCACATTCTCCAGTACGCGCAGGACATCCCGTCCGGGACGGTTGAATATACCGATGAGATCCGTGAAAAGCTCCACCAAGAGCTGCTCACAAGCGCCCAGGAAGCCGCCTACAACGCGGCGATTACCCAGTGGGTTACCGAAGCGGATACCAAAACTTTCCCGAATGTGATGAAATAATCGATTTTCCTGTAAATTCTGCTTGCAAAACAGGGACGTCAGTGATAAACTGGCTTCTGTAAGTCTTGGGCTCCAGAAGGAGGTGTTTTCATGGGTAAAGTATGTGAGGTTTGTGGAAAAGGCGCAATGAGCGGCCATCATGTGAGCCACTCCAACCGCAAGACGAATCGTGTCTTCCTTCCGAATACTCAGCACGTTCGCGTGAAGGTGGACGGAGCTGTACGTCATATGAATGTCTGTACACGCTGTCTGAGAAGTGGTAAAGTCGAGCGCGCGCTTTAATTCATCCAACAGCCCTTTTTCAGATCGAAGAAGGGCTGTTTTTCTTTTATCTCCAGCTCCGTCTTGTGCATCCGCATGCAATTCAGTATAATTTATCTGGTTTAAACGATATCCGTGGGTAGGAGGAACGTTTATGGAATGCAAGATCAACAATGAACTTGGCCAAATTACCATTAATGAGGAAGTCCTGCTGAAAGTGGCCGGGTATGCGACCTTGGAGTGCTACGGCATTGTGGCCATGTCCAGCAAACGGGCCAAGGACGGCCTTGTGGAATGGCTGGGAGGCGAGAACCTCACCAAGGGCGTAGACCTGCGGGTGACGAATGAAGGGATTGACATCGATCTGTACATCATCGTGGAATACGGCGTCTCCATCGTGGAAGTCTGCAAGATCATCCGGTCCCAGGTATGCTACAAAATTGAGAATATGACTGGTGCAAAGGTGCGCAGAGTGAATGTGTCCGTGGAAGGCATCCGCATCTGATCCCATTGAAAATGGAGGCGAAATGATTGACACCGAAGAGTATTGACGGGCTTTTGCTGAAAGAGATGCTCATTGCCGGGGCAACCCTCCTTGACATCAACCATGAAGAGGTGGATTCCCTCAATGTCTTCCCGGTACCTGATGGGGATACGGGAACCAACATGTCTCTGACCATGAAATCCACCGTCAAGGATATTGAACCCCTGGATGAGCACAGCGCGTCAGCGATTATGAAAGTGGCATCCAAAGGCGCCCTCAAGGGCGCACGGGGAAATTCCGGCGTGATTCTCTCCCAGATTCTGCGCGGTTTTTCAAAATCCCTGGATAATGCCGAAACCATCGACCAGGCTGCGTTTGTGGCCGGACTGAAGAAAGGCTCCGAGACTGCCTACAAGGCGGTCATGAAACCCAAGGAAGGCACCATCCTCACCGTCATCCGCGTTATTTCGGAGGACGCTGAGCGCTACAGCATCCGTCATCCCGACAACCTGAGCGGGCTGCTGGACAAGATCGTCAAAAGCGGCGAAGTCATTCTGGAGAAAACTCCGGACATGCTGCCCGCCCTCAAGCAGGCCGGCGTGGTGGATTCCGGCGGACAGGGCCTTCTGTATGTGCTCAAGGGCTGGCGGGCCGCCTATCACGGAGAGAAGATTGAAAAAGCTCCCGCGGAACCGGAGGTCCCCTCTCCCGAGGAAGAGACCCCCGCCACCCTGGAGACGCTCAAGTTCCGTTACGAGGTATCCTATCTCATCAAGTATCTGGGCGAAAGCGTCACGGAGGATGATGTCAACAAGTTCCGGACCCGCCTGACCCGCATCGGCGAAAAGGTGTCCGTGGAGAACGGCCCGGATTCCGGCCTCAGTGTCCGCCTGTGCACCAATGTCCCCGGAAAGTGCATCCAGTATGCCTGTGACCTGGGCGAGGTGGTGGACCTGAAGTTTGACAACCTGGCCGAAAAGATCCGCGAGCGCATTGCCGGGGAGCAGGCGAAGGCGCAGGCGGAGGAGCAGGCGCGTCGTGAAGCGGAAGAGGCGGAACGTGCCGCCGGTGCAGCCGCCCAGGCCGCTCCCGTCGAAAATGCGGCTCCCCTCAATGAATACGGATTTGTGGCCGTGTCCATCGGCTCCGGCTTCTCCCAGATCTTCACGGAACTGGGGGTCAGCCAGATCGTGGAGGGCGGTCAGACCATGAATCCCAGCATCGAGGACATCCTGGCAGCCATCAACCGGGTGGATGCCAGAAATGTGTTCGTGCTGCCCAACAACTCCAACATCGTGCTTGCGGCCACCCAGGCCGCGGAACTGTCCGAGAAGACGGTCTGCGTGCTGCCCACCAAGAACACCGCCATGGGCATCGGCGCCGTCATCGCCTTCGAGCCGGATGCCGATCTGGAGACCAACCGCCGGAAGATGACCGAAGCCAGTGAAAACGTCAAAACCGGTCAGATCACCTACGCCGTGCGGGACACGGTCTTTGAGGACAAGGAAATCCACGAGGGGGACATCATCGGCATCCACAACGGCTGCATCGAGGTGGTGGGCCGCAGTGTCCATGACATCGCAGTGGACCTGGTGCGCTCCGTGGTGGAGGAATCGGATTCCCTCATCACCATCTATTACGGACAGGATGTCAAGGAGGAAGATGCCACCGCCCTGGCGGGTGAAATCTCCACCATCTATCCGGAGATGGATGTGGAGGTTCAGTACGGCGGACAGCCCCTGTACTACTATCTCATCGCCACCGAGTAACATCCGGCCGCCTCTGACATCTGCCAGGGGCGGTTTCTCATTGTCAGGAGCATCCATGAGCGACATCTCGACACTTCGCGGCTTCGGCGCAAAGCGCACGGAGGGCCTCCGGGCGGAAGGCATCCGTGACACGCTGGACCTGCTGCGTTTTTTTCCCTGCGATTATCATGACTGCCTCCAGCCCCTTACCCTTGACAGGGTGCCTGCGGGGGAGGCCTGCTGCTTTACCGGGACCCTCCTCAAGGGCCCCGCAGTCATCTCCGGGGGATACATCACCCGGGTGACCCTGGAGAGCGGGGGAAAGCACTGTACCTGCATGTGGTTCAACATGTCCTGGATCGCCCGGAAACTGCACGAGGGGGAGACCCTGGTCCTGTACGGGCGCATCCAGCCGGACCGCCACGGCAGGCCGGCATGCTACAACCCCGTCTTTGAAACTCCGGGGCAGATCACGCCGGTATACCGGCAAATCAAAAGCATCGGACAGAAGCTTCTGCGGGACACGATCCGCCATCTGCTTTCCACCGATGTCCCCGAGGACTGGATGACCCCCTCCTTTCTGGCGCGCTATGAACTTCCGGACCTGCGCCATGCGCTTTGCCGGATTCATTTCCCGGGTACAAGGGAGGAACTGCTGCAGGCGCGGCGCCGCTTTGAGCTGGAGGAAATGCTGGTCTGGCAAACCCTCTTCACCGGTCTGCGGCGACGCACGCCCCAGGAGGACCCCCTTGCCGTCAATGAGGCCTGGCTGTCCGAGCTGTTTGGACGTCTGCCCTATACCCCCACCGGGGCGCAGATGCGCTGCATCCGGGAGATCATTTCGGACCTGAACGGGAAAACCCTCATGACCCGTCTGGTGCAGGGGGATGTGGGCTGCGGGAAGACGCTGATCGCCATTGCCGCGCTGTACCTGGTGGCCCGCTCCGGCGCCCAGGCCGTGCTCATGGCTCCCACGGAAATCCTGGCCCAGCAGCATTACGCGCAGGTCTGCCGCCTTCTGGAGGGAAGCGGCATCTCCTGCGGGCTGCTGGTGGGGAGTCTGCCGGCAGCCCAGCGGCGCGAGGTCCACCGGCAGCTTGCAGAAGGGGAGCTGTCCCTGGCGGTGGGGACCCACGCTCTGCTTTCCGAAGGGGTCCGCTTCAGGGATCTCCGGCTGGTCATCACCGACGAACAGCACCGCTTCGGTGCGAGGCAGCGTACCGCCCTGGAGGAAAAGGGGGCCCGCACCCATGTCCTGGTCATGAGCGCCACGCCCATCCCCAGAACCCTGTCGATGGTGCTCTTTGGCGACCTGGACCTGTCGGTGGTGGACGAACTTCCCCCGGGGCGCAGGCAGGTCCGTACACGCGTGGTTCCGGAGGAGCGGCGTGAGGCGATGTATGCCTTCATCCGGGAACAGGCGTCCGC
>CACYCQ010000385.1:0-3412 GCA_902772995.1 uncultured Eubacteriales bacterium
GCTGGATTTGCGCACTCCGGCAAGGGACCGCCTTGACGGGGTGGAGATCGTGTATCCCCGCGCCCTGTCCCTGGGCGACGGGGGGGACCGGCTTTTTGGCGGGTCCCTGATGGCCCTTGCCGCCTTCAGGGAGGCGAAAAGGATGCATGAGGCGGCCCCGTTTGACCTGATCCATGCCCACATGCTGCCCCGCGACGGCCACGCGGCCCTGCTGATCGGCAGGCGGCTGGGGGTCCCGGTGGTGCTGACGGTGCACGGGACCGACGTGCTGCGCTACTTTGGCGAGGGGATCACTCCCTGGAAGCGGAATGTGAAGATCGCCAGGGAGGTGGACGCCCTGATGGCGGTCTCGCCCATGCTCCTGGACCGCGTGCGCGGCTGCCGGGGGGAGAAGGCGATCTCCCGGGTGGTGGAAAACGGGGTGGACCTGTCCCTGATTCCCGATGTGCGGGAGAACCGTCCGGGAAGGATCCTGTCGGTGGGCACCCTGAAGGCGCGCAAATGCATGGACCGGACCCTTTCGGCCTTTGCCCGCGTGGCCGGGGAATTCCCGCAGGCGGAGCTGACCCTGATCGGTGAAGGGCCGGACCGGGAGGCGCTGCTTGCCATGGCCCGGGAGCTGGGGGTGGCGGATCGGGTGCATCTGACCGGGGGAATGCCCCACCGGCAGGTGCTGGAGGAGATGAGCCGCTCCGACCTGTTCCTGCTGCCCAGCTGGGGAGAGGGATTCGGAATTGTCTATATCGAGGCGATGGCAGCGGGATGCATTGCCGTGGGTGCCAGAAATGAGGGCATCGACGGTACCCTCCGGGACGGGGAAAACGGCTTTCTGGTGGACGCGGGCAGCGTGGACCAGATGGAGCAGATCCTGAGGAGGTGCCTGGGGGATCCCGCCTCGGTGCGGGAAATCCGCATGGCGGGCATGAGGACCGCCCGGGAAATGACCTGGGAGCGGAATGCCCGGGAGACGGAGGAGGTCTATCGCCTGGTGCTGGATGGAAAACAGGAGGGGTTGAGGTGAGCAGAAACAGTGTGGATGGAACCGGCATGCTTCGGTTTTACGACCGCGTGACGGGAGTCTTCAATGATATCTTTGACGCCCGGCTGCTGACGGTGGCGCTTTTTGCGCTGGAGAGCTACTGCGTGCTGTTTACGCAGCGGAAATTCCCCATGCGGTGGATGATCTTCGTGCTGTTCGGGATGATCCTGCTGCTGGCGGTCACGCTGACGGCCAGGACCGGGGAGCGCAGCCGGGTCAGCTTTTCAAAGCTCATGGTGGGCCTGTGGTTCGCCCTGCATACCATGATGGTCATCTCCGGGCTGTTCTACCAGGACTGGCTGCCCGAGAGCATTCCCCTGCTGATCTGTTATCCCGTGATCTTTTCGGTCTTTGCATCCCGTGAGGATGAGGGGGTGTTCAGGGCGATCCTGAGGGCGGCGATGCTGTCCGTGCTCCCCTTCCTGGTCTGGTCCCTGATCGCCCGGCCCATCAGCTGGGGACGCCTGGGATACATGGGGGTCTTTTATGACGCCAACCCGCTGGCCATGTGCTGCGTGATCATGGCCTCCTCGGCGATGCTGCTGGCCTATGCGAACTGGCGGCAGAAGCGCATGATGCAGTTCGTGCTGTGCCTGCTGCTGGGCGCACTGGCGGTGGTGGTGCTGGTGTTCACCATGTCCCGCTCGTGCCTGCTGGCTTTTGCCGGCGTTACGGTGATCATCGTGGGCACCATCGTGGCGGGCACGGTCCGCCATCCCGGCCGCTGGATCGCCGCGCTGTCCGTGGTGGTGGTCCTCGCGCTGGTTGCGGGGGTACGCTTCACGCGGGAGAAGATCTACGAGTCCTATGTGGAGGACTATGAACTGGCCGTCTACAACCATGAGACCTACGGCGACCCCATCCTGATTCCCAAACCGGAGGACCGGAAGCTGTCCATGGATGACCTGACCTCGGACCGCTGGGGCATCTGGGAGGTCATCATGAAAAACCTGACCTGGAACGGCCATCCCACCAGCGTTGTGAAGGAGTGGGTGGCCATTGACGGGGCGGGCGACCGGCATTTCAATGCCCACAACGCCTTCCTGGGGGTGGCCTACAACAACGGATGGATTGCGGGGCTCCTGCTGTGCGCCTACACCATTGCCGCCTTTGTCCGCTCCTTCCGGTACTACTGGATCCACAGGAAGCACAGCGTCTGGGCCGCCACGCCCCTGACCTTCTGCACGGTCTTCATTCTGGTGGGCATGTTTGAATCCGTCTATGCTCCCTTCTCGGTGATCGGGTGCACGTTCCTGCTGGTCCAGGCGCCCCTGTGGCGCGCGGACCTCAGTCTGAGCGGGCCGGAGAGCGGCAAGGAGCAGAAGGCATGAGAAAACAGCCGACTGTCAGCGTGATTGTTCCGGTGTATAACGCGGCGCTGTACCTGGAGGACTGTATCCGCTCCCTGGAGGGACAGACCCTTGCGGGAATGGAGCTGATCTTTGTCAATGACGGCAGCCAGGACCGGAGCGGGGAAATCCTGGAACAGGCCGCCGCGCGCAATCCCGCGGCCCGGGTGATCTCCTTCCCGGAGAACCGGGGTGTGTCTGCGGCCCGCAATGCGGGACTGGAGGCCGCGCGGGGTGAATTTGTGGGCTTCTGTGACGGGGATGACTGGGTGGAGCCCCATATGTATGCGGAACTGTACCGGGCCTGCATGCTCCGAAGCGCCGACATTTCCTTCTGCCGGGTCTTCAAGGACCGACCCTCAGGGACGGAAAACGTGCCCCTGGGCATCCCGGACAGCAGCGAGTTTGATTACGGCAGTATCCGCAGCCGGTTGGTGCCGCAGATGCTGGCCCTGAAGGTGGACGGGGACGGCCTGCCCCTGTCGGGCTATACGCCCAGGAACCTGTTCAGGCGCGTGATTCTGCAGGGCCTGCGCTTCCGGGAGGAGATCCACTACGCGGAGGACCTGGTGTTCATTGTGGAGGCCATGCTCCGCTGCCGCAAGGCGGTGGCGGTGGACTTTGCCTATTACCATTACCGTTTCCATGAGGGCAGCGTCACCAAGCGCTACAGCGCGTATATTCCGGATTCCTTTGACCGCTCAAACCAGGAGCTGGAGCGGCTGGTGGGCGGATTTGACGAGTGCAGGTCGCGCATGATGGTGCGTCGCAGGAAGATGGCGGTGGACGTGGTGCGCAACTACTGCGCCGCCGACAGCCCCTGGTCCATGGAGGAAAGGATCCGCCTTTCCCGGGATTACATGAACCGTGCGGATGTCCGCAGTGCATTTGCCGGTCTGCGGCTGACGAGTCTTCCTCCAAGAACTGCGGTCAGGCTGGGTCTGGTCAAGTACCGGCTGGCCGCCCTGGCCTGCTGGCTGTTTTCCAAGGTCTTCAGGAACCGTCTGTAAAGGAGATGTTGACA
>CACYCQ010000386.1:0-2105 GCA_902772995.1 uncultured Eubacteriales bacterium
GACGGTTTTTCCCTGAATTTCACACCGGATCATCCTGAGGCGCTTTACCTTCACGGCGTTTCCCTTTTCATCCGGCGGCATTCTGATTTCGAGGACACTTTCATGAATGACTGCACTATTCCTGATGGACTTGTCTCCCTCCTGGAGAAGCTGGGCGGTGCCCCTCTCCATATCAACGAATTCTTCCGGCTGCTCAGGGAACATCTGGCTTCCTTTGCCCGCAGCTCTGGTCTGGCGCGTCTGGAGTTTTCCTTTCTGGACGCTGAGGATTCCTCTCTGATGCACCAGTCCACCCTGCCCTTTGAGGCGCGCTTTTCCCCGGATGCCGCCTCCAGTGAGCACGCCCTTGTCCTTGAGTTTCACGCTTCCTCCCTTCAGCCCTCACGCATTGTCCTGACGCCCTGTACAGGGATTGAATGGGATGCTCAGCAGATTCGTCAGATGAACGCAGTCGGAAGAATCTGCACTCTGCTGCTCACGCACATTTCCCTGCAGCAGACACTGGACACCCTGCGCCTTCAGGATATGCTCACGGGGCTTCCCAACACCCAGGGTCTGCTGCATTTCGGGCAGATCGTCGCAGAGCGGAACCTGCTTTCCCAGTATTCCGGTATCTTCATCAGCCTCAAATCCTTCCGCTTCATCAACGAGCAGTTCGGCAGCGAAGCCGGCGACCTGCTGCTGCAGGCCTTCGGCTCGCTGCTGCTCGGGCGGATCAATCCCCGGCTGGAAATGGCCGCCCGGCTGGGCGGAGACAACTTTTTCCTGCTTGTCGACAGCGAACAGGCTGATGCCTTCTCCGCATTTCTGCACACCAGCATTCCCCTTCAGATCAACCTTCACCGGCATCCCCTGACCATCAGTGTGGAATGCCGCATGGGCATCTGCCACGGGGAATCGGTATCCTCCATCTCCCAGATGATTACCGATGCCGCCATCGCCCTGGAGTCTGCCAGAAAAGCGGACCTGTCCCTCATGTTCTACTCGGAGCAGCTGATGGACCGGGCAATCCACATCAAGCGGATTGCCGCCCAGCTGCCCAATGCCCTCGCCAATCACGAGATCGTCTGCTTCTACCAGCCCAAGGTCAATATTGACACCCTGGAACTGGTCGGCTGCGAAGCCCTGGCCCGGTGGATCCAGGACGGGAAAATCGTTCCCCCGGACGTCTTCATTCCCGCCGTGGAGGAAAGCAGCCTGATCGCTGATCTGGATTTTTACACCCTCAAGCAGGCATGCCAGGATATCCACGAATGGGTGCAGCACGGCATCTCCCCCGTACGCACTTCCATCAACTGCAGCAAGATGAACCTGCGTGATCCCCTGCTGGCGGAGCACATGCTGGCCATCATCCATGAATGGCAGGTGGACCCGCGCTATATCGAGATTGAAATCACTGAAAGCACCGGCTATGCCAATGAGAAAGCTCTCTCCGAATTCATCCGCAAGATGCATGCCCATGGGATCTCCATCTCCATGGACGATTTCGGAACCGGCCTTTCCTCGCTCAGCCTCTTCAAGTCGCTGAATTTCGATGTGGTGAAGCTGGATCGCTCCTTCGTTGAACATCTGACCGGGCCTGACAGCAAGGAAAGCATCATTCTGGAGAACATCATCCGCATGCTCTCTGACCTTGACGTGGAGATCATCTCCGAAGGCGTGGAAACCCCCGAGCAGATCGCCTACCTGCGCAAAACCGCCTGTCGGGTCATCCAGGGATATTACTTTGACCCTGCCCTTCCCCGTGAGGAATTCACCTCCCGGCTGCGCAATCCCCATTACATGGAAAAAAACGCCACGCTCTGATTGTCGAAGGCCGGACTGCCGGATTCCCGGAAGTCCGGCCTTTTTTCTGCTCTCCGATCATGGACCGTTGCCTGCAGCCTCCTCGGTCTGTCACATCATCTGAATGCGGATTTCCTCCGCCGCAGTCCGCCAGGACACGCCCGGGGATCTCCTTGCATGGTTTTTTCCCGAAACTTGCTGGCAGCGCTCTCCCCTCTCACAAAAGGCGCACGAATCACCTCCGTGACAGGAGGGACACCACTTTGCACGGCCTGAGACTGTCGCTGTTCCACAGTTTCACGGCCTGCATTCGGATAAAA
>CACYCQ010000387.1:0-3001 GCA_902772995.1 uncultured Eubacteriales bacterium
ATCATCTTCCCCATCATCGTGACCATCTTTATCGTGCTGCTGCTGCCCTCCACCGCTCCCCTGATCGGCTGCCTCATGTTCGGCAACCTGCTCAAGGAGACCGGCTGCACGGACCGTCTGTCCGATGTGGCACAGAATGCCCTGATGAACATCGTGACGCTGTTCCTGGGCATCTCCGTGGGTGCGACCATGGCTGGAAGCAGCTTCCTGAACATCCAGACCATCTACATCGTGGTGCTCGGCCTGATCGCTTTCTCCTTCAGCACCATCGGCGGTCTGCTGGTGGCCCGGCTCATGTATACCCTCTCCGGAGGCAAGATCAATCCCCTCATCGGCTCCGCCGGCGTGTCCGCCGTGCCTATGGCCGCCCGTGTGTCCCAGCGTGAAGGCCAGAAGGCGAATCCTTCCAACTTCCTGCTGATGCATGCCATGGGCCCCAACGTGGCCGGCGTCATCGGTTCCGCCATCGCCGCAGGCTTCCTGCTGAGCGTGTTTGGCGGCTGATCCCCAAAACCTGTCTGCCGCAGCTCCTTTGGAGCTGCGGCATTTTTATTCGAAGAGGAGGCGCCATGAACCAGAAGGAACGAATGCTGGCCAATCTGCCCTACAGACCCATGCAGGACGGACTTGCGCAGGAGCGGCGGGAAAACCGTGCCAGGGTTTATGTGTACAATCAGCTGCCCCCGGAAAGGTGGGACGAGCAGGAGACGCTGCTGCGGCGCATCCTGGGCAGCGCAGGGACAGATGTGTACATACATCCTCCCTTCCACTGCGACTACGGGTACAACATCCACGTGGGAGACGGGTTCTATGCCAACACCAACCTGACTGTGCTGGATGTGGGACAGGTGCGAATCGGCAACGGGGTCATGTTCGGACCGAACGTGGCCCTCTATACCGCAGGGCATCCCGTTCATCCGGAGACCCGGAAATCGGGCTATGAGTACGGCATTGACATCACCATCGGGAACAATGTGTGGATTGGCGGGAATACGGTGGTCCTGCCCGGGGTGAACATCGGGGACAACACGGTGATCGGAGCGGGAAGCGTGGTGACCCGGGATATCCCGTCCGGCGTGGTGGCAGCGGGAAATCCGTGCCGGGTGCTCAGGCCGGTGACGGAGGAGGACAGGGACGTCTATTTCCGGGACCGGCGCTTTGATGTGGAGGACTACAGGTAGAGCGCCCTTGCCGCACCGGCGCCAGGGGCAAATGACCGGGCGGGGGCGCGAAAAAAGGAAGCGCAGCACGCGGAAACGGCAGGAGGGCGCGGTCCCGCTCAGAAGGAGATGCAGGGACGGGACATTCCCAAAGGGCCGTGTGCGCCCCGAAACCCTTCCCACGGACCTGCGCGGGGCCGAAGGCGCCCTTCACCTGGCTCCGGCTTCCCGGAGCAGCTCCTTCAGGGCCCGGATCCTGAAGAAGGGACCCTCTTCGCCGGATGCCGGATGAGGCGCGATCAGAATCGGCGTGATGCCCAGAGCGGAGGCCCCGTCCAGATTGGCAGGGTTGTCATCGATGAAGGCTGTTTCGCGTGCCGGAACGCCGGATTTGTGCAGGGCATCCAGATAGATGCGGGGGTCGGGCTTCATGATGCCCAGATCGCAGCTGAAGGTGACCCATGAAAAGAACCGGGAAAGGCCAAAGGTTTCCAGTTGGATGCCGGTGCTGGGCCAGGTGTCCGAAATGACGCCAAGCCGGTGGGTCCTGCTCAGCGTCTCCAGCACTTCATGCGTCTGCGGGTCGGGGAGATAGTTGTCCATATTGAAGGTGCGGTCACGGGCGATCTGCTCCACTTGGGAGGCGGACAGCCCTAGGCCCAGCTCTTCTGAAAGGAGGGCATAATAGGCCTCAAACTGCCGGAGTTCCTGCTGCGTCGTGGTGATGCGGTGGTTTTTCGCCAGAAAGCGGAAGCCGGTCTCCAGCGCGCGGCGGATCTCACCCTCGCTTCGCAGCTTCAGCGCATTTCCGGCTTCCTTCCGGAACCGGAGCGTCAGCATCCAGTCGCCTGAAGCAGGGGCAAGCAGCGTGTAGCCCAGATCGAAAAAGATGACGGATTTGTCTTGCAGTATCGGGAGCATTCTTCCACCTCACAGTCCTGTTTGCATGGATTTTTTTCGGGGACCCTGCAGGAGCGCATCAAAGGGCCTGCAGGTTCGCCCTGTCCATCCTACCCTGATCTGCGGAACTGTCAAGGACATCCGGAAACAGACCGGACGGCCGGGAGAGCCGGGAACCTCCATGCATGGGAAGCTCCGGAGAAAAGAGGGGGAAAGAACGGCCCGGGGCTTGTGCAGGCGCGAAAAGCATGCTATGTTTAGTCCGAAGGTGGTCTTTCTGCAGAGGCGAAGAGGATCTCTGCATTTGAGCGGTCCGGGCAGGCCGGGTCGGCGGAACAGGACGCCTTCATTCCAGGCAGGCTTTCATGGACATAGAGAAAGGAGACGGACATGATCTACGATTTTACTCTGACCACGGGAAAGGGAGAGGAACTGCACCTGGACGCATTCCGGGGAAAGGTGATTCTGGTGGTGAACACCGCCACCGGATGCGGCTTTACCCCGCAGTATGCCCCTATTGAGGAACTGTACCGCAACTACCATGACCGGGGACTGGAGATCCTGGATATCCCCTGCAACCAGTTTGGTGCTCAGGCACCGGGCTCCGATGATGAGATCCACGAATTCTGCACCGTCCACTACAACACCACCTTTCCTCAGATGAAGAAGGCGGACGTGAACGGGCCGGATGAGCTGCCCCTGTACACCTGGCTCAAGGCACAGAAGGGCTTTGAAGGATTCAGCGCCCATCCCTACAAGGAACTGCTGGAAGGCATGTTTGCCAAGGCGGATCCGGACTGGGCCAGCAAGCCGGACATCAAGTGGAACTTTACCAAGTTCGTGATCGACCGTCAGGGCAATGTGGTCGCCCGCTTTGAGCCCACGGCGGACATGGCGGAAGTGGAGCGCTGCATCGTCTCCCTGCTGTAAGACCATGGCGC
>CACYCQ010000388.1:0-2885 GCA_902772995.1 uncultured Eubacteriales bacterium
ACCTTTGACATGAGCACCGGAGAATACGGTGTTCCTGAATCTTCGTATGTTCCAAATGAAATAGAGGACAGACGCAAGAGAGAGCATTCCGGCATCGCAGATCGGCGCACTAAATCTCAAAGAGGAAACGTACAGCCTTCCTCCGGCAAAGGATATTCCGGCTTTGATGGAGGAATTCTGTGACTTTTTGAATGATGAAGAAGTCCATCCGCTGATTAAGGCTGCTGCTGGACAGGCGTGGATTCTGGCAGTTCGTCCATATTCCGATGCGAATGAAAGATTTGCCAGAATTTGCTATGCCAAACACCATCGCAACCTATACCGACACGCAGATCATGCATGCACTGTTAACCCACAACTTTTCTGAGATTGGCAGATCCTTTGTTGATGATGAGCTGACCAAAATCAAGGCAGGAGCCTTCTATAAGGCCATTAATCTGGACACGGTCTCCCTTCCCAATCTGGAGGAGATCCGTACGGCGGCTTTTCAGGACACCTCCATCACAACCCTGGAACTCAACTGGTCAAAGATCAGATTCATCGGGTTTGATGTGTTCCGCGTGAACTTTGACATCCTTCCGGAGAATCTGTCTCTTCCTGCACTGACAGTTCTTGGGAGTGGTGCTTTTGCCGGAACGAGTGCGTATAGAAATACCCGTTTGAAAAGCATTTCTTTGCCCATCTGGACAGGAACCGGATCCTCTGAACCGGGATTGTCCACATCTACCGGCATTTTTAACTATTGTACCGCACTCACCAGTATTTCGGCACCGCTGCTGACAACCCTGCCATCTTACTGTTTCCAGTACTGCTCGGCATTGGAGGCGGTCTCTTTCCCCAAGGTGGCATCGTATTCATCGAATGTGTTTACTGGCTGTACCAGCCTGAAAAAGATCGATCTTGGCGGGGACATTACATCGATGTCGCTGAGTTTCCTGCCGGCAGGAGCTTCGACAAGGCTTGAAGCATTGATTTTGCGAGGGGTGACGTCAGTTCCGACACTGGGGTCTTCTGTGTTTACAAGTACACAGATCGCACTGGGGAATGCGTATGTGTATGTACCGAGAAGCCTGCTGAGCACCTTCCAGGTGGCCTCGAACTGGTCGACCTACAGTGCTCAGCTAAGGGCAATTGAGGATTATCCCGCAGTTACCTCCGTATCCTGATCTTCACGCCATCACGCATCAATTCAATTAACCAGAACAATTACAAGGAGGCAAATGAAATGACTATCAACGATATGCTGAACAGAATGACCGGAGGGGAATTGGCGGGGTGGGCAGTGGTGCTGCTCATCCTGTTAATGTCCCTTATAGAAGTATCGCCTTTGAAACTGAATCACTGGGACCGGCTGTTTGCCTGGTTTGGCAGGAAGATCAACGGGGAAACGCAGAAGCAGCTGAAAGAACTGCAGAAGCAGGTGAGCGACCTGTGGATTAATGCGCACAGGCAAAGTATTTTGGTATTCGCTCGGGAATGCCGAGATGACGTAGCACATGACCGGGAGAAATGGAACCATATCCTTTCCGTTGCTGAGGAATATAGTGTTTATTGTAAATCACACGCTATCAGCAACGGTGTGGTCAAGGCAGATACGGAGTATGTCCTCAACCTGTACCAGGAACTGAGCCGGGAGCATAAGATTTGACAACCAATCATTCCAACCCCCATCAGAGAATTGGAAAGCGAATAACAAGGAGGAAATATCTATGAATGCAATTATTATTGAAACTGCCGTTAGCATCTTGTCTAACCTTGCCGTTACCCTGATCGCTGTCCTCGGCGCTTGGCTGATGGCTCAGATCGGGAAGGCTCAGAAGCTGAAAACCATCAATACTGCCATTGGGCAGTTGACCAGTGCCGCTGAAAATACTGTCCTCGAATTGAACCAAACGACCGTGGACGGCCTCAAAGCTGCCTCTGCTAATGGCAAACTTACCAAGGAGGAAATTAGCATGCTGGGTAAGAAGCTCCTGGAAGGGACCCTCGCGAAGATGTCTGAGTCTGCGATTGGGGTACTGAAGGCAGCGAATGTGGATGTTAACAATCTCGTTAAAGGGGCAGGGGAAGCACTTATTGCACGGATTAAGAACATCCCTGACGTCCCTTCTCTGCCGGATGGATCAGAAGGAGGAAAGGGTGTGTGATCACCTATAAGCTGTTCCGTATCAAGGAAAAAAACTCTTCCCGCTCTTTGTTGAGCGCAGCCGGGAGATGCAAATGGGCGTGTGGCATGAGGCTGGGATCGGCGAGCTGGCGGACGAGACTCATGTGAAATCGAGCCTGGGTCCGCTGGCGCTCCGGCCTGGTTTCCACAGCACCGAGGTGCCCTTTACCGACTGGATAGGGAAGAGGCACAATGGCAGGCTCTACCAGCGATCTGGCACAGTCTGGTGTGAATGTGAAGTCGACGGGGATGAAGTATCTGCTCCGAAGGGGGGACTGAGAACCATCCCCCTCGGCTTTTATTATTTCAGGACAAAACCGAACCAGCCCTTTCCCTGGATCATCTCAAAGAGGATAAGGATCAATCGTATCCTGATGCACGATGAAGTGGAAAGGATATGCAGACAACACGGGGTCGAGGCACAACCCTGTGAGTAAAACAAAAACCACCTCTTGCGAGGTGGTAAAGAGCAAAAGCTCCAGAAACGGCATAAATGGGGTGACTTCTGCTGATGAGGCATCGGCAAGCTCCCGTTGAGAGAGTCCTTTTTCCGTTCTGAGTTTTTTCAAAACCTTTGCAAATTCTATAGCCATGGTGTACCCCTTCATAGTATGAATGCAAATTAAAACTATTATTTAAAAGCAATCATAGTCCTAATATCTATACTATATTATTGTTGTTGCTCAGTCCGTAAAACCTCGAGAAAAACGTCAGAGGA
>CACYCQ010000389.1:0-2785 GCA_902772995.1 uncultured Eubacteriales bacterium
CAGCACCGAGCAGCAGCGCGCATGGGTGTACTGGACATAGGGGCCGGTTTCCCCGTCAAAGTTCAGCGCCCGGTCCCAGTGGAAGTCGATGTCCTTCATCCGGTCGTTGTGCAGGTCGAAGTAGACCACCGCGCCCACGCCCACCTGGCGGGCCACCGTCTCCTTGTCCTCAAGGTTCGGGCTCTTCTCGTCGATGATCTCCCGGGCCTTTTCCACCGCCCGCCTGAGCAGGTCCTCCAGATAGACCACGTACCCCTCGCGGGTGGACAGCGCCCTTCCCTCATAGCTGACCATGCCGAAGGCCACGTGCTCCATGCCCCTGGCCCACTCATGGCCCATGAGCTCCAGGATCGCGAAGAGCTGCCTGAAATGCAGGGTCTGCTGGTAGGCCACCACATAGAGGCTCTTTTCAAAATCATAGGTCCTGTGGCGGTACAGGGCCGCGGCCAGGTCCCGGGTCATGTACAGCGTGGCGCCGTCGCTGCGCAGCACCAGCGCCGGGGGCATTTTGCTGCGCTCGTCGCTCTCGGGGAAATGGTGGGAAAAGTCCACCACCTGGGCGCCCTCGGAGGTCTCAAGCAGCCCCTTGTCCCGGAGCTCCTGCACCACCGCGTCCATCTTGTCGTTGTAGAAGCTCTCCCCGGCGTAGGAGTCAAAGGACACGCCCAGCAGGTCATAGACCCGGGCGGCATCCTCCAGGGTGACCTTCTTGAACCAGGAGAACACCTCCAGCGCCTCCGGGTCCCCGTCCTCGATGCGCTTGAACCAGGCCCGTCCCTCGTCCTCCAGGGAAGGGTCCTTCTCCGCCTCCTGGTGGAAGCGCACGTACAGGTCCACCATGGCCTGCACGCCGCCCTTTTCCACCTCCTCGCGGCTGCCCCAGCGCTTGAAGGCGCAGATCATCTTGCCGAACTGGGTCCCCCAGTCGCCCAGATGGTTGATCCCCACGGTCCGGTACCCGCAGAAGTCGTAGATCCTGCGCAGGCTGTGGCCGATCATGGTGGTGGACAGGTGCCCGATGTGGAAGCGCTTGGCGATGTTGATGGACGAGTAGTCAAGGCACACGGTCTTTCCCTCGCCCGCGCTGCTCGCCCCCCAGCGCCCGCCGGCGGAGAGGACCGCCTCCACGGTCTCCCTGGCGAAGGCGGAGCGGCGCACATACAGGTTGAGATAGCCGCCCACCACCTCGCATCTTTCCACCAGCTCGTCCTGCAGGCGGGAGGCCACCTCCCCGGCGATCTTTGCCGGCGCCATGCGCAGGGTCTTTGACAGCCGGAAGCAGGGCATGGCAAAGTCGCCCAGCTTCCGGTCCGGCGGGATCTCCAGCATTCCCTGAATCCAGGCGGCATCCAGCTCACACCCGGCAAAGGCCTCCTGCACGGCCCGCTCAAGCGCCCGGGCCATGATCAATTTGATATCCAACTTGCTTTCCCCCTGACATTTCTCGCATTTTCGCGCGTATTCTATCAAAAGAACCTTTCCTTGACAACCGTTCCCCCGCCCCGGATCCTTCCGGGAGGGTCACAGGACGGTGTTTGTGAGGGCGCCGATCTTCTCGATCCAGCACTCCACCACATCCCCGCTCTGCAGGTACCGGGGCGGGTTCATTCCCAGGGCCACGCCCCCCGGCGTCCCCGTGGCGATGAGGGTCCCGGCCTCCAGGGTCATGCCCGCACTCAGCTCGCGCACGGCCCCGAGCACGCTCCTCATCATCAGGCGGGTATTGCTGTGCTGGCGCACCTCGCCGTTGACCCGGCAGCGGATCTCCAGGTTCTGCGCGTCCCCGATCTCGTCGGCCGTCACGATGCACGGCCCGAGGATGCTGTAGCCGTCAAGGCTTTTTCCCCGGAACCACTGCTTGTGGGCAAACTGCAGGTTCCGGGCGCTCACGTCATTGAAGACGGAATATCCGAAGATGCACCCTTCATCCACCGGGTCCCCGGGCCCGAGGGTCCGCCCCAGCACCGCCGCCAGCTCCACCTCGTAATCCAGGCTGTCCACAAAGGGGTAGGACGGGATGCCCGCTCCCGGGCCGCTCAGGAGGGCCGCGCGCTTTGCAAAGTAGACCGTGGCCTCCCTGTGCTCAAAATCCTCCACGAACGCGGTCTCCCGGATGTGCTCCAGGTAGTTGACCCCCAGGCAGATGATGTCCCCCTGGGGTCTCACAATCGGCGAGAGCACCCGAACCTCCTCGGGGGAAAGGGACCCCGGCGCGTCCTCCCGCCGGGACAGGTCCCGCAGCGCCGCGAGGTCCTCCTCCCCGGCGGAGCGGATGAGCTCCTTCATCTCCCGCCAGGGAAACCCCGACGAGGTCAGCGGGTACAGGCGCCCCCGCGCCCCCTCCACCGCCAGGACAGTCTCACGCCCCGTCTCAATGGTGTACAGCCTCATGCTCTTCTCCTTTCCCGCGGGCACCCCCGCGCGCCGCATCCCGGTTCCGGGGACGGCACTCCTGCAGTTGACATTCTCCCCGCTCCCGTCTACACTGTGGACATCACCATTATAAAGGAGGATCCGCCCATGAACGCCCTTGACCGTGTCGTCTCATTCCTCGATACCGCCCGGACCTACTACCTGGCCACCGTGGAGGGGGACCAGCCCCGCGTCCGGCCTTTCGGGACCGCCCTGGCCTATGAGGGGCGGCTGTACATTCAGACCGGCAAATCCAAGTCCGTCTCCAGGCAGCTTGCCGCCAACCCCCATGCCGAAATCTGCGCATTTGCCGGCGGCAAATGGCTGCGCGTGTGCGGGCGCCTGGTGGACGACCCCCGCACGGAGCCCCAGG
>CACYCQ010000390.1:0-2922 GCA_902772995.1 uncultured Eubacteriales bacterium
GACGGTCTATCATTTTTATGTCAAGCTGGAGGCAAGCGGACTGACGCTTCCCATCCAGTATGCCGGACGGGGTAATTTCACGCTTTCACGGGTGGCCGTGCGGGAAAACAGCGCGAACTGGCGCCTTTTGCTGCTGGTGTGGCTGGCGGCGACGGCGCTTGTGAGAGTCTGGAAGGAGACGACGTTTTTTCAGCGAAACCGAAGGACCTGTCTGGAACTGGGCATGATCGTCTTTTTTTCGACTCTTCCGATCCTGACCCGGGGGATGAGTCCGGGACATGACTTTGGCTTTCATGCCCAGCGAATCGAAGGAATTGCGCAGGGAATCCTTCACGGGGAATTCCCGGTCCGGCTTGAAACGTCCTTCAACGGGGGATACGGGTTTCCCGTCTCGGTCTACTATGGCTCGCTGCTGCTGTATTTCCCGGCGCTTTTGCGGATACTCGGGTTTTCCGTCTATACAGCCTACAAGCTCTATGTTGTCCTGATCAACGTGCTGACGACCGCCACCGCCTATCTGTGCTGCAGGAAGATTTTTAGAAAGCAGGAGACCTGTACGCTGGCTGCCGCGGCGTATGTCACCGGGAATTATCGCCTGACCGATCTGTATGTCCGCGCCGCGGTGGGAGAGACAGCCTCTTTTGTGTTCTTTCCGGTCATCGCTCTGGCCCTGTGGCAGATCTATGCCGAACCCGATGACAGAAGGGACGAGCGGACGCCGGCACTTCTTCTGGCGACCGGGCTGCTGGGAATTTTGTACTCGCATCTGCTGTCGCTGGAGATCTGCGGGGTCGTGCTGCTCCTGATTGCCCTGGCCCTGTTCAAACGGACCTTCCGGGCAAGGATTCTTCGCATCTATCTGAAGGCGTCTCTGTATTTTCTGGTCGGAGGAATGGCCTTTATCGTGCCATTCCTTGACTATTTCCTCACGGTCAATACCCTGGTGAGGGGAGGCATGGTCCAGTACGTGCCGCTTCAGTGGTCGGGGACGTATGTGGCGGACCTGTTTGCCTTCTTCCGCAACACGGACGGAAAAGTCTCCTCTGAAACCCTGTACCGTCTGCAGCTGACCCCCGGGCTTCTGCTGATGCTGGGGGCACTGGTGGCCTTTTGCCTGATGGTGCTGGGACGGGCGGACAGGAAGCTCCGGACGCTGTTTTGGATCTGCGCGGGACTGTTTTTTCTGTCCTCTGCGTATTTCCCGTGGGACATGCTGATTGAAACGACCAGGATCGGTCGGATTCTGGTGCAGGTACAGTTCCTTACCCGGTATATCGGCCCCCTGACGGCAGCGCTCATGCTGCTTGCAGGCATGGTGATGGAAACCATGGATCAAAAGGGCATCCTGACGATGGGGCGTCTGTTTCCTGTATCCGCGCTTCTCCTTGTTCTTGCCGTGAGCGCCTTTACGGGCGCATACCTGCAGAGCGCGCGCCAGACCCATCGTCTGGACAGTGCGGAACTGGAGGAGTACACCTTTGGACTGGAGGGTTATGCGGGCATGCAGAAGGAACATCTCAACGGCACGGAATACCTGATGGAGGGGACAAGCCTGAAGGAGCTGACCGGAAAAATCGCTTCGGAAAATGTCCGGGCCAGCGTTGTTTCGGAAAGAGGACTTCACATGGAGGTTCAGGCGGTCTCTTCCGGACAGGGATGGCTGGAGGTCCCCCGGTTCAATTATCCCCATTATCAGGTGAGGGACGAGTCGGGAAAGCTGTTCCCGATTGAGAACGGAACGAACAACACGATCCGGATCTGGTTGGATGAGCCCTTTGAAGGGCGGCTGGTGGTGGACTTTGTGGAACCGTGGACCTGGCGGCTGTCTGAAATATGCTCGGCGGTGTTTTTGCTCTGGGTGATGGCAGGAATTGCCAGACGGAAAAGACGGACAGAAAAGGAAGCCTGAGGCCGGATACCCTGACCGTCACGGCAGGCGGTGAGGGCATTTCACCGGGTGGATGTGATATGGCTGGCTTTGATCTGGCAGCAGTGTGAGGCCAGGATGGTTATCGGAATGAGGAATCGCATAAGAATTCCATCTTCAAGCTCATTTTTCTTTTAGGACTGCCACATAAATGAAAGAGGCAAGAAAATGGGATATACCGGATCTGTCATCAGTTCTGGCAGGAAGGCTAACCGGTCTGACTACATACATGGTATTATTTAACAAAACTATATTTCATCTCATTGATTAGAGTATTTAAATTTCATATGCCTCCCAGAGGGTTGGAAGTGAGAATTTCAATTTTCACTTCCAACCACACTGCTTTTTGGCGTTTTATTGCAGTGGTTATAGGAATTGTAATACTCATGAGCTCGCCGACTCTACCTGTGTTCGTTTCTTTTGCAATTCAGCCCCCGGAAATCGATTCCTTCATGTACTTACTGGATTTTCTGGCTTGTCACAGAATCAGTTTTGCGGAATGATTCGTATTTTCGTACAAAGATAACGGTTTGCCCGCCATCAAGTGAATTGCCTTGACGGCTCTTGAAGATGCAATTCAACCTGCTTCATCGTCATCTTTAATTAAAGCCTATTAACAATAATCCCTCATACAAAACGTAATTTGACGATTATGTCTCCAAATAACGAACTGATTCTTGACTTTTGGACGATACTTCCGATAATAGAGAGCAAGAAGGGGGGATGTACTATGTTGACAAAGGTTACTTTGGAGAATTTTAAATCATTCGAGTATTCCACTGAACTTTCCATGATATCCTCCACAAAGATCAGGAGTAATGCAGAGCATCGGATGCAGATCAAAAACGTTCGCATGCTTCGCCATGCCGTTATTTATGGTGCCAATGCTTCAGGTAAGAGTAATTTGGTAGACTTTTTCCGTTGCGTTAAAGCGACTCTCGAAATCGGTCTGCCTGTGTGGTCTGCTCGCCTCTTCTGCAAGAATCATGAGGAAA
>CACYCQ010000391.1:0-21405 GCA_902772995.1 uncultured Eubacteriales bacterium
AGTTGGCTGAGTGGTCTAAGGCGCACGACTGGAAATCGTGTGTGGGCTGATACCCCACCTAGGGTTCAAATCCCTAACTCTCCGCCATACAGGACTGCTGTGAAAACAGCAGTCCTGTTTTATTTGGTCAGGGGAAGAGATCTTACATGTCTCTCAGTTTTGTGGCGTGATTTCGAATCGGCATTGTCAAATACTGCAAAGTCGGGAATTCCCTCAAATCCCCATCCGACACGTTCTGCAGCCGGAGATTTCTCCTCCTCAGGAATCCTCGTGTACCGGCAGCACATCCTGACTTTGACAAAGGATTCCTGACTTGAGCATCTGTTTCGTCCCTGATGCTTCACATTCAAAGATATAGATGCACTTCCCGCGAGATTCTCTGTCATCAGCAAGCCCTCCCAGGACCTTTCCCTGACGCAAAGGATAAATCCGACGTCCCAGCGCGTCAGATACAGCAGAGGAGACAGGATATACCGTATGCAAAGCCATCCTATCCTGAAATATCACCCAGAAAGAGGAGAAATGAGAAAAGATGAAAAAGGGAAAACTTCCGTATATCACCCTGCTGGCATTGCTTCTGTGCCTTGTCACAGTCCTTGCACAGGCGGATAACTTTCAGCGGTATGCAGGAATCTGGACAGAGAAGGACGAAGGGGAGGGAATCCATTTTCTGATCCGGGAAGACGGAAAGTATCTCCGGATCAACAGCAAGGATATCCCGGATTCCGTCGGGACTCTTTCCCTTCAAAAGGAAGAGATTGAAACCACCGTTCATGACCTGGTCGTATTCAACTCTGAATACGGCGAAAAGATCGAAGGCGGATTCTATGACAACGGGAACCCGGTTCTTGAATCCTTCCAGTTCGGCAATGGCGACGGTCCTGTCTATGTCCGGAATCCAGCCGGCATGTCAGAGTTGCCCCTTCCGGAGTATTCCTACACCGGAGACGATCTCTGCACCAGGGCAATCATTGACTACATGAACAGGGAGATTCGCCCTCTCTATTCTGATTATGATGTGTATATCCCGGTTCCGGTTATCCTTGGCCAGCGTGAAACATCGTCCCAGGAGATCACGGTGGTCGGCAATTTCTGGAGTTACGGCTTTGAACTGTATGGCAGAAGCCTGTTTCTCACCTGCGGAGGAGAAACGCCTGCTGTGTTCCATCTGCGTGTAAATGACGGGACGGCCGAAATCGTGTCCGTGGAACAGGCGGGTGACGGGGACGAGTATGCTGAGGATATCGCCCGTTTCGCAAAGGAAAACGAAATTGAGGAAAGCCTGTTCCTGGATGAGAATCGGCGCGATGCACTTTGCATCTCGACAGTCGCGGAGTACATCCGGACCAACAGTCTGATGGTGGACAACCTGTACCAGTATGGATGGCCTGGTAGCGTCCTTCCCTGAGGAGAGGTTGTATCCGGTCTGATCGAACTATCAGAGTTCTGACGGGAGGAGCGCCCTGACCGGCGTTCCTCCTTTTTTTATGAGTTCCATCTGTTGCTCCGGGAAACGCAGTGACTTGCGTCTGAAAAAAGGTTTTCCCGGCTCCGCATCAGATTGGGGCTTGACAAAACCGGGCAGAATGCGCAGTATTACACATGATTATCTGAGGGAGCCCCAAAGGGGCTCTTTTGATTGAACTGGAGGCTTTATGACTATCGTTGTCACCGGTGGCGCCGGATTTATTGGAAGCAATTTCATCTTTTACATGCTGGATGCCCATCCAGAGGACAGGATCATCTGTCTGGACAAACTGACCTATGCCGGGAACCTTTCCACACTGGCTCCCGTAATGGATCATCCCCGTTTCCGCTTTGTCAGGGCGGACATCTGCGACCGCACTGCGGTCATGCAGCTTTTCAAGGAAGAAAAACCGGATATCGTGGTCAATTTTGCCGCGGAATCCCATGTGGACCGGTCCATTGAAAATCCCGAGGTGTTTCTCCAGACCAACATTCTGGGAACCTGTGTGCTGATGGATGCCTGCAGACAATACGGCATCACCCGGTATCATCAGGTATCCACCGATGAGGTCTACGGAGATCTTCCGCTTGACCGTCCGGATCTGTTTTTCACGGAAACCACACCGATTCACACTTCCTCCCCGTATTCCTCATCCAAGGCTTCCGCGGACCTTCTGGTGCTGGCCTATCACAGGACCTATGGACTTCCCGTGTCCATCTCCAGATGCTCCAACAATTATGGTCCCTATCATTTTCCTGAGAAACTGATCCCGCTGATGATCATCAATGCCCTTAATGACAAGCCTCTTCCCGTCTACGGGGAAGGACTCAATGTCCGGGACTGGCTGTACGTGGAGGACCACTGCCGCGCCATCGACCTGATCATCCGGAAAGGAAGGGTGGGGGAAGTCTACAATGTGGGCGGCCACAATGAGATGCGGAATCTGGATATCGTCAAACTGATCTGCCGTGAACTGGGAAAGCCTGAAAGCCTGATCACCTTTGTCACTGACCGGAAAGGCCACGACATGCGTTATGCCATCGATCCCACCAAGATGCATACGGAACTGGGCTGGCTGCCTGCAACCCCGTTCGCGGAAGGAATCCGGAAGACCATCCGATGGTATCTGGATCATGAGGACTGGTGGAAGCCGATCATTTCCGGCGAGTATCAGCACTATTACGAGAAGATGTACACCAACCGCTGAATGCGTGGCTGTGTGCAGAACCAGAAACCGGGAGAGAAGAAAGGAGCATGTGCCATGAAAATACTGGTGACCGGAGTCAATGGTCAGCTTGGACATGACGTGATGAACGAACTGTCTTCCCGTCATCTGGATGCAACAGGCTCGGATATCACCCCGGCATATGCGGGAATTGCGGACACCCGGGCTGTGGAGCAGATGGACTATGTCCGCATGGATATCACGGATGCAAAGACAGTAAAGGAAACCATGGATGCCCTTCGTCCCACCCATGTGATCCACTGCGCGGCCTGGACAGCGGTGGATCTGGCGGAAGACCCGGACAAAATCGATCTTGTCCGCGCCATCAATGCCGGTGGGACCCGCCATCTCGCCCAGTGCTGCAGGGCACTGGGCGCTGCGATGATGTACATCTCCACGGACTATGTTTTCAATGGTCTGGGAGAAACTCCCTGGGATCCGGACTGCACGGACTTCGCCCCGCTCAATGTGTATGGGCAGACCAAGCTGGAGGGGGAGCAGGCAGTTCGGGAACTGCTGGAGCAGTATTTCATTGTCCGGATTGCCTGGGTCTTCGGCCGCAACGGCAAGAACTTCATTCGGACCATGCTGAGAATTGCCCAGTCCCACGATGAGGTCCGGGTGGTCAGCGACCAGATCGGAACACCCACCTATACTCTGGACCTGGCCCGTCTGCTGGTGGACATGATTGAGACACAACGCTACGGAACCTACCATGCCACCAATGAGGGCGGCTTCATCTCCTGGTATGATTTCACACGGGAAATCTACCGTCAGGCCGGCCTTTCCACCCGGGTGATCCCGGTCAGCACGGCTGAATATGGTCTTTCCAAAGCCAGACGTCCCTTCAACAGCCGTCTGGACAAATCAAAACTTGTAGCCGCCGGATTTGCGCCGCTTCCTGACTGGAAGGACGCCGTCAGGCGGTATCTGAAAGAAATCGAACACGAATAATACGGAAGGATGGATCTACGATGATTCAATGTTCTGACCGGCTGCAGCATGTTCATTCGGATATTCGCGGCCCGCTGTATCAGGAAGCGCTTCACATGGAATCCGAGGGCGTCAATGTCCTCAAGCTGAATACGGGAAATCCCGGTCGATTCGGATTCAAGCTGCCCAATTCCGTCCGACAGGCACTGGCACTCCATATCGATGAGGCCGTGGCTTACTGCGATGTGCGGGGAATGCCGGCTGCACGGAATGTCATCTGCACCTACCATATCGGCCGGGGACTGCAGGGCATCATGCCCAATGACGTCTTTGTCTGCAACGGCGTAAGTGAAGCCGCCTCCATGATGATGAATGCCCTGATCGGAACCGGAGAGGAGATTCTTCTTCCGTCTCCCTGCTATTCCCTGTGGAGCAACAACGCCTATCTGTGCGGAGGCAAACCGGTGTTCTACCGGTGTATGCCGGAAAACAACTGGTGCCCGGACCTGGATGACATCCGCAGCAAGATCACACCCAACACGAAAGCGCTGCTGGTCATCAACCCCAACAACCCTACTGGCGCGGTGTACAGCAAGGAGACTCTTCTGGAGATCGCCGAGATTGCCCGCCAGCACCATCTCGTCCTCGTGGCCGATGAAATCTATGACCGGCTGATCATGGACGGACTGCGCCATGAATCCCTGGGTGCCCTGGCCCCGGATCTGCCCTGCATCACCTTCAACGGGCTGTCCAAGTCCCACATCATCTGTGGTTTCCGATGCGGATGGATGGTTTTTTCCGGCCCCAAGGAGGAACTGCGCAGCGTCAAGGAAGGCGTGATGAAGCTGGCCTCCATGCGCCTGTGCGGAAACGCGCTGACCCAGCTGGTCATCCCTGCGGCACTTGTGGACAGCGAAAGCACCCGGGAAATGCTGATTCCCGGCGGGCGGCTCTTTGAGCAGCGCGCAGCCACCCTGAGGGGACTGGACAAAATTGAAGGCGTGTCCTATGTGCCCAACCATGCCGCATTCTATCTTTTCCCTGCTCTGGACAAGAACATGTTCGACTTTGAGGATGCGGAAGACTTTGCCATGAAGTTCCTCCATGAGGAGCATATCCTGGTTATCCCCGGCAACGGCTTTGACTGGCATGAGGATCTTCGTTTCAGGATCGTCATGCTGCCGGAACCCGACGCCCTGACCAAAGCCATGAAGGATCTGGGGGTCTTCCTCGACCGTCACCGCGTGCACAGCTGAACCCCGGACTGAATGCAAAAAAAGCCTGCCGGAAGGAGTTCTTTCCTTCCGGCAGGCTTTTTTCATCATGCGATTCTATTCGGAAATCCGGACCACCAGTTTGTCCCCGATAAACCGGCAGCACCCGGTCCTGGGAAAGATTTCCATCCGTTCATACTCGCTGGAGGCGAGGATCTGGTCTTTTTCAAACTCAGATACCAGATTGGCGGGATATCCAAGAATGGCCCAGAGATACCAGACGGTCTGGTTCTCATCCGTGAGGATCAGGTCAGGTTTGGCACCTTCAATGACATCCAGGTGGACGAAATCCGTCCGGTGAAGGATTACCGGGCACCGGCTGGGATCTCCCATAATGGCCACGGGAGTGCTTCCGGGCACATACCCGGGCGTGCTCTCCAGACGGTCAAGAATGCGGGTATACAGGGACAGCGTGGAGGAATACTCCAGATTGATCTTGAGATACAGCTGGTTGGCAAACACCACGAATCCGGTTCCCAATGTGCACAGCACTGTAGCAGCCGCGATACGCTGCCATGGAAGCACGGTCGGGAAGGAAAGCGCAAAGAGCATGAGCAGCAGAAGATCCACAGCCATGGCGTTGTAGGTCAGCGTCACATGATAGCGGGACCGGAAAGGAGGAATGTATAGGGCCGCAATGACCAGGACCACCGCCAGAAGGGAGGGGAGTCTCCGCCCCGGGCGGGTTCTTGCAGCAAAGCAGACAAGGGCGGCAGCAAGCAGCGCCAGACGCAGAAGGAAAGCCAGACGGGGATAGAAAGACGCTTGATGGAGATAGTCCACAAATGGACCCAGGAGACCCTGAGACACGGAAAGGGGATTCTGGAGAGCAGCTTCAATCTCGATGGCAAAATGGCGCGAGAAAAACATCAGGCCGGCAAAGTAGAGCGGAACTGCGAGCAGGCACATGAGCAGTGAGAATCCCAGATGCGCAGGATTCAGGGTATCCCGCTGCACCTCCCTGAGCACACGAAGCAGGAGGATGACGACCATGAGGGGCAGGTGAACAGGTTCCAGCGCCAGGGAAACGGTCAGAAGCGGAATGCAGAGCAGACGGATGCGCCCCCGCCGCAGGGACATCCAGATTCCCGCAGCCAGCAGAAGAATGGCCATGGAGGTGGCATCTGAAAAGATCAGTTCATTGACATGCAGGGTCAGCAGTGCCGGATGAAGGACCACGCAGAAAATGAGGGAACAGATCCACAGGGGTTCGTGAAGTCCGAGAGTATCCCCCAGCAGAAGGCATGCACCCAGCAGGCAGCAGCCTGAAAGCAGGCCGATAAAGAAAGGTGAGGCCAGTCCGCCCCGGAGGCGGAAATAGATTCCCTGCAGATACTGGCCGCTGGCTATCCGTTCCCCGAACCCATTATTCGAGTTGAGGATCACGGACTGGTTGGCAAAAGTCAGATTGAAAAAGCAGAAGGCATGGGCGGCCGAATATACAAGGAGGAAAAACAGGACGGCACGCAGAAGGGTCTGCTTTGAATATCCCAGAAATCGCATGTGGACAGCTCACTTTCTGACAGTTCAGATTTTGAGAACAAGGTAACCGTCGATGATCCGGACGCATTTTTCGGACGGATAGGCTTCTAGGGCGGAGACATCCAGGGTATCCAGCACTTTTTGCCGCTGACGGTAGGGAACCAGGTTCATCCGTTCCCCGAGAATGTGCATCAGGTACCAGTTCATGGCGGATTCATAGGCGGCAGAAACCGTGTACCATGCACCCTGCATCTGGCGGATCGTCTCATACCCCTTGCGCTCCATGGTCATGCGCGTGGCATTAAGGATGCCGTCAATGAGCACGGGGGTTTCTCCCGGAACATACCCCTCCAGGTCTTCCGCACGTTCCAGGACCCTGGACATAATGGACAGGGTGGACTGGAACTCCAGGTCACGCTTCAGGGTCAGGGTATTGGCGCACCAGATGTTGATCAGAAGCACCAGACACAGGACTGGCAGGGAAACGGCGGAGAGCGTCAGAAGGCGGGGAGTCTCATCGTGGTCCCACAGCATCAGCGGGAACAGATAGGGCAGGAAATAGGCATAGATCATCAGGCCGTTAACCGTGCCGCTGGCAATAATCATAATGAAGTTCATGGAAAAGGGGAGCACCAGAATCAGAAAACCTGCTGTGAGGATCCCGCCGGGCTTCATCCCCCGCAGACGACGCAGTAGCAAAAACGCACAAAGAATCAGAAGCAGCCAGTTGACCGGCCGGGGGATGAGCGCGTAGTGGGAATAGATCACCTGGCGCCCTCCGGGGCTGAAATGAAAGAGCAGGGGCATGGTATAGGCGGAGGGGAGCAGCGAAAGGAACTTCTCCGGTGTAAGGTCGTTGACTCTGGCCACGCCGTTGTATTCCCATGAAGCCTCAATGTGCATCAGGTCAAGGACTGCCGCCAGCGCAAATTTGTAGAGGAACAGGGATGCGGCCAGCACACCCACGGCAAGCAGTCCCTGCATCCAGATCTCCCGGGGCTTTGTTCCGGAAAGCAGCCGGACCAGAAACGCCAGGATAAACAGTGTGGATGCCGCTGAGAGGTAGCTCTGATACAGGGCCAGGCCTGCCGTGAACAGGACGGTTGAAGCCAGGAAGCCGAAGCGGAAACGGAAAAAGCAGTAGACCCCTGCACACATCAGCAGCAAAGAAAGGGAATAAACATCGGTCCAGGGGAGGTATGTGATGTTGGAGACGGTAAAGACTTCATTGACGCTGACCAGTCCGCCCAGAAGAATGAGGGAAATGGTCCTGCGGATTTGAAGTATGCGGGAGATCAGCCAGCAGGAGAGGACATTGAAGGCGGTGGAGAACAGTCCCACCAGAAAGGGCGCGATGATATGTCCACGGATCTGCCAGTAGACAGGCTGCAGAAAACGGCCTAGGGACACCTGATACAGCTCCTCCCCCTGCTGGGAAATCAGCGCGGCATCCCCGCAGAAGGCTGTGGACAGATATCTGTACCCGTATGCCATCACCGTGAAGCTGAAAACGCTCAGCGCCAGCAGGGCAAAACGGTTTTTATTCTCATTGTGCGTCAGCATTGTCAGTATCCTTTGCATCATACTTTCCGGACACACCGGATGGTCATCCATTTGGTTCATTGTATGTAAAGAAAAATGCCTTGTCAAGAAGCGCTTCTCAGAGCTGTGCGGCCCAGATATGGCGCTGCGTGTGCTGATCCGGCCGTAGACCTGCACAAAGCGCCGGGACAGTGGACTCCTGACCTGAACTGATAAAGAAAACGCTCAGAAAACCACAAAACGGCGCTTATAAAAAAAACGTACTGATTTTGTGTCCCGTGTACAAGATATCGCACCGATTCATGCTTTCCACGACGAGAATGCGGAAGATTATGCCAAAAATGACAGATGAAAACGTCATTGTTGACAGCAATTTGACGAAAGGCTATAATCATCCTGAAAAGGAATGGGGAACGTCTACCACCCCTTGTTTCCCATTCGATTTTTGCGTCTTTATTTAGTAGGGAGGTAATGGAAATGGCCAAGAAAATGACCGTTGACGGCAATACTGCCGTCAGCCATGTCGCGTATGCATTTAGCGATGTGGCAGCTATCTACCCGATCACTCCGTCTTCTCCGATGGCAGAAGTCGCGGACGATTGGGCTGCACATGACCGCAAGAATCTGTTCGGTCAGCAGGTAAGGATCGCAGAGATGCAGTCCGAAGCCGGCGCTGCGGGTGCTGTTCATGGTTCTCTGAAGGCTGGTGCCCTCACGACCACGTTCACCGCATCTCAGGGACTTCTTCTGATGATCCCGAACATGTACAAGATCTCCGGCGAACTGCTGCCCTCCGTTTTCCATGTCAGCGCACGTGCTCTGGCCTATCACGCCCTGTCCATCTTCGGAGACCACTCCGACGTTATGGCCTGCCGTCAGACCGGATTTGCCATGCTGGCCTCGAACTCCGTTCAGGAAGCAGAGGATATGGCTCTGGTTGCACATCTTGCAACACTGAAGGCTTCTGTTCCCTTCCTGCATTTCTTCGACGGCTTCCGGACCTCCCACGAGATCCAGAAGATCGATGAGATCGCATATGAGGATATGGCCAAGCTCATGCCCTGGGACAAGGTGGAAGCGTTCCGTGCCCGCGCACTGAATCCTGATCATCCGCACCTGGGCGGCACCGCGCAGAACCCGGATATCTATTTCCAGGGCCGTGAGGCTGCCAACAAGTACTACCTGGCTACCCCCGATATCGTCGAGGAAGTCATGGATCAGGTCAGCGCGCTCACCGGACGCCCGCACAAGCCCTTTGACTATGTCGGTGCTCCGGATGCGGAGACCGTCATCATTGCCATGGGCAGCGGCTGCGACGTGATCACCGAGACCGTCAACAAGCTCAATGAGATGGGTGAGAAGGTCGGTCTGGTCAGCGTGCACCTGTATCGTCCGTTCGACTCCAAGCGTCTTGCGGATGCCATCCCGCAGACCGTCAAGAAGATTGCTGTTCTGGACCGCACCAAGGAATCCGGTTCCCTGGGCGAGCCGCTGTACCTGGATGTCGTCGCCGCGCTCGCGGAGCAGGGACGCAACATCGCCGTGGTCGGCGGACGCTATGGTCTGGGCTCCAAGGAGTTCACCCCGACCCATGTGAAGGCTGTATTTGACAACCTGAAGCTGGATGCTCCCAAGAATCACTTCACCGTGGGCATTGTGGATGACGTGACCCACACCAGCCTGCCCGTTGGCGAAATCTTCAATGCCGCCCCCGCCGGCGCCATCAGCTGCAAGTTCTATGGACTCGGCTCCGACGGCACCGTGGGCGCCAACAAGAACTCCATCAAGATCATTGGCGACCACACCGACATGTATGCGCAGGCCTACTTCGCATATGACTCCAAGAAGTCCGGCGGTCTGACCGTTTCCCACCTGCGCTTTGGCAAGACGCCGATCCAGTCCCCGTACCAGATCGATGCTGCTGACTTCACCGCATGCCACAACCCCGCCTATGTGACGCAGTATGACATGCTTTCCTCCCTCAAGGACGGCGGCACCTTCCTGCTTAACTGCCAGTGGTCCGATGAGGAGCTCGATTCTCATCTGCCCGCAGAGATGAAGCAGATGCTTGCCAAGAAGCATATCAAGTTCTACGCCATCGACGCCATCGACCTTGCCGCAAAGGTCGGCATGGGCAATCGCATCAACACCATCATGCAGGCTGCTTTCTTCAAGCTGTCCCAGGTGATCCCCTATGATCAGGCTGATGAGTACATGAAGCAGTATGCCAAGAAGACCTATGGCAAGAAGGGCGACGCCGTTGTGCAGAAGAACTGGGATGCGATCGACATCGCCATCTCCGGACTTCGTGAGGTGAAGGTGCCCGAGGCATGGGCAAACGCCACCACCGGTGCCGTGGCCATGCAGGTCGAAGGCAACGATTACTACAAGGCCTTCATCAAGCCCATCCTGGCTCAGGAAGGCGACAAGCTGCCGGTTTCTGCCATTGAGGCGGACGGCACCTGCCCGACCGGAACCACCAAGTATGAGAAGCGCGGTATTGCCGTCAAAGTGCCCTCCTGGGATGTCACCAAGTGCGTACAGTGCAACATGTGCTCTCTGGTCTGCCCGCATGCAGCCATTCGTCCGTATCTGGTCGAGGCTGATGCCGCCAAGCCCGAGTCCTTTGTCACCAAGAAGGCCCTTGGCAAGACCCTGGCCGGCAAGGAATACCGCATCCAGATTTCTCCGCTGGACTGCACCGGCTGCGGAAACTGCGTGGATGTCTGCCTTGGCAAGTGTCTGACCATGCAGCCCCTCGAGTCCCAGATGGACCAGTCTGCAAACTGGGAGTATGCACAGACCATTCCCGAAGTGGATGCTGCGCTGCTCAACACCAATACGGCCAAGGACAGCCAGTTCCTCAAGCCGCTCTTTGAGTTCTCCGGCGCCTGCGCGGGCTGCGGCGAGACCCCGTATGTCAAGCTCGTTACCCAGCTCTTTGGCGACCGCATGATGATTGCCAACGCCACCGGCTGCTCCTCCATTTATGGCGGCAGCGCTCCCACCGTTCCCTACACCACCAATGACAAGGGACAGGGACCGGCATGGGCCAACAGCCTGTTCGAGGACAACGCCGAGTTCGGTTACGGCATGTTCCTTGCGACCAAGCAGCGCAGAATGAAACTGGCTGATCTGGTCACTGAACTGGCCGAGAAGACCGAGAATGCGGACACCAAGGCCGCCTGCAACGAGTGGCTGGCCAACATGGAAGACGGCAAAGCCTCCAAGGCTGCCTCCGAGAAGCTGTATGCTGCAGTCAAGGATGGCACCTGCGATCTCTGCAAGGAAATCGCTTCCATGAAGGACATGATGGTCAAGAAGAGCCAGTGGATCTTCGGCGGCGACGGCTGGGCCTATGATATCGGCTACGGCGGAGTTGACCATGTCCTGGCGCAGGGTGAGGATGTCAACATCCTGGTTCTGGACACCGAAGTGTATTCCAACACCGGCGGACAGGCCTCCAAGTCCACCCCGACCGGATCCATTGCCAAGTTTGCTGCTTCCGGCAAGAAGACCCGCAAGAAGGATCTGGGCATGATGGCCATGTCCTACGGTTACGTCTATGTGGCGACCGTCGCCATGAGCGCCAACCCCGCTCAGCTGCTGAAGGCCATGAACGAAGCCGAAGCCTATCACGGACCGTCCCTGATCATCGCTTATGCTCCCTGCATCAACCATGGTATCAACATGGCGCATGCCCAGATGGAAATCAAGCGCGCTGTGGCCTGCGGATACTGGCCGCTCTATCGGTACAATCCGACCCTGGCGGATGCCGGCAAGAACCCGCTGACTGTGGACAGCAAGGATCCCACCGAGAGCTATCAGGACTTCATCAAGGGCGAGGTCCGGTATGCTTCTCTGGCGAAACTCTTCCCGGCCAAGGCGGAGGAAGCCTACAAGATCAACGAGGAAGACGCAAAGCGCAGACTCGAGACCTACAAGAAGATGGCTGCCGACTAATTCTTACCTTAAAGAGTACGGGAGAAATCCCGTACTCTTTTTATTGAGTCTTCAATTATCAAAAATCGCTTCTGGAATTACAGGTGTTGTAAAATTAGACCATGCATGAGCATGAAATGCTCCTGATTTTCTCAAAAGGCTTGTGAAGGAATATGCCTGGGTGAAATCCATCCGGTACATCTTCAAAGGACTTAGCTAAGCCCCATATCGTGTATAACAAGGAGCGGTACGACTGCAGCACGCAATTCATTGATGAATTGACTCTTCATTAACCGTGTAAACCGATTGCTGAGATTCGGAAGCAAAACCATATCCATGAATTTCATAGAATATACGATCTGAATTTGTCATATCTTCCGAAATTGATACAGCTGCAGAGCGAACTCTCTCCTGGCGGCATGGATTTTCATGTCCGAACCAGAAAATCGAACCACAAGATCATGGTACAAAAGTTCTTCCCATTTTCACCATTCGCACATCTTGTGTTTTTCATTAAAAGAATACTGAGCGTATTCCCATATCCTGAGCATTATCTCTTTTCGGGATGGAGTTTCGTCCGAAAAACATCCTGAATCATGATTTACACCCGTGAAAAAATCTTGTATTATGTGTATTGCTCACATTCCTTGCCGACTCCGCCTGTAACGCTCTGCGGTTTGTTTTCGGACCGGAGGAGGAGGGAAAAGTGAACATCGGCATTCCACGATGAGGTTACGGGATGCCTTTGAAGCCACACTCAAAGGAGGGACCCCTCCGATGGCTTCAACGATCAATCTACCAAATGATGCTGAGGGGGGAGAACCATGGCAAGGAATCGGAGAAATGGCAACGATGATGATCTCGAGAACAGAAGCAGTCCCTTTGATGACCAGGATTCCAACGAGGAGCCGGAGAGCTACGGCAATGAAGACAGCGATGAAGAATACGCTGATGAGGAAGACGAAGCTGCATCTGGCAAAAAAAGTCCGCTCGGGGGGAACCGTCTGATTCTGCTTCTTGTTGCACTTGCAGTGATTCTCATCGTGCTGCTGGGGATCCTCTTTTTCATTCGCGGGAACAACAAGAAAAAGGATGAGCAGAAGGAAGCAACGGCCCCGATGGTTGTGGAACTGCCCTCTGAGCAGGCCACCAGCGCTCCGTCCAGCCTGATCTTTGGCGGTGGAGCTCCGTCGTCCTCATCTTCCATGACGTTAGACGATGGACAGCAGTCTTCCGGAACCGAATACACCGGTGACGAAGTCGGACAGCTTCCTCAGGAAGAGGAAGAAGAGCTGGAAACAGAGCCCTTGTTTGTTGCACAGGTCCCTGAAGCGACCCCTGTCCCGACCCCGGAAATGGTCATCCAGACCGCCAGACCAACCAGTACTCCTGCACCGTCCAAGCCTGAGGTGACCGAGTCTCCGTTGCCTGTCATCCTGACCAATACGCCCACCCCGTCTCCCAGCCCGACCCCCACACCGACCCTTGAGCCGACTCCCACGCCCACTCCATCCCCGGTTCCGCAACTTGGCCTTGGTGTTGTCAAAAAGGAAGGCAACCTGAGGGAGAAGGGCAATTCCGGTGCCAAAGTGATCCGGGTGATCAAAAAGGGCAAGGAGCTGACCATTCTCAGCGCAGAAAAGGACAAAAAGGGCAATCTCTGGTTCTTTGTTGCCGTGGACGGTATTGAAAAACACGGATTCATGAGGGATTACCTGATCTCCGTGAACGAAGAGGATGAGGAAAACGTCAATGAGTTTATTGCCGGCCTGGATGCCCAGGCGGGAACCTCTACAGATGCCAAGTCATCATCTTCAGACGTCATCGGAACCGGAAAGCTGAACAAGGATGCCAATTTCCGTGAAACGATGAACGGAAAGCTGATCACCCAGCTCCGTAAAGGACGCCGCATTGAGATTCTTTCCGTCAGGACAGACAAAAAAGGCGAAACCTGGTACGAGTGCCGGGTCGTGGACGGAAAGAAAACCGGCTTTATCCGGACCTTCCTGATCGATCTGGACAAAGGCGTAGATCTGGACTCCGGCATCCAGTTGGCAAAAGAAACCCGAGAAGTACAGGTGACCCCGTCTCCGACACCCCAGACCCAGGTTCTGGACATGGAAATTATCGGAATGGCCAATATCAAGAAGCCTGCCAATATCCGTGAAAAACCCCTGTCCAATGCCAAGGTGATCCGACAGCTGTCCAAGGGGATTTCTGTCAAGATTCTGGCAAAGGTCACCAGCAACGGAGAAATCTGGTACGAGGTGGCCACAGATACCGGTAAAACCCATGGATATGTCAAGGAAGCCCTTCTGACCATCACACAGCTCCCCATGAATCTGGTCCCGGCTGAGTGGAGTGAAAAATAACAAAAACCTGGAGCGCCATCTGCTCCAGGTTTTTTATTACAGAAAGGTTCAGTTTTTCGGTTTTCTTGCGGAAAAGAGCATGAATTCGCATTCCAGGCGTCCGTTGTAAAAACGGCGTTTCCTGGTTGCCCTGCTCCCGTAGAATCGTTCAAAAGCAGGATGCGACGTGATGATCCCCGCATTCCATCCGGGAGCAGTGCGCATGTGCTGTCCAAGTCTGGCATACAGCTGTTCACAACTGCGCCGGTCCATCAGGCGTTCCCCATACGGAGGATTGCACAGTACCATTCCCGAAGGGGCAGGGAACACCTGCTGCGCCATGTCGGAGACAGAAAAGCAGACCCTCCCGTCAAGTCCTGCCTGCTTCAGATGAAAACGGGACAGAGAGACCGCTTCAGGATCGATGTCAGAACCGTAGATCTCCCGGACCCGTTCCGGTTCAAATGCAGACCTGGCCTCCTCACGAATCTGCCTTTGAGAAACGGTGTCGACATTCGGCCAATTCTCCATGGCAAAGCTTCTGGTCAGGCCAGGTGCACGTCGGGACTGGATCATGGCCGCCTCGATCGGCAGCGTACCGCTCCCGCAGAACGGATCGACAAATGGCATGCCGGGATGCCAGGGGGAGAGCAGGATCAGTGCAGCAGCAAGGGTTTCCCGGATTGGCGCTTCAGCGTTCAGGGTTCTGTAACCCCGCCTGTTCAGGGAGGTCCCGCTGCTGTCCAGAAAAATCCGGACCCGATTCTGGTGAATATGAAAACGAATGGCGACATTTTCCCGGTCTTCAGGAAGCCAGGTCAGGTGATACCGTTCCTTCAACCGTTCCACCACGGCCTTCTTGATGATCTTCTGGCAGTCGCTGATGCTCATGAGCTGACTGCGGACACAGTTGCCTGTGACCGGGAAAGCGGAATGAGCGCTCAGAAACGTTTCCCAGGAGAGAAAGCGAACCTGATCAAACAGCTCCGCAAAAGAACGGGCTTCAAATTCCGCCATCAGCAGCAAAACGCGGTCCGAGCAGCGCAGATGAAGATTGGCCCGAAAGGCCTCCTCCAGCGTTCCTTCAAATAAGGCGCCTCCGTTTTCCGCCCTGGCTTCAATTCCCAGAGAGCGCAGTTCCCTGGCCACAATGCCTTCCAGTCCAAATGCGGCGGTTGCCATCCAACGCAGTTTGTTCACAATCAACCTCCATCCTTCACACATGCCAACCGGGACTCCATGCCATTTCCTGGCTCCTCATTCTACCATCCATGCCGTGTCTTTTCAAACCGGTATACATCATGCAAGCCGGGTGCATGATGCATGATCTTTGGCTGATTCAAGATGGCTGACCCGTGGCAGTGGCCTTTGAAGACTGGCGGCAGACCCGTCTCCTGCCCTTCAGCAGCCCTTCGATCTGTAAGGATTCCCGGCTGGTAAGGCAGCTCCCATGCTGTTCCTTACTCCGCGGATTCAATTTTATACTGTTCAAATCACTTAAAAATTGCTATACTGTACCCGCGTACATCGCAGAATAGAAAAGGAGTGATTCTTTATGGGCCTTGTTACTTCTACCGAGATGTTCAAGAAAGCGTATGAAGGGCATTATGCGATCGGTGCATTCAATGTCAACAACATGGAAATCATTCAGTGCATCACTGAAGCGGCGACCATGGAAAAGGCACCTGTCATTCTTCAGGTTTCCAAGGGTGCGAGAGCATATGCAAAGCATATCTATCTTGTAAAGCTCGTTGAGGCAGCCATCATCGATGCACAGGAGAGCGGTGTTGATCTTCCGATCGTTCTTCACCTGGATCACGGTCCTGATTTTGAGACCTGCAAGTCCTGCATCGACGGCGGATTCACCTCTGTCATGATCGACGGCTCCTCCCTCCCGTTCGAAGAGAACATGAAGATGACCCGCAAGGTCGTCGAGTATGCACATGATCACGGTGTCGTCGTTGAAGGCGAGCTTGGCACCCTCTCCGGCGTAGAGGATGATGTCAAGGTCAACGCCGAGGACGCCCTGTACACCGATCCGGATCAGGTGGAAGAGTTCGTCAAGACCACTGGCGTGGACTCCCTGGCCATCGCTATCGGAACCAGCCACGGTGCATACAAGTTCAAAGGCACGCCCGTGCTCCGCTTTGACATTCTTGAGGAAGTCGGCAACCGTCTGCCTGGATTCCCGATCGTGCTCCATGGTGCTTCTTCCGTGATGCCGGAGTATGTCGAGATGATCAACACCTACGGCGGAAACATGCCCGGTGCCAAGGGTGTTCCCGAGGATCTGCTGCGCAAAGCCGCTTCCATGGCAGTGTGCAAGATCAACGTGGACTCTGACCTGCGTCTGGCCATGACCGGCGTCATCCGCAAGCAGTTTGCGGAGCATCCGGAGCAGTTTGATCCGCGTCAGTACCTCAAGCCCGCTCGTATCGCGCTTCGCGACATGGTCCGTCATAAGATCGTCAACGTCATGGGCTGCAATGGCAAGGCGTAATCCCAGGCAAACAAAAAAGAGACCCTCGGGTCTCTTTTTTGTTTGCCTGATTTTCGTTCAATCGCCGGTGCTCATCCAAGGGCGGACGGCATGTCCAGGCTCAGGCTGACGGGACAGTGGTCGCTGCCCAGGACCTCTTCGTGGATTTGCGCTTCCCGGATCTTTTCCGAAAGAGACGCCGAGACAATGAAATAGTCGATGCGCCATCCCACATTCTTTTCCCTGGCATGGTTGATATAGCTCCACCAGCTGTAGCGCTCCTTCGCATCCGGATAAAGATGGCGGAATGTGTCCACATAGCCGCTTTCAAGGAGCCGGGTCATTTTCTCCCGTTCCAGATCCGTAAACCCGGCATTTTGATGGTTTGTCGCCGGATTCCTGAGATCGATCTCCTGATGAGCGACATTCAGGTCCCCGCAGAAAACCAGGGGCTTGCGCCTGGTCAGCGATGATATATAGGCAAGGAAATCATCCTCCCACTGCGCCCGGTACTCAAGGCGCGTAAGTCCCCGCTGGCTGTTGGGCGTATAACAGGTGACCAGGTAGAATCCGGGATACTCCAGGGTGATCACCCGGCCTTCATGATCGTGCAGGTCAATGTCGATGCCGTTGTGCACCTGCATCGGCTCATGACGTGTAAAGATCGCGGTTCCGGAATAACCCTTCTTGTCTGCGCTGTTCCAGAACTGGAAATATCCGGGCATCTGGATGTCCGCCTGACCGGGCTGCATTTTGGTTTCCTGAATACAGAAAAAATCCGCCTGCTGGTTGTTGAAATAGTCCATGAAGCCCTTGGCAAGACAGGCGCGCAGGCCATTGACATTCCAGGAGACAAATCTGAGCATGACAATCCTCCTTCTTTGGACAGATGACTCACGGTTCCGGTGCGTCATCCTGCTGAGCAAAAGGTACGCCCGCATGGACGTCTTGTCAAGAAGGTGATTTTTCCGGGTCCACTTTCAACCAGCAGGAGAGGAAAATGCACCCCAAATCTGCCAAACCTCCGCGGAATTCTTGACTTTATATCTGCTATTCTTTAGAATACGCACGTTCATTTACTTTGATTAGTGTGAAATGGAGATTTCAAATGTCGATTGTTGTGACAAAATTCGGCGGAAGTTCCCTGGCGGACGCCGGGCAGTTTCAGAAGGTTCATGACATTCTGAACATGAATCCTGACAGGAAGTATATCGTTGTCAGTGCCCCCGGGAAGAGGAACTATACCGATATCAAAATCACTGACCAGCTGCTGACCTGTGCCGAAAGCGCCCGGTCCGGAACTGATTTTTCCCAGAACTTTCAGCATGTCCGCAACCGTTATCTGACCATCGCCAGTGAGCTCGGCCTGGACTTGGATCTTTCGGCGGAGCTGGACGAGATTGAAAAGAACATTTCCCTTGGCTTCGGCAGGGATTACGCCGCCAGCCGGGGCGAATACCTGAATGCAAAACTTATGTCTGCCTATCTGGGCTGGGACATGATAGATGCTGCACAAGCCATCTTCTTTGACGGTTCCGGACGGCTGGACAGCGAAAAGACCAATGAGTATCTGGGGAAGCTCATGCGCGAACATGAACGTGCGGTCATTCCCGGTTTCTACGGTTCGGATGCCGGTGGTAAAATCATCACTTTTTCCCGGGGAGGCAGTGATATCACAGGCGCCCTGGCCGCACGTGCCATTGGTGCTTCCGTCTATGAAAACTGGACGGATGTCCCCGGATTCATGATGGCGGACCCGAGAATCGTCCGCAATCCGGAAGTGATGCGCAGCGTCACCTATCAGGAACTGCGCGAGCTGTCCTATATGGGGGCATCAGTCCTTCACGAGGATTCCATCTTCCCGGTCCGCATTGCGGGTATTCCCACCAATATCCGCAATACCAATGACCCGAAGGCAAAGGGCACCATGATCTGCTATGAGGCGGAGATGGAAGAAAGCGAGTATATCATCACGGGAATCGCCGGTCATAAGGATTTTGCCATCATCAATGTGGAAAAGACCATGATGAATTCTGAACTGGGATTCGGTCGCCGGCTGCTTCAGGCCGTGGAGGAACAGGGCATTTCCTTTGAACACATGCCCAGTGGAATCGACACCATGTGCGTGGTGGTCCATGAATCGGCCATTGAAGGCAAGAAGGAAAAGCTGATGGCCCGGATTCACGACCTGTGCAGCCCGGACTCCGTTGAAATCCATTCCGGACTTGCCCTCATCGCCACGGTGGGCAGGGGAATGGTCCGCGCAAAGGGCGGCGCATCTTCGAGACTGTTCAATGCCCTTGCCAGAGCCGGCATCAATGTCCGCCTCATCGACCAGGGCTCCAGCGAACTGAACATCATCGTTGGTGTGGACAATCTGGATTTTGAAAATGCGGTGCGTGCCATTTACCGGGCATTTATCACAGATCGGCCGCCGATGTACTGACAGGCAAAACGGGCCTTTGGAGAGATAGAACGAAGCAGAAACGTTCTATCTCTTTGACTTTCTTCTCAGATATTCAGAAGGAGATACCTGCAATGATAATGGTTATGGACATTGGGAATTCAAATATCAAGGTTGCGGCTTTTGAGGGAGACAAACTGCTGCGCAGATGGCGCTGCACGACGGATACCAAACTGACTTCTGACCAGTATGGGATCACCATGGACAGCCTGCTCCGGTATTTCAACCTGCGCCGGGAGGACATTGAGGGCATCATGATCTCCTCCGTGGTTCCGACCATCAATTACACCATCGAGCACATGTGCCGGGATTTCTTCGGGATTGAGCCCATCATGCTGGCACCTGGCATGAAGACAGGACTGAATATCCGCTATGACAACCCCCGAGAGCTGGGCAGCGACCGAATTGCCAATGCGGTGGCCGTATGCGATCTGTATGGCGGGCCGTCCGTCTTTATCGACTTTGGTACGGCAACCACCTACGGTGTGGTCTCCGAAAAAAGGGAATTCCTTGGAGGAGCCATTGCCCCCGGTCTGAGAATGATGAACCAGGCCTTGGCCACCGGCACCGCCAAGCTCCCTTCCATTGAGCTCGTGGTGCCAACGGTCTCCATCGGGAAGAACACCATTGCAAACATCCAGTCCGGTATCCTGTACGGGTATATCGGTTCCATCGAGCGGATTGTATCCAAGATGAAGGAGGAAATCGGCGCTCCCGCCCGGGTGATTGCCACCGGCGGAATGAGCTATCTCATTGAACGTCATACCCATGTCATCGATGAAATCAACCCGGACCTGACCCTCATCGGGCTCAGGCTGATCTATGAAAGGAACGCCTCTTGAGCCGCCCGTCACCCCTGGGTACACAGAGAAAGGAGCGCGGTTTTTCCGGGAAACCATAAAAGCCGCAGACAAGACAACAGATGAAAACAATTCATGTAGGAATGCTGGGGTGCGGCAACATCGGCAGCGCCGTGTGCCGCCTGATCCAGGAACAGAAGGATTTTTTTGAGAAAGAGAAGGGCGTTTGCATCAGCATCCGTCGCGTGCTGGTGCGCAGCCTGAACAAGAAGCGGGAATGTGACCTGCCCCAGGAGGTATATACCACCTGTCCAGAGGAAGTTCTGAATGCGGATGACATCGACGTGGTCATGGAGTTTCTGGGCGGTGAACAGCCGGCAGCGGAATATATCCGCACAGCCCTGCTCAATGGCAAGAATGTGATTACCGCCAACAAACTGGCTCTTGCCACACACTGGAACGAGATTCAGGCTGCCCGAAGAAGCGGAAATGCGCAGCTTCTCTATGAGGCCAGCGTCTGCGGAGCCATCCCTGTCATTCACGTGCTCAGGACCGGCTGTCAGGCAAATCCTCTCCGCTCCGTGATGGGAATCATCAACGGAACCACCAATTACATTCTGTCCAGAATGTCCGATGAAGGCTGCACCTATGATGAAGCGCTGAAAGCGGCCCAGAAACTGGGCTACGCAGAACCGGATCCCACCATGGACGTGGAGGGCCTGGATGCAGTCTACAAACTCTCCATCCTGTCCACCCTTGCCTTCCGCAGGCACCTGCCCGCCGAGACCATCTATCATGAAGGCATCACTGCCATCCAGCCGCTGGATATCCAGATGGGTAAGGAGTTCGGACTGACCCTCAAACTGCTGGCTATTGCAAAGGCCGGAGAAACCGGTGTAGAGTGCCGGGTTCATCCCACACTGATCCCGGACGGACACCCTCTGGCTTCCGTGAAGGGGGCCTTCAATGCCGTGCTGGTGGACGGCACCTCCAGCGGAGAGATGATGTTCTACGGGAAGGGTGCGGGGGACATGCCCACTGCCAGCGCACTGGTCTCCGATCTGATCAAACTTACGGATCATGCGGGAGAGGATGACTGTCTGCTGATGGAGAAGGGGAATGTGGTGGAGGACTGGACCAGCCGGTATTTTGTCCGCATGCGGGTTCCGGACCGGACGGGCATTTTGTCCAGGGTCAGCGGGGTCTTTGCCCGCCATGGCGTGTCCATTGCCCAGATGGTCCAGCGACAGATTCCCGGCGATGAGGAAGGGGCCATGATGATCTTCCTGACCCATCTGGCAAGGGAAAGAGCAACCATGAATGCCCTGAAGGAACTGGCGGATTTCACCTCGGATATTCATGTGATCCGGGTCGAAAATCACGATGAAGCCTGAACAGATCATTGTGCACTTTGAACAAAAGCCAGCAATTCCGAACATTATCCC
>CACYCQ010000392.1:0-14240 GCA_902772995.1 uncultured Eubacteriales bacterium
GATGCCGTCATGCAGGAAGCCGATGCCGATGACGCACTCGCCGGTGCCCACGTTCTTGGAGGGGCCGGAACCGGACTTGGTGTACACCTGAATGTTCTTGTCCAGGTCCACCAGATACTTGATGCCTTCGTCGTGGCCGTACTTCTGGATCATGGTGTTGATGACCAGCTTGGCGGTGCCGGCGGTATTGTAGTTGGACATCCAGATGAGGTCCTTGTACTCCGGCTTGAGCAGGTCCGCCCAGTCAGCGGGAGCCGCCAGGCCCTTGCGTTCCAGTTCCTCTTTGTTGACCATGAATCCCAGGATGCCCTTGTAAATGCCGTACCATGCGCCGTCCTTGTCGCGGTAGGCCGGTCCGAGCAGATGAGAGGCGTTCTTGGCCTCGTAGATCTCCAGCAGACCTTCCTTGGCGCAGACATTGTAGGGATCGGTGGTGCCGCCGAACCAGACATCAGCGGAGGGATTGCCGTTCTCTTCCTCGATCTTGGCCTGAACCTCACCGGTGCTCAGACGCTGGTGAGTGACCTTGATGCCGAAAAGCTTTTCATACTGATCGCAGGCTGCCTGCAGATACTCCTCCTCGCAGGAACCATAGACCACCAGCTCGCCCTCCTTCTGGGCAGCAGCCACAAGTTCAGGGTCAAAGTCCTCAACCGCCGCCAGGGCGATGGAAGACAGGCTCAGCAAGCAAGCCAGAGCCAGCAGGATGGACAGAAGTTTCTTCATGGGATCAACTCCTTTGTTTTTTCTCAGACCGTGTCATCTCTATCGGTCTGTTCTTGTGCATATTATACAAAGGTTATTCATCCATGTCAACAAATTTTCATACATTTTGTAGTGCTATTTATGTCCGTTCCATATCTTTTTCTCCCCGGGGCCGCTCCGGGAATTGACCGTTTGCACTTCATCCTCTATGATTACCGAAGCTGTTTCCCACCAATCCTTCTTCAGGAGGCCCCTATGGACTATGCCAAGGAATCCCTCCGCTGCCACAGACAGTGGAAGGGAAAAATCGAAGTCATCTCACGCGTCAGCATTACCGACAGCCAGGATCTCTCCCTGGCCTATACCCCGGGTGTTGCCCAGCCATGTCTGGAAATCCAGAAAAACCCGGAACTGTCTTTTGAACTGACCCGCCGGCACAACCTGGTCGCCGTCATCACCGATGGGACGGCCGTGCTGGGACTGGGGGACATCGGTCCCGAGGCGGGCATGCCCGTCATGGAGGGCAAGTGCGCCCTGTTCAAGAGCTTTGCCGACGTGGATGCCTTTCCACTGTGCATCCGCTCCAGGGATGTAGAGGAAATCGTCCGCACCGTTTCCCTCATCTCAGGCAGCTTTGGCGGAATCAACCTGGAGGACATCTCGGCTCCCCGCTGTTTTGAGATTGAGCGCCGGCTCCGGGAGGTCTGTGACATCCCCGTCTTTCACGACGACCAGCACGGCACCGCCATTGTGGTGGGCGCCGCGGTCATGAATGCCCTGCGGGTGGTCGGCAAGTCCCTGGGACAGGCCCGGGTGGTCATCAACGGCGCCGGCTCCGCCGGCATCGCCATCGGCCTTCACCTTCGCAGCCTGGGTGTCGCGCACCTTCGCATGGTGGACAGGTGCGGCATCCTCTGCGAAGGCGCCCCCATGAACCCTGTTCAGGCGGAGATGGCCGCCCTCACCAATCCGGAACATCAGTCGGGCACCCTCCGGGATGCCCTTGCCGGCGCGGACGTGTTCATCGGCGTCAGCGCGCCGCACATCGTCACCCCGGATATGATCCGCTCCATGGCCGCAGACCCCATTGTCTTCCCCATGGCCAACCCCGTCCCGGAAATCGAACCTGACGAGGCGCTGCGCGCAGGCGCCGCCATCGTGGGCACGGGCCGCAGCGATCATCCCAACCAGATCAACAACGTCCTGGCTTTCCCCGGCCTGTTCCGGGGTGCGCTGGACGTGCGCGCCCGGGAGATCAACGAACCCATGAAGCTGGCCGCCTCCTTCGCACTGGCCTCACTGGTCTCCGATGAGGCTCTCTCTCCCGGCTTCATCCTTCCCCTGGCCTTTGACCCCCGCGTGGGTCCCGCCGTGGCGAAGGCCGTGGCCGGGGCGGCCCGCGAGAGCGGCGTGGCAAGGCGTTAAAAAACAGGCTTCCCCCGGGAACAGGGGGAAGCCTGTTTTTCATTGTACAGGAATATATTTTTTGTTGTTCAGCCTTATGGAAAACTCTTCCGGTGAGAGGGGCCGGTCAAAGAAGAATCCCTGGATCACGTTGCATTCCGTCTGCTTCAGGAAACCCAGCTGCTTGGAGGTCTCCACGCCCTCCGCCACGATCTCGCAGTTCAGGTCCGAGAGCATCTGGATCATGTTGCGCATGATGGTGGCATCCTTCTTGACGTCCTTCTCAATGTTGTCGATAAGGCTCTTGTCCAGTTTCACCACGTCAAAGTCCAGCTCCTTAAACTGGTTGATGGAGCTGTATCCGGTTCCGAAATCATCCATGCTGATCTTGATGCCATTGCGCTGCATGATCACGATAAACCGGTTGATGAGCTCCCTGTCGGCCAGGTCCGTGGTTTCGGTCAGCTCAATCTCGATGTAATGCGGGTTGATGTCCCACCGTTTGAGGATCTCCAGGGTTTTCCCGGCCAGGTCCGGCTCGGCCAGGTTTTTCCGGCTGTAATTGACGGACACCCGCACGGGTTCCAGCCCCATGTCGATCCAGGAGCGAAGATCCCTGCAGACCTGCTCCAGCATATAGAAGTCCAGCCGGGTCACTTCCCCGGCCTCTTCCACAGCGGGAATGAAGATGCTGGGCGGAATGCTCTGTCCGTCGACCATCCACCGTGCCAGCGCCTCACAGCCGCACAGCTGCATGGTGTCACAGTTGACCTTAGGCTGGTAGTAGGCCACGATTTCCCGCCTGCGCATGGCCTCGGGAATCCGGGCCACCAGGCGCTTGCGTTCCACGGCTTTTTCCATCAGCTCCTGCGTAAAGACCACTGCCCGCTCCCCGGAGCGCTTTGAAAACTGAATCGAAATCGCGGCATTGTTCACGATGTCAAAAATGTCGTTTTGCCCGCTGGCCAGGTTGACGCCCATGCGCACATCCACGTGAAGGGCCTTCTTTTTTCCCTCCTGCATCAGGATGCATGTCACCCCGTCCCGGACCATTCTTTCCACCCACTGTACAGCGCGCACCCGCTCCAGCAGCAGGAAGAAGTTGTCCCCGCCCAGGCGGCCCACACACTCCTTTTCCTCATGGACGGACTCGCGCAGCATGGCGGCCACCTGCCGGATCACCTCGTTTCCGGCTTCGTTTCCATATTTTTTGTTGATATCCTTGAAATCCACCAGATTGAGGAAAATTCCGGCACTGTCCTCCAGTCTGCTTCCCAACCTTTTGCCAAAGCGGTGGATGCCCCTCGAGTTCCACAGTCCGGTCAATGTATCCCTGAAGGGAATTTCGCTGATCACCGCCTGCATGTCGGTCCGGGTAAGCAGCAGGGACACCATCTTGGAGATATTGCGAAGGACACGGATATCCTCCGGGCTCCACTGGACCCCCATCCCGGGGAACATCCTGATCTCTCCATGCTGGGAAGCCAGATCTGAAAAATCAAGAACGATGGCTTTCTCCCGGGGAGTTTGCGTGGGGCCAAAGTCCATCGTGACGGGGACCACCTTTCTGGAATTCCCGAAATAATCCTCCACCGTTTCAAGGCTGGCTTCGATTTTTGCCAGACCGATGGCCTGCGCGATGGGTGTCAGGTTCCGGTTGAAGGTGTCAAATACCCGCTCGATATTGTCATCGGCCAGGTCCATCTCTTCAAACAGCGTCACCATGCACTCATAAAATATCCGGTGGTCCATATCCTCAGCCTGCTCCTTCCCTTTCTCCCGCATGCCGTCGGGAGACCCATATTTGTGATATTGTACCACAAAGTCCGCTCCTTCGGGGACATCTTTCCTGCAGTTCTTCCCGGAAGTCCGCCGTTTCCGCGTGAACAGGGTCCTTTTCCCTCTCAGGCGGTTGCCCCGCTCTTTCCGGCTTTTCCCAGCAGGTAAAAGGCAATGGCCGCCGCACAGCCCACGTTGAGAGAATCCACACCCGGCTGCATGGGGATCACCAGGCGGTGTGTGCAGGCTCTGGCCACGGATGCGTCAAGCCCATCCCCTTCGCTCCCCAGCGCCACCGCCACGCGCTCCCCGGCGGCCGGAACAAACGTCTCCAGGGGCTTTGCATCCTCCGAAAGCATCAGGGCAAGGGTGGTCACCCCCGCCTGTCCCAGCAGGTCAGGCCACTCCCTCTCCGGGATGCGGGCACAGGGGATCCTGAAGGCTGTCCCCATGCTTACCCGCAGCGCACGCCGGGAAAACACGTCCCCGCAGGAGGGCGTGAGCAGCACGCCCTCCATGCCCATGGCCGCAGCGCTTCGCAGGATGCTCCCCAGGTTCTCCGCATCCCGGACCCCGTCAAGCACCACCAGGCGCTGTGCCTGCTGCAGGAGATGCTGCGCATCAGCCGGTTCGGGACGGTCAAAGGCGCACAGGTATCCCCGGGTCAGGGCGTACCCTGTCAGATTGGAGAGGACTTCACGGGAGGCTGTATACACCGGCACATCCCCTATCCGGGAGAGCACCTCCCTGGCGGGTCCCTCCGCCTGACGCCGCTCCATGAGCAGGGAACGGGGCCTGCAGCCCGCCTCAATCCCTGCCAGAATCACCTTGGTTCCCTCCGCAATGCAGACTCCCCCGCTGCCCTCACGGCGCAGCTGCGGTCCTGTCAGCCGGGCATAGACATCCAGCTCCGGCGAGGCAAATTCTTCGATGTCCACGATGTTCGCCATTCCAAACCTCCAGTTCATCTCAAATGTGTGCTGCTGCATGCTCATCCACATTCCGCATGCAGGCAGTCCACACGGCCGGGGCAGCTCAAGCATCCTCCTGCGAACAAAAAAGCGCAGCTTTCGCTGCGCTCATGGTGCTTTGTTTTGAGACCCGAGATGCCGCTGCTGCCATTTTTCCACCCACCATCTCGGCAGGTCGGTGCCCTGCGGACGATCTCTGCCGTCCCCTGGCGTTATCAAACGGGGGCATGACATCAAACGCCCGACTTTATCCGGGCTCCAGTTATGAATATGTAGGAGAAAACACAGGCAACTGGCGTACATCCCAGGAATCAACCGGTCTGCATCCGGTTCATGCGCAGATTATATCAGCGCCCCTTCCGGGTGTCAACCCCAACATGGCCCGTGTGAAACCTGACATTTCGTCGTTTTCGAATACTCCTCCATAAACACCCGCCCCATCCGGCTGCAGCTCCTTCAAAAAAGCGGAGAGCAGCCTTCAGGCTGCTCTCCTATGTCAGTTAGTCAGAGGTCTGCTCTGCGCGTCTCCTTCGCCCATGCCGGCGTCCGGGGATGGCTTAAGGATATCAGAAATATCATCTCATGGCAGTTCCATTTTTGAAATCCGGCGTTCAACCATTGGAAAAGTTCCCGGGGGAGACTGTCCGGATGCTGAGGATGTTGTCCGCAGGAAGCTGTCCGGCCTCATGAAGGCTGAAATGCACCAGTTCCTGAACCGCCGGGTTTTCAGCTTTTCTGCCCAGCAGAATCGTCTCCCAGGCATAGATGGGCTCCTCCTGCAGGTCAAGCCGCCGCAGCCCGTACACCTCCTCAAAACGCCTCACGGCACAGACGGGAGCCAGCGTAATGGAATTCTGGGTGCGCACCCGGTCCACCACCATCTGCATTCCGCCCAGGTACATGACCCGGGAAAGCGACACGCCGCGCTTTTCCAGCTCCGGCATCAGCATCGTCACAAAGCAGCAGCTGTCATGGGGATAGACGAACTCCATCCCGTTCAGGTCCTCATAATGCAGGTTTTTCTTCTCCGACAGCGGGTTCTGGGTCGAGGTGACCAGAATCGCTGAATCCCTGAACAGCCGGATGGCCGACACGCCGGGAACGTTCCTTCCCGTGCTGTAATAAAAGCCCACATCCACCTGTCCTGAACGAACCATCTCCGGCACGGACGCATTGGGGCCCATGACCATGCTCATGCGCAGGTACATTCTGGCGGCGCCAAACCCCGAGAGCATCTCCAGCAGACTGTTCCCGATATTCATTTCACACCCGCCCACCGTCAGGGCAGGTTCCGTCTCCTGCGATTTCCCGATAGCTCTGTAGTAGTCCGACAGCATGCGCATGGCATAGGGAAGGAACCTGTTGCCTTCCTCTGTCAGGGAGAGTCCTCTCCCGTCCCTGGTCAGGAGCAGCTTGCCAATCTCCTTCTCCAGGTTCTGAATATGCTTAAACACCGTGGAAGGCGCGTACTTCAGCCTTTCCCCCGCTTTCTTGTAGTTCAGCGTCTCACTGACTGCAACAAATGTTTCAAGCTCCCGGGTATCCATACAACTCCCTCCTATTTATGGGACTGCACGGAGACATTATAAAGGCAGTTTCGGGCAAAAGCAACGCACATTTTGTGCACCATGCTCTAGAATGTGTATCATTTTATATGGCATATGTTCGGTCCGGGCGGAATCCCCATTCCCCGGATCAGGAACGCTTGACACCCGGAACCCCGGGCATTAACATGGCCACAATGCGATTTCTGTCCGACCGAGGGGGATTCCATGTCTCTAAGCTTTCTTTTCGGGCTTTCCGCCCTTTGCGTGCTGCTGTGCGCCCTGACCCCCGCCCGCCTGCGGTGGATCCTGCTGCTGATCTGCTCCCTGGGCTTTTATGCCCATGCCGGCCTTGCCGCCCTGCCCTTCCTGCTGCTCACGGCCCTGACCACATGGCTGGGGTCCCTGCGCATTTCCAGCATCGCCCGCGACGGCAGCGAATATCTCCGGGCCCACCGGGAGACCCTGGACCCGTCCTCACGCCGCAGGGCCAAAGCCCGCACACGCACTCGCCAGCGCCTGTGGCTTGTGCTCGTGCTCCTGATCAACTTCGGCCTTCTCGCACTTCTCAAATACCTGGATCCGGTGCGCATGGGGCTGATGTCACTCCTTTCCGGGGGCCGTCCTTCCGATTCCCTGGGACTGGTCATTCCCCTGGGCATTTCCTTTTATACCTTCCAGGCCACCGGGTACCTGCTGGACGTGTACAACGGCAAGACCCCGCCCGAGCGCAACCCGCTGCGCTACCTGCTGTTCGTCTCCTTCTTTCCCCAGCTGATCCAGGGTCCCATCAGCCGCTACGCAGATCTGTCTCCCCAGCTGAGTGCCCCTGCCCTGCCGGATCTTGAGGGGCTGGAGCGGGGCGCGCTGCTGATCCTGTGGGGGTTCTTCAAGAAAAAGGTGCTGGCGGACAGGGCCATGCCATTCGTCAACGCCGTCTTTGACCAGCCCGCCCCCTACGGCGGCCTGATGGGCCTTGTGGCCGTGCTCCTGTATTCCCTGCAGCAGTACTGCGACTTTTCCGGCGGCATCGACCTGGTGGCGGGCATCTCGGAAATGCTGGGCATCCGCCTGACGCCCAACTTCCGACGTCCCTACTTTTCCGTCTCCCTGGCGGATTTCTGGCGGCGCTGGCACATCAGCCTGGGCAGCTGGATGCGCGACTACGTGTTTTATCCCTTTGCCCTGTCCCGGCCCATGAGCGCCCTGTCCCGCGCACTGAAGGGCCGCAGCGTGCACCTGTCCCGCGCGCTGCCCGCCGCTCTGGGGAATCTGCTCGTCTTTCTGCTGGTCGGCATCTGGCACGGTGCGCGGATGAATTACGTGCTCTGGGGACTCTACAACGGGATCCTCCTTGCCCTGTCCGCCCTGCTGGAGCCTTTGACCCGGCGCTTTGCCCTGCGCTTTCCCCGGTTGTCCTCCTCCTCCGCCTTCCATGTGTTCCGGATCCTGCGCACCTTCCTGGTGGTGAATGTCGGCTGGTTCTTTGACCGGTGCCGCACCGGCGCGGATGCCCTGCAGATGCTCTCCCGCATTGTCAGCGCGCCCATGCCCGGACAGATCGCCCGGGGAATGCTGCTGCAGCTGGACATCGAGGCCAAGGACTGGCGGATTCTGGGGATCGGCACGGCGCTGCTGCTGCTGGTCTCCGTTCTGGGCGAGCGGGGCGTGGATGTGCGCCGCCGCCTCATGCGTCTGCCCGCCTGGCAGCGCTTCATCATTCTGATTCTGTTTGGTTACTTTGTACTTCAGGCCTTTAAGGGCGAGGGGGCCGGCGATGCCGGATTCATGTATGCACTCTTCTGATCAGCAAAGCAGCCTGCGCCGCAGGCTGACCCGTCTGGGACTGTTTTTTCTCCTGTTCGCGCTGTTTGTGGTCTTTGCGGACATCTTTCTCATCCAGACCGACACCACCGCCTTCATGACCCTTCGGGAGATGCATGAACGCTCCGACCTGGATGTGGTGTTCGTGGGCTCCTCCATCGTCAGGGATCACTTCAACAACGACCTGATCTCCGGCATTCTCGGGAAGCAGACCTTCAGCGCCACCATTCCCTGCCTCGGGCTTCAGGGAGCCATCGCCATCACCCGGGAGCTGCTTGACACCTCCCATCCGGAAACCTTTGTCCTGGTGGTGGAGCCTTATACCTTTGAAACTGAGCGCGAGGGCATCGAAGCGGAATACATCATGATGCCCTGGCTCCGGCGCTGGGACGTCAAGGCGGATTACTACCGCAGCCTGATCCGGGCCGACGGCTGGGTCATGGACCGCCTCCTGCTCTTCAGGGATTTCGGCGTCCAGAATCCCGGGGACATCCTCAAGACCCTCCGGTGCCGGCTCTTTCCGGACAGCGTCACGGAATCCGTGCTGGTCCAGGGGGACATCACCGCCACCTATCAGGGCCACGGCTTTGTCCGCTACACCACGGACGTTCGGGCAGATGAGGACGTGCGCACCAAGCTCCACCGCCGGGAGGGCGAATATATCTATGAGCTTCTGCCCCAGTCCCGGGAGCTCCTGCTGGCCTACCGGGACCTGGTGGAGGGCGCGGGCAGCCGCCTGATGGTCTTCATCTATCCCAACATGACCGTGCACAACCTGGCGGAGCCCTCCTTCATCGGGTACAATGAAAGCCTGACCCGGTTCTGCGGGGAGAACGGCATCGAATGCGTCAATTTTACCCTGGCGCGGCCGGAGCTTCTTCCCAACCTGGATGACCATTATTTTGACATCTATCACCTGGACGGGGAGGGCGCCGACATCTTCTCCCGGTGCTTTGCCGAATTCTATCTGCGCCACAGCTCCGGAGAGGACCTCTCCGGCTGCTTCTACCCGGACCACCAGGCCTATCTGGAGAGCATCGACTGGATCACCAACACCTGGGTCGTCCCCTTCACGGGTTACTGGGATCCCGCCAACGAGCAGGACCCGGAAGAGCCCCAGGCGCTCCTTTCGCAAGGCCGGCTCGTGTACCTGGCCAACAGCAACCACGGTCCCCTCGTCACTCCGGAGTACCGCTTTGAACTGGTGACCCCCGACGGAGAGCGCAGTCTTCTCTCCGACTGGAATCCCTCCGGCGTGCTCTCCTGCGAAGCGCCCTTCCCCACCGGGTCCCGTCTGCAGGTGTTTGCACGGCCCGCAGGGACCTCCTCCGGCGAGGTTTCCGACTGGATCGACTTTGAAATCTGACCCTCAAAAAAGAACCGGGCCACCCGTTCCTGCCCGGTTCTTTTTCTGTCTTCAGGGAGAACTTTTGATGCGCACCTCCGATTGGAGTATGTCAGGCGGGAGTGTCAGGCAGCGCAAAGCATGCTCCCGACCGGCCAGAGCGGGAAATACCCTGATTCTTCAGGAAAGCGGAAACAGGCTGCAGGATCCTCAGCGGATCTGCCGGCCGGCATCCTACACAGGTACACGCTGTATCAGCCCTGGCAGCAGCATGCCCTGAAACGCCCCACCGCGGCGATCTCACAGGCGGATCTCTCCAGAATGGTTTTCCGCCTTCATCGTTGCGCCTTCCTGCGGCCGTCCATATAGGGCATCTTCCATGTTTTCCCTTTGCAGTGAAAATCCGGGGCTGCGCGGACACGTCCACGGCAGGAAATCCCATGCGCGCCGAAATGACAGGTTGCCAATCTGCAGACCGGTGTCCCCCTGCACAGATTCGCAGGACGGGACTTCCCGGGAATCAGGGAAGCTGCTGCGAGCATGGAAATCCGCTTCTTTCACGGAAAGGCCCTTCGCGGGAAGCCGCACTCCCCGCGAAGGGCCTTGTTAATTTTGATTTCAGGTTATTTCCCGCTGTCTCCGTAGTTGCTCAGTACACGCGCGGAAGGATCATCCACGTTGCAGCCCGGCCAGGTTCTGTTGGGCATCCAGTAATCCGGGATCATTCCCGCCTGCCCGGGATAGAAGCTTTCAAACAGTTCCCGGTACATCAGGCTCTCCTTGGTAAAGGGCGGACGGTAGGAATATGCCCGGGCCCGCTCCCGGAACTGTTCATCGGTATAGGTTGTTTCCGCCAGTTCCTTGAGGTCATTGACCATGGAATGCCCCACGGCATCGGAAAAAGCCGCTTTCTGCCGCCAGAGGATCTCATCAGGCAGAATCCGGTCCTCCTCGAAAGCCTTGCGAATCAGGTACTTGCCCATCTGGTGCGTGTTCATCTTAAGCTCCGGATCTATGCTCATGGCATAGCGGACAAACTTCAGGTCACCAAAGGGAACTCTGGCTTCCAGGCTGTTGACCGAAATGCACCGGTCCGCCCGCAGCACGTCGTACACATGCAGCTCGCGGATGCGTTTTTCCGCCTCCTCCTGGAAAGCCGCGGCATCCGGTGCAAAGTCCGTGTACTTGTACCCGAACAGTTCATCAGAGATTTCCCCGGTCAGCAGCACCCGGATATCCGTGTTTTCATGGATCCATTTGCATACCAGGTACATGCCGACGGAGGCGCGGATGGTCGTGATGTCCCAGGTGGCCAGCAGCTCCACCACCTTCGGCAGGGCAGCAAGAACATCCTTCTGGGAAATGATGACCTCCGTATGTCTGCTGCCGATGTAGTCCGCCACCATCCGGGCATACTTGAGGTCGATGGCGTCCACATCCATCCCGATGGCAAAGGTCCGGATCGGGGTGCACAGCTGCTTTTGCGCAATGGCACACACCAGAGAGGAATCCAGGCCGCCGGAGAGCAGAAATCCTATGGGCGCATCCGCGTCGAGCCGCTTGGTCACGCCGTCCATCAGAAGGCGGCGCAGCTTGGCGCAGACCTGCTCTTCGGTTTTCATGGTGAACTGGTCCACATGGGCCGGATCGGCATAACGGACACATTCCCCGTCGATCCAGTAGTGTCCGGGCGGAAAGGGCAGGACGGTTTCACACATGCCCATCCGGTTCTTGGGTTCACTGGCAAAGGCCCATCCGCCGTCCTCAAGCCTTCCGTAGTACAGGGGCCGGATCCCGATGGGGTCCCGGGCGGCAATCCATTTCTGCTGTCTGCCGTCCCAGAGGATCAGGGCAAATTCCGCGTCCAGGGTCTTGAACATTTCCACCCCGTACTCCCGATACAGGGGCAGCAGGATTTCACAGTCCGAATGGCTCTGCAGTTCATACCGGCTGAGCAGGCGGTCCCTCAGGGGGCGAAAGCCGTAGAGCTCCCCGTTGCAGACCACGTAATCCTCATCCAGGCGGAAGGGCTGCATTCCCCGCTCGTCCAGGCCCATGATGGCCAGGCGGTGGAAACCCAGGTACCCTCCCGGGATTTCCACAAAGCGGCTCATGTCCGGTCCCCTTGACTGGGTCCGTTCAAAGCCCTCCTGCATGATCTGCATGGGGACCGATTTGCTGGTTACGCCGTAAATGGAACACATAATGGCACCTCCGTGATTGTGCGGCATTCGTTCTTGATTTCAGGACGAATGCCGCCGATCCGTGGTGCCACCTGATTTGCTTCTCTTGTCGGGCTCCATCAAGCCCTGGCGATGGTAACGTGCCGCCGACACGCCGCCCCTACTGACCGAAGTGTTGGGTTTGGACTTGGAAGGGTTCTTCGCCTGAAGGCGCATACGGGACTCCCATCACCGCCCGCTCTCTGGGATGCCGCCTGGTCAGGGTACTCTGCTTCCGCAACGCTTTGTGATTTGAAACTGGGCGTATCTTACCACCGCCCTCCGGGCATGTCAACCCCGCATTTGTCAAAAATGCATTTTTCGTATCTTCATCCTATCACTTTTGTTGATTTTACAACGTAAAATCAATCTCTTTGCAAGTTTCCGTAAAACATCTTTCATTTTCCTGTTGACAGGATGCCGCTTCTGGAGTAGAATTCCCGCAGACAAGGCAAGGGGGTCATGTCACATGGCCCATCTTGCCTTTTTTTCGTGAAGGAGGCGTCTATATGAGCAAGTTGACAAAGGAAGAAGTCATTCGCATGGTACGTGAAGGGGATGTGGAGTTTATCCGCATGCAGTTCACCGATATCTTCGGGCAGCTGAAAAACGTGGCGATCACCGCAAGTCAGATCGAGAAGGCCGTCAACAACCAGATCATGATCGACGGCAGCTCCATTGAGGGATTTGTGCGCATCAATGAGAGCGACCAGTACCTGTGGCCCGACCTGGACACCTTTACCGTTCTCCCCTGGCGTCCTCAGCACGGGAAAGTCGCCCGCCTGATCTGCGATGTCCACAATCCGGACGGTTCTCCCTTTGCCGGCGACCCCCGCGGCGTTCTGAAGAGCGTTCTTTCCCGGGCGGCCAGCATGGGTTATTCCTTCAACGTGGGGCCGGAGATGGAGTTCTTCCTCTTCCAGACCGATGAGCAGGGCCATCCCACCACCGCCACCTCCGACGAGGCCGGCTATTTTGACCTGGGCCCCCTGGATCACGGGGAGAGCACCCGCCGGGAGATCTGCATGGCCCTTGAGCAGATGGGCTTTGAGATTGAGGCCAGCCACCACGAGGTGGCCGCGGGCCAGCACGAGATCGATTTCAAGTATGCGGACGCCCTGACCGCCGCCGACAACATCATGACCTTCAAGCTGGCTGTCAAGACCCTGGCGCAGAAAAACGGCCTGCATGCCACCTTCATGCCCAAGCCGGTGTTTGGCATCAACGGCAGCGGCATGCACACCAACATGAGCCTCTTCAAGGATGACAAAAACGTGTTCGCCGATCCGTCCGACAGCCGCGGCCTGAGCAAGGAGGCCTACAGCTTTATCGCGGGCATCCTGGCTCACGTACGGGGCATGGCAGCCATCACCAATCCGCTGGTGAACAGCTACAAGCGGCTGGTTCCGGGCTATGAAGCGCCCTGCTACCTGGCCTGGAGCGCCAGCAACCGTTCGGCGCTGATCCGCATCCCCGCCGCCCGCGGACAGGCTACCCGCGTGGAGCTCCGCTGCCCCGACCCCAGCTGCAATCCCTACCTCAACATGGCGGTGTGTCTGGCGGCGGGTCTGGATGGCATCGAGAAAGGCCTGACGCCGCCGGATGAAATCACAGAGAACATCTTCGCTATGGACGCCGCCACCCGCGCAGCCAGGGGTATCGCCAGCCTGCCGGGCACGCTCATCGAGGCCGTTGAATGCATGAAGGCGGATGACGTGATCTGCGCTGCGCTGGGCGAGCACGTACTCGACCAGTACGCCGAGGGCAAGCAGAAGGAATGGGACGCCTACCGGACGCATGTGAGCAGCTGGGAGATCGACCGCTATCTCGTGATGTACTGATACGGCGGAATTGCCCCCAGATTTCCGGAAATGAGGTGAAGTCAGTGGCCAGGATTGTTCTTGTCGGCGCATCCGCTGCCGGCCGGGCGCAGCTCTCCCGGCTGCTGGCTTCATCTGGCTTTTCGCTGTTCCGGCTGTGCGCCTCCGGAAGCGAATTGCGGCGGGCGTTGGGTGAATGCGAGGACGGCATCGTCCTCGTGGCAGGCGGGTTGAAGGACGCTCCTTTGGACGACATCGCCGCAGACTTTGGCGGCAGCTTCCAGTTCCTGCTGATCGGCAGGCCGGACGCGCTGGAGGCGTGCGAATCGCCGCGGGTGTTCAGGCTGGCCTGGCCCTGCTCCGGCAGCGCGGTCATTGGGGCCGTCGAGATGCTTTCCCAGCTTCACCATATGCGCCTGCCCCATCGAACAGGTGAGGACAGGACGCTGGTGGAGGATGCGAAGCGCCTGCTGATGAAGGAATACGGAATCGATGAGCCGGAAGCCCATCGGCGCATGCAGCTCTACGCCATGCGCCGGGGCGTGAAAATGGCCGATTATGCCGCGCTGTTGCTGCAAGGGAGGAATGACGATGCGTGACGCGCAATACCCGCTCTATCACCCCGA
>CACYCQ010000393.1:0-6501 GCA_902772995.1 uncultured Eubacteriales bacterium
AGCCGGGACGCAGGCATACTATAAGATTGACAACACGACCAAACCGGTTTACTGCAGGATCACAAAAACAGTCAACGGTACAGCTCCCCAGGAACCGTTTTCATTTGTCGTCAAACAATCCGGCAGCACCTGGCAGGGAACGTTTACAACGGGCTCTGAGGGAACTGTTACCTTTAAACTGCCCGGTGCGGGAACCTATACCGTGACGGAAATCCCCAGGGAAGGCTACAAACCCGTACCGCCTCAGACGATTACCGTCACCCCTGCGGATGTCAGCCAACAGGTCACCAAGACGGTCACCTTTGATAATGTCAGGTTGGAGAAATCCAGCCTTGCCATCCTGAAACAGTCGCAGGACGACCCGAACGAGCTGCTGGAAAACAGGACGTTTTCCTTTGATGTTGCGCTGACCCTTCCCGATACGTATAACCAAAGCAGTTTACCCAGCATCAGTCCTGCTCCCACCTACAACACGGGAGCAAGTCCGGTCACCGCGACCCTCTCCCTCAATGTCAAATCCGGAGAAGTGGCCGTGATTACGGGCATTCCCAGCGGAACAAAGTACACCGTCACGGAAACGGGCACACAGTCAGGCGGAATCCGTTATGAGGTCATCGGCGAACCGACCAGATCGGGGTTAATACCCGACTCCGACCCGATCACGCTCACCTTCACCAACAGGCCCGCGACAGGAAGTCTCCAGGTGAAAAAGGAAGTGCTCGGCAGTGAACTCATGGAGGGGTATGCCTACGAGTTCACGATCGAGCTGTCGCCTCCTGAGGGGGCAGGGGCCGCAGCCTTGCCTGACGGCTGGTACGGGAGTGCCTATTTTGAAGAAGGCAAAGGCACTTTTTCACTTGAGAACGGCCAGACCATCTCCATTGATGGCTTGCCTGCCGGATGGAACTATACGATCCGGGAATCTGAGTATCCCGACTTTACTTCCCTCACCCGGGAGAAAACAGGTACTGTCGGGATCGGGGAATCCCTGTCCCCCCTGGTCTTTCAGAACACCCGGGGCATGGGATCCCTGAAGATCACAAAGACGATGGATGCCCGCTGGCCGGAGGAACTCTCCTTTCTGTTCGAGATTGAAACGAGCGAACCCGTCAACGCGTCAGGCCGCATCTTATTGAACGGCCATACGGAAAGAACCGTACCCCTTGAAGGAGGAAGGGCCAGCTTTGCCCTTCGCAGCGGAGAGTCCCTCGAGTTTCAGAAACTGCCCTCAGGAATCACGGTCACCGTCACCGAGACAGGCTTCCGGTATTCCGGCGGTGAGGAGATCTACGCAAAGGCAGCCTTTGAGACGGAAACCCGCCTCTCGCAGGAGGATGCGGAATCAGACGCCATTCTGATTCTCCCCGACAGCGAGGTGCAGATCGAACTGATCAATCACTTTATTCCCCATGTCACCCTGCCGGCGACAGGGGACACGGTGCCCCTTGAGCGCTGTGTGGTATTGGCCGTCCTCAGCACCCTGGCGGCGCTGGCGCTTCGGCGAGGGGGCAAAGGCCACCAGGGACGATAATTCAGAGACTTTCCTTTCATGCGGACGAACTGAAGACAGAGAAGGAGGACGACAAGTCCTCCTTCTTCTATTTTCGTGGAAAGCGGACGACGGTGACACGCAAAGGGAGATGCCGCCTCCTCACCGGGCAGCGGTTTTCAAGCACATGCCTCCTGAACAGAGTATCCGGACAGTCTGAATCCACACGACGAATGAAACAATTCCAGACTGGCGTGCTGCTTCTGCACATCCCCCGTCTGCGACAAAAAACGAACCCTGGCACCCCGTAGGCAGATTCGGGGAAATTCCCCGGGATATCCAATTGCCCCGCTTCCGCTTTGCCATCTTCAGGCTGCCCGGCCATTCCTCTCCGGCGGAGGACTTCCCGTATCCGGTTCCCTCCAGCCCGCCCGGAGTTTCCATAGCGCAGACAAAGCGCCTCCTTTTCCGCCCCCTCTCGCCCCGGCGGTCCGGGCCGAAGAAACGGCCTCTCCACGGTATGAAGTATCCGAAGCCTGCCCCGCCTGCGCCGGGCCGCACCGGTTCCGGCGCCGAAAGTGCATCCGGCTGCCAAGATTTACCTACCTGTTCAGTAGGAAAAACATTGACCCGCCGGTTCTCCCTGCGGTAGAATAACCCCGTCATTCAGGGGGAGATCCCCCACAATAATCCAAAGGAGGATGATTCATCCATGAAGAAACTGTTTGCCCTGCTGATTGCGGCAGTCCTGTTTTGCGGCATCGCCGCCGCTGAAGGCGTCGACGCCTACACCACCGCCTCCGCCACCAAGACCGTTCTCTCCGGCGATGCGCTGACATCTGCCAAAGAAGAGCTGGCGGCCAAGAGCTCCCTGCTTTCCTCCGCTGATGAGGCCAGGGCCGAGGGCTATCAGCCCAAACAGGGCACCAGCACCGCCCAGATCATGTCCATCAACCCGGACGGCTCCGTGGGCCTGAGCACCATCAGCGAATGGAAGTACGAGGACGGCAAGGTCTTCGTGCGTCTGACCCAGGGCCAGAATGCCCTGAACCTTGCTGAGGAAGGCGCCACCGGCACGCTGCTGGTCAAGGGAGAGAATGGATTCTATCTCGTGCACCTCAAGGCCGTGGCCGTCAACGTCCTCAAGTACAGCGAGGAAACCGCCGGCCAGTTCGACCAGTATTATTCCGGCGCCGAGAAGGCCCTGAACGAATACGACATCGAGTTTGACGCCGCCGTGATCGAGCAGACTTCCGCCCTCATGTTCTGATTCCCGTTCCCTTTGCCGAAAAGCCGTGCGCTTTCCGGCTTTTCTGTTTTCTCCCCCGCGCCCCCGCCCTTCACTTCCCTTTCCCGGGATGCGGCCGGGATGGGCTCGGCCCTTCAGCACACAACGCCCTGCCGGAGGGCCGGCAGGGCGTCAGGTTTTCCGCAGATCCAAAGAACATCCGTCATCTGAAGAAGCGGAAGGATCTCCTCCCCCGGTCATCGCAGGACTTCCCTCCGGGCCTTTCCATGCCGCATTCCCTCCGCCGGCTCCCGGCCTTCCTCAGAAGCATCTCTCATTGCGCTCTTTCCTGCACCGCTCGATGTTGCCGCAGCGGTAGCACAGCTCGTTGTCGCAGATGCCGTCATTCCGGAAGCAGGAGAGGATGTTTCCAACCGTCGTTTCCGCGATGTTCTCCAGCGCCTCCTCCGTCAGGAACGCCTGGTGAGAGGTGACGATGACATTGGGCATGGAGATCAGGCGGGAGAGCACATCGTCGCTGAGGATGTGTCCGGAGCGGTCCTCAAAGAAGATGTCCGCCTCCTCTTCATACACATCCAGGCACGCCGCTCCGACTTTCCGCTCCTTGATGCCCTCAAGGAGCGCCTCCGCGTCGATGAGCGCGCCCCTTGAGGTATTGACGATGACCACGCCCTTCTTCATCTTTCCAATGGCCTCCTCCCCGATCAGGTGCCGGGTCTCTTCGGTCAGCGGGCAGTGAAGGGAGATGATGTCGCTTCGGGCAAACAGCTCGTCAAGGGGCACATACTCGATGCCACTGTCCTGGACGGGGAAGCGGTCATAGGCGATGACATGCATCCCGAATCCCCTGCAGATGTCGATGAAGATCCGCCCGATCCTGCCCGTGCCGATCACGCCCGCCGTCTTTCCGTGGAAATCAAAGCCCACCAGCCCGTTCAGGGAAAAGTTGAATTCCCGCGTGCGGTTGTAGGCCTTGTGGATGCGGCGCACGGAGGTCAGCAGCAGCGCCATGGCGTGCTCCGCCACGGCATAGGGGGAATAGGCGGGGACATGCACCACGTGGACCTTCCCGAAGGCGGCGCGCACATCCACATTGTTGTACCCCGCGCAGCGCAGGGCCACCAGCCTGACGCCGAGCTCCGCCAGCCTAGAGATCACGGCGGCATTCACCGTGTCGTTCACGAACACGCAGACCGCATCGCATCCCCTGGCCAGTTCAACCGTATCCTCCGTCAGACGGGCCTCCAGAAAGCGGAACTGCACACCGTGCAGGCCGCCAAGGCGTTCAAAGGACGGCCTGTCATATTCCCGTGTGTCATAAAAAGCAACCTTGATCATGTGATCCCTCCTTATCGGATCTGAATTGTCTGTCCGTCCGGGCTTCGGCGCACCTGGCGCCTGCACCGCCGGATGCGGCCTGCCCGCATCCCGGGAAGCGGCTTTCCCGGCTCCTCCTTTTGTTCATTGGGACAGTATACCATAAGGCGGAGCAAAGACATGTATCCGCAGATACATATCAGGAACTGTTTTCCCGGCGCACTTCTGCCCGGAAAGGAGCACGTCATGGGCGCCGAAGGGCCGGCTCCGGCGCCTGGCGCCAGTTCCCTGTTTCGGGGGATCCCCGAAGCACACCTGCTCCCTTCCGGTTCCTGACCCGGCCCTGGAAAAACCGGGGGATCCCGGGTCCCCGTGCCCACTTCAGCGTCCCTTCCGGTCCCCGCGGCGCTTTAGCCGCATCTCACCCGCAAAAACAAGACAAGGAGAATCAGCAAATGAACCTTCATCGACGCATTCTGCATCTGCTGGCGACATGGATGATCCTCTCCGCGCTTTTGCCGGGGGCTGCCCTGGCGCAGCAGGATATCGACGTGGACCTGTCCGCGTGCAACCAGGGCATCACCTACTCGCAGATGGTGCAGGTCCTCAAATCCCCCGGGCAGTATGACGGGAAGCTGTTCCGTGCCAAGGGACAGTTCAACTATTCCCAGACGCGTCAGCTTCCCAGGATCATCTTCGCCGACCCCTCCGGCTGCTGCGAGGTCGCCCTGGAGGTCATTCCCGCCCGGTCCCTCCGCTTTCCGGAGGATTATCCCCCGGTGTGGGGGAACATGATGGTCACCGCCCGCCTGGTCGTAAATCCCGAGGGCTCGGACAGCGCCTGCCATTTCGCGGATGCGGTCATCGAGTGGGAGAAGTGACCCGTTTTCAAGCCAAAGGCGCCATTATCCGGCGCCTTTTCTCTTTTCCCGGGAGCTTCCGGGCTCCCCCGCGGGCCCGCCTCCCCGGGGTTTCACACAGCAGCGCATCACGCCCGGACCCTGAGGAGGTCCGGGCGTGATGTCTGTCTTTGGCCGGGCGAAGGTTCCTCCCGCTCACCGTCCGCGGGGCGTCCTCCGCCATCCGCCGCCGCATTTCAGTTCCCTGCGCCAGGACTCCCCGGCCTTTTGGTGAAGCCCCGGCAGGCGTCACCGGCTCGTCCGCCTCTCCCGGACCGCCGCCGCACCGCTCCCGCGCGACGCAAAATGCCCCCTTCCCTCAAAAGAGAAGGGGGCATTTGGGCAGGGCTGCCGCATCCGGCGCCCGTTTTTTCTCCGGAACCGTCCGGATGAGCGCCTCCCGCCCGGGCGCTCCTGTCCGTTTGGGGATTTGTCATTTCTTTTTCCCGAAAACCGCCACCAAAGTGACAAAGACGATCAGAATGACGACGACCAGCAGCATGGCTTCATTCTCCTTTCCTTGGTTTGTGCAGATGCACGGCATGTTCAGCGGATCGGGCTGTCATTCCAGTGGACCTTCAGCTCCATCCCCGTTTCCTTTCCCGTCTCCACGATATACCGCTCCAGCAGCACCTTGGCATTTTCCTTTGACCTCATGAGCAGGTTCCGGTTGTTTTCCGCCTCCTGGCGCATGGCGCTCTGCGCCGAGGCAAACGCCTCCGCCTTCTCCCTTCCCGTGATCTGGGTGAACCACCCCTTCTCCGAGAGCGGCTCCGTCAGGGAGTTTTCATCCGCATTCACGCCAAGCACCCGGGCATCCGGCACATACACCTCCACGACGCCGCTGCGGTCCGGGCCGAGGATCTGGATCTTGTCCGCGTCCACCCCGGTTTCAACGATGCCGTTGTATTCGATCCAGAACTGCTTGTAGCCGACTTTGGTCACATTGCCGAAGGGCCAGAAGAAGATGTCGTTCATGAACTTCTCGCTCCCGTCCGGCTTCTTTTCAAACATCGCCACATTGTGATAAAAGCTTTTGAGGGTCGCCAGCTCGCAGATCGTGTTGACGGAAGATACCTCGGAGAGGTTCATGGTCACGTTTTTCCCGTCGCCCTGCGGAAACAGCAGGATCCCCGCGGCCGCCGCCACGCAGAGGATGCCGCCGGCGATGCAGGGAAGGATATGCTTTTTCTCCATCTGTGCTCCCCCTTTCATGCGCCCTGCGCCTGAGTCTGCGCCGGTTCCTGTGTCTGTGCCGGTGCCTGTGCCGGCTCCAGGCCGCTCCAGACGATCCTGTAGCCCCTGGCCTTGAGTACCGGGAACATGAGCCCCTCGATGGTGGACCTCAGGTTCTCCCTGGCCGTCTCCATCAGTTCCTTTGAGTTCCTGGCCTCCCGCTCCGCGTCCTCCTTGCTCGCCTTCATCATCCTGTCGATGTCGACGTTGGCGTCCGAGGGCAGCACGCCCATGAATTCCTCATCCGCGATGGTCACCTTGAGGTCAATTTCGGGAAGGGTGGCCGTGACGGTGCGGCTCTCCTCATCCAC
>CACYCQ010000394.1:0-2995 GCA_902772995.1 uncultured Eubacteriales bacterium
TAACATGGGACGAACTCAAGCAAATGAAAGGGAAGCCGGTGTGGGTGGAAGCAGATGACGGAAGATACAAAGGATGGGTTATGGTCGGAAAATTCTATTCATTTTTTGAAAATGAAGATCTCGATGCCCATGTAGATTTATATTATTTTGGCCGTTCGATGGAATATTCAAAAGAAATGTACGGATATTACTGGCAAGCCTACAGGAAGGAGCGACATGAAAACGCTGGATGAAGTGATAAAGGCATTTGAAATATGTATTGGTTCCTACTGTTCTAATGCGGAACATGATGTTTGCCCGTACTTAGGTGCGTCTGATATGGGATGCATGAAAGAACCAGAAAAAGATGCGCTTCACTATCTGATACAACTGAAGCTATTCAGACAAACTACGATTATGCAAGGGATACACAAAGCACAAAAGGACTATGCTTTGTATCCTGTGAGCGATTGGGGAGAAGATGAACCTGATTTCAATCCACCGCTTACATGGGATGAACTGAAAGCAATGGTAGGAAAACCTGTGTGGGTTGAGTATGGTAACAACCAACAGAGTTATTGGGTTATCATTTATGGATTTTACGGAAGAGACAACGAATTGCAATGGATGGAAGTTTCCGGTGGAAATCCAAATACATTATGGCAAAAAGACATGGGTGCTGATGAATATTGGCAAGCGTACCGGAAGGAACGGAAATGAAGAAGAAGAGTGACAGCAGAAAAATGCTGATTGTGACGGAGAAGCAGCTGCAGATCATCAAGAATGCGTGTGAATTATACGGCCGGATCCAGATCGGGCAATTTCGCGGTTTCAGCGAAATCGTCACGCAGACAGGTTTCGATGGTTTTGGAATCCGTGTCCAACCAGAACGGAAAGAAGATGAGACAGATGAGGAGTACAGGGAGCGGAGAGAATATCTTTACCGCAGGGATGAGTTAGTTCAGAATTGTCTCGAAGGTGCGGTAGAAGGGATATACCGACATGCTTATCGATGGGAAGGAATGCCGAGAACCAATGAGGCGAATATCAGCTTGGACATCTGGGCAGTTCTGGATGGCAGGCGAGATGATACTGATTTCCATATGGGAACGGAGCCGCCTGTGCAGGTGAAAGATGTGGAATAGAAAGGGGACAGTTCCCTGGCGGAAACCGTCCCCGATGTGTGAAGGAGGAGAATGTTTCTGACTGATGAGCAGGTGGGGCAGCTGCAGGAGTTGTGCGAGAAGGTGGCGGGGAACCGGACGCGGTCGGGGCGGATCACGCTGGAGATCCGGAACAACATGCCGAGGATGTGGCGGGTCGAGGAGCCGGTTTACAATGATGACCATGTGGAGGTCGGGGGGATCATGCACATCGTCCGAGTGGTGCTGCCGGAGGAGGAGATCCGGAAGGGGCGGCAGAAGAATCGGATGACGGGGAAGAGGTAGTCGGCAGTCGGCAGCAGGCAGTTGGCAGCAGGCAGCAGGCAGTTGGCAGCAGGCAGTCGGCAGCAGGCAGTTGGTGGTCGGTGGTCGGGGGCGGTAGTCAGTGAGCAGTGGTCAGGTGGTAAGTAGGAATTAAGGGGACAGTTCCCTGGCGGAAACCGTCCCCGTTCAGGAAGGGGCAGTCCTCGATACTGTGCTATAATATGGGCAGGCAAACATCTCTCTCCAGATGCTTAGCGTTGAAAAGCCGTCCTCTCAGTGAGGGCGGTTTTTGGTTTTGTAGGATATAGGGGTCAGGTGACGGACGAGGAAGCGAGAAGCTGGACGGTGGCGGCGGAGGAGCTGCGGGATCAGGGACTGCCGGAGGAAATGGCGGAACATTTCCTGCCGTACTTTTACATTCCGCAGGAGATGCAGGTCCGGTGGCACCGGCTGACGGAGGAGGCTCAGCTGCATGGGGTGCGGCTGATCGGCAACGGGGGAAGCCGTGGGTCTGGAAAGACGACTGCGACTTTTGCCCAGGTCAGTCTGTATGACTGTCAGCGATGGCCTGGTATCAACTGCCTCTACATCCGGTTAGTCAAGAACTCGGCGGGAGATTCGTTCCAGCAGATGACGACCGCCATCCTTGGAGACTATGAGGGGGCTCGGCTGAATCAGGACGGGGTGCGGTTCCCGAACGGCAGCACAATTGCGATTGCGGGTGTGCGGGATCCGAAGGACGTTGACAAGTATGTCGGGCTGAACTATGAGCTGATGGTTGTCGAGGAGGCTAATCAAATTGATGAGGAGCGGCTCATCAAACTGCAGGGTTCTCTGCGAACTGGACGGCTTGACGGGTATGTGCCGAGGTGCTACATGAATTTCAATCCCGGAGGACCGGGAATGAAGTACCTGAAGAAGACGTTCATCGAGCCATGGAAGCAGAAGCGGGAGATGAACACGCGCTTCATCTTCAGCCGGTACCAGGAGAACAAGTTTTTGGATCAGGGATATGTGGATTACCTGAACAACCTGGACGGGATGCTGGGAAAGCTGTGGCGCGACGGGGACTTTGACATCAGCCAGGGCATGGCGTTTGATAACTTCCGGCCGGATGTTTATGTCTATGATGACTGGGATATCGGGGAGAACTGGATCCGGATCCGGGGAATCGATGACGGTTACAGCAAGCCGTACTGCTGCCTGTGGCTGGCAAAGGATCCGGTGACCGGACGCATTGTAGTTTACGATGAGGATTACGGCGAGGGGTTCACCAACGGGGAGCAGGCCGAGCGGATCAAGAGCAAGACGCCGGCGAATCAGCGGATCAGCATCACCTATGCGGACCCGGCGATGTGGCAGAAGTCCCACCATGTGGACAGCAATGCGAAGGCGGGGAAGGATATCTACGCAGCGCATGGTGTTTACCTTACGAAGGGAGACAATGACCGGAAGGCGGGGCTGGCGAAGATCCGGGAGATGATGAGGCCATTGCCGGATGGATTGCCGGGGCTGATCTTTTTGTCCAGGTGCAAGAATCTGATCTGGCAGTTCGAAAATCTGCCGATGAGCGCGAGCAAGCCGGAGGA
>CACYCQ010000395.1:0-2302 GCA_902772995.1 uncultured Eubacteriales bacterium
GGAACCGGGCCCGGATGAAGTGCCGCCCGGAAGCAGGACTGCCACACGGGGTTTCCCGCCGGATAAACAGAGAACCGGTCAGACCGGCCGGTTCTCTGTATACTGGATGGCGTGATGGCTGCGGTGCCAAAGGAACAATCTGATCTTATTTGGCTTCGGGAGCCTTGAAAGTAATGGGCGTCGCACCGCTCTTGGCATCCGGGCCCGCGGCAGCGATGTTCGCGTCAACAGTCTGCTTGGAGAAGATCCAGATCGGAACCGTCTCAAAATGCAGCGTTGTAAAGGCGCCTTCATAACCGCTTTCCGTTTTGAAGCTCAGAGTCACGACATAATCGGGTTTCTTTGTGCCCTTGATGTCGACGGACTCTCCATCGGCAAGGCCTGCGGCAGCATAGTTTTCGCTCTTTTCACCGGTTGCATTGTCGGTGACGTACAGCTCGGTCACCTTTTCCCCGGTCGTATTGTACACGGTATAGGTGCAGACAGGGGCAAAGAAGGAGAGGGGCGTTGCACCGCTGGTGGCGTCCGGACCTGCAGATGCGAGATTGTCTTCGACGGTCTGCTTTGAGAACAGCGTGATCGGGACGGTTTCAAAATGCAGCGTTTTAAAGGCCGCCTCATAACCGCTTTCCGTCTTGAAGCTCAGCGTGATCTCATAGCCTTCCTTGTTGGTCCCGCTGATTTCTTTGACCGCATCCTTGGCCAGACCTTCTTCTCCGGCATAGTTCTCACTTTTTTCCCCGGTCAGATTGTCAGTGACATACAGCTCGGTAATCTTTTCGCCGGTCTCGTTGAAAATGGTATACGTGCAGGTTTCCTCATCTGCCAGGGCGAAGGCACAGATGAGCATCAGGGACAGTGCGAGTAACAGGGAAATCGCGTTTTTCACGGAATTGTTCCTCCAGTTCATGAATAGTTGCTGTAGAGCGACGCCTATTCTATTACGCATTGAACCTGAATTCAATAGAAACATTGAAATATTTCTATGTTTCTATGCGAGCGGAGGAATCCTGTCTCGGGGGACCCGGCTGATGAGGTCCGGACCGCTGTTTTGTCCCGTCAGGATTTGCAGCAGGTGTTTTTCCGAAGGATCTCCCGGACCCCTTTGCCGATCTGTTCAAGCAGTTCCCAGTTGAGCGAATACAGGGTCCGTTTCCCTTCCCGCCTGCTGATCACAAGACCGGCATCGGTCAGAACCTTCATGTCATGCGCCAGCGTCGGCTGGGTGATTTCAAAGCATTTGAGCAGCACACATCCGCACATTTCTCCGCATGACAGCAGGTCGATGATTTTGACCCGTTTCGGATCCGACATGGCTTTGCAGACTGCCGCCATTTTCACATACTGATTGTCCGTCGCTGAAGCGGCGGCGCGGATATCCTGTCCTGTCATCCTGGTTCCCTCCATGGAATGTCAAAAATAAGCCGGAACCCGTTTCCCCAAAGAACGGCGGCCTGCGTTCGGTCCGCCATCCGCCCGGCAAAGGCGGACGGATCTGCTGCCTTTTTTGCCAGGCTGAATGGAAAAGGGACACGGGGCCTGTGCCCTTCAGGCCTGAAGGCTTCCCGCCCGTATCCGGCGGCAGTCCCGGGAATGTGCCCGGTTTTTCGCGGATGCGGGGCTGAAGCGTCATCTCTGAGGGTGCCGGATTCCTGGAAAATTCCCGGGGCCATCTCCCTGCGCCGTTTGTCCGGGGCGGGTTTAGGCACTGTAAGTATACAAGAAGCCAGGAACCTTTTCAAATGAGGGATTCCTGGCTTTGCGTTCCGTTGTGCCCCGGATGGGGGCCTCCCGGCTATGAACTTCTTTGCGTCAAAGCGGGGCCTCATCCCCGGGCCTGTGCTTCATCCCTGCCGCAGCGCCGCTTTGTCAGGATGCGTGGCAGCGTGCACATGGAAACGGCGGCTTTCACCGGATCTTCCCCTGATCCATCCGGCAGATCCCCCGGACGGCGTCCATCGGAGGAAGGAATGCTTGCCTTGACAGGCTCCCCGGGAACCGGAGGACGTCATCCGTTTTCCGGCTGCGGACAGGCTGGCGCTTCGTCCTTCGCGGAGGCGGCGAACAGGCTTTGGAAGGCCTCAAAGGATGCTCCGCTCATTTTCCAGCTGAAGGAAATGGCGTCCTGCAGGGCCTGGGAAGGCTCCACGCCGGCATCTGTCAGCATCTGCTGAAAAAAACAGACGCGCCTGCCAAGCAGGTTGGAGCGGCTTTGACCATGCGCTGTAAAGAGCAGATTGCCGTCCGGCTCCACGGCGATCAGCCCCTGGTCCTTCATCTGCCGGATCGCCATGCTGACAGA
>CACYCQ010000396.1:0-3799 GCA_902772995.1 uncultured Eubacteriales bacterium
GGCTTTGAAAGCCCGGACGAGGGCGAAATCTATCTGGGCGGCGAGCCCATCAACGCCCTGACCCCCAACAAGCGGGATACGGCCATGGTGTTCCAGAGCTACGCGCTGTTCCCGCACTACAACGTCTTTGACAACGTGGCCTATGGACTCAAGCTGCGCAAGGTTCCACAGGAGGAGATCCGCAAGCGCGTGACAGATATCCTTCAGCTGGTGGAACTGGAGGGCATGGAACAGCGCATGACAAACCAGCTCTCCGGCGGACAGCAGCAGCGTGTTGCCCTGGCCCGTGCACTGGTGGTGGAGCCGGGTGTGCTGCTTTTCGACGAGCCGCTGTCCAATCTGGATGCCAAGCTGAGGGTGCAGATGCGCACCGAGATTCGCCGCATCCAGCAGAGCCTGGGCATCACGGCTGTGTACGTGACTCATGACCAGAGTGAGGCCATGTCCATCTCGGACACCATCATCATCATGAGAAAGGGTGTCATCGAGCAGGCTGGCAGCCCCATGGAAATCTACTATCATCCGGTCAATGAGTTTGTGGCGGACTTCATCGGCGAGTGCAACTTCCTTGAGGGCACCGTAAAGGGGCAGAGAGGCAATGACGTGACGGTGGAGGTCAATGGCCGCGAGGTGCATGTGACCTCGGACAAGCCTGTCAAGTCCGGAGACAGCGGCAAGATCGTGCTGCGTCCGGAAGCCATTGAGCTCAACCCGAACGGGGATCTGCCATGCACGGTGGAACTGTCCTGCTTCATGGGCTCCTATCAGTATTATCATGTGCGCGTCGGCAAGACCCTGGTCAAGATCAACGACAACTGCCCGGTGAGCAAGCGCATCTACCAGACTGGAGAGAAAACGGCCATTTCTTTTGAACGCAATTGTGGGCATCTGCTCTGAGCACGGCACGGGGGCATTCCGCAAGGAATGTCCCCTGTTTTTTCAAAACACTGGATGTTTTTTCGCGCCCTGCGTGGCAGGAAAGGAATCTGCCCCGGTCGTTTTGCAGAAAGAGGCGGGGACAGCGGCCGGGAAGCCGCCTGGTTCTTTCTCGGAATACCGGCTTTGAGAACCCGCGGTGCAGGAGACTGAAACCGGAGAAACAGCCAGGAATCTGAGAAATCCCGGGAACCTCCAGAGCAGGGAATTGTGCTTGCCGGATGGGGCGTTTGCTGTTATGATTGCATCAGTCATCTTCTTCTCTGCATAGTTGTCTTTCAAGGAGCATTATGAGAAATCTAGATGATTTTTTTGCGTGCATCCAGACGCGTCCCGGCAGAAAAAAGCTGTGAGGCGGCAAGGTGGTTTCCATGTCGTTTTGCGGCACATGGAGCTGTGCGGGCCGGAAATCTCCGGAATATGGAAGAGAAACTGACACGAACGGGGGAGCGATGATGAGGAGAAGGGGAATCGAGGCACTGTTTCTGTGCCTCCTGATTCTTTTTGCGGCAGGTGCGCGGGCACAGGAGGGGGACATGACCCTCACCGCCCTTTACGGGGATCAGGTCACGAGGGTGAATGCCTCCTGGCCTGTCACATACAATGACCGCCTGTTTGCCCAGAGCTCCGACACATACAGTCATGCACTGGCCCAGGTATCCTTGGGAATGGCCGTCTCCGCATTCCGGATCTATTATGACAGGGATCTGCCCCTGGATCATAACATTCGCAGCTATCTCGGACAGGCGGGATTTACGGATCTGGAGAGCACAGATTACGATCAGACGCCCTCACTGCAGACGGTCGCCACGGTGATTGGCCACAAGAAGATGGAGGATGAGAAAGGTCCCTATACCTTGATTGTCACCGCCATCTGCGGAGGGGGATATCAGAAGGAGTGGCTGTCCAACTTCACCATCGGGGACCGGGAGCGCCATGAGGGATTCAACCGGGCGGCACACAATGTGGAGGGCCGTATCCTGCTGTACATGGTGGAGCGGGGATTTACCGGAAGGCTCAAGCTGTGGATCGCCGGATACAGCCGGGCCGCCGCCATCAGCAACCTTGTCGGCGCGGACATGACGGACTTCGGGCCGTTTGAAGAGGGAGGGGTCTTTGTCTACACCTTTGCCACTCCGCGCAATACGCGGGACATCCGCTCGGGCAGATATCCCAATATTTTCAACATCGTGGGAAAAATGGACCCGATCCCTCATGTGCCTCTGGCGGAGTGGGGATACGGCCGCTACGGAACGAACCTGTACCTTCCGTCCCTTGAGACGGATTCGGACTATACCGCCAAGCTGAGCCGGGCCAGCGCGATATATGAGGCCATCACGGACGTGCCCCTCAAGAGTAATCCGGAGGTGAATCACCGCATCCGCAGGCTCCTGGATTATGTGGGTACTCTGGTGGAAAGCCCTGAAGTCTATACGAAGTATGTCCAGGAGCGGCTCAAGAGCATCTATGACCGTCATACCCTTCTGGGAATTCTGGGGAACCTGCTGGGCATCGTCAGCGATTCGCATCTTCTCAGCCCTGAAAAGAAAGAAGCGGAAAGGGAACTGGGAAGCTTTGCCATTTCCTTCGCATGGGAGGCGGCCTACGCGGGCGGAAGCATTCACCGAAAGTGGAATCCGGAAATTTCCTCGGAGGCCAACCTCCTGGGGGAACATATGCCCATGGTCTATATTGCATGGATGTTCTCCACGGATTCCCCCGAGGAACTGTTTTCCTCCTCACAGTCCTATGAACGCTATGTGATCTCCGGGGATGTTGCCCTGGAACTGAGCGATGAGTACAACCGGGTGATCCAGAGGATGGATGCTCAGGGAAACATAACCTTTCCTGATCTTTCAGAGGGGGAGCTCCCCGAAGTGCAGATACTCATGGAGCGCAGGGGACAGGACAGCATCGCGGTGTTTCCTGAGGACCGGGTGCAGTACCTGAGCGCAGAGGTCCTCTCGGACGGGCCCGTCTCCTTTTTCACGGTGGATTATGATCTGAGATATGTGAAGGTGACCCCCTCGGACATCTACTTTGGAGAGGGACACAAGGGGGACATTTTTCTGGCTTCTTCCATGAGCAGTGCACCGGAGATCGTCCAGGCCAATGAAGCGCTGATCGGGGAATACGGTCTCACGGAGGAAGATGATGCGGTGACGCTCCAAAGCCGGGACCCGTGGAAAGATGGGGGAGAGTATTCCCACCTGCTGGTGGACCAGCTGGAGAAACTCAATGATCTTGGAATGACCTGGCTGACGCTGCTGTATGTCGCAACCGGAGCGCTGCTGATTCTTCTTGTGGCGCCTGCGGGGGTGCTGATCGGTCATATGGTCAGAAAAAGGAGAAGGAACAAACAGAACCTGCCCCGGAAGACGGGCGGGAGTGAATACGACGGATAGAAGGAGCGGAAGATGGAGCAGTTTACGATCATGGACATTCTGCTGCCCATACTGGTTTCCCTGGTAATCGGCAGGTTCATCGGACTGGAAAGGGAATACAAGGTCCGAAGCGCAGACGGGGATGTCTATATTCTCATCACGATGGGCGCATGCCTTGCGTCCATGCTCTCACGCTATGACAATTTCATGCTGCACACCGGATGGGCATCCATTGTGGATCAGGTGGGGTTCAAGCTGGACGGCACCCGCTATGCCACACAGGTGGTTTCCGGAGTGGGCTTTCTGTGCGCGGGAAGCATTTACATTGCAGGCCTGCACCGGGTCAGCGGACTGACCACTGCCGCTGCGATCTTTGCTGCCGCAATGATCGGGCTCATCTGCGGGGCAGGAGATGTGGCCATGGCTGTGGTGGCTTTTGTCCTGGTGATGCTGTACCTGACGCTTGGCAAGTATCTGGA
>CACYCQ010000397.1:0-4728 GCA_902772995.1 uncultured Eubacteriales bacterium
GTATGCAGTTCGTCGATGAACAGGATGATCTGCCCGTTGCTTGACTTGATGTCGTTGAGCACGGCCTTGAGGCGCTCCTCAAACTCGCCCCTGAACTTGGCTCCGGCAATCAGGGCTCCCATGTCCAGGGAGAAAATGGTATGATCCTTCAGGCTGTCCGGGACATCCCCCCGGACAATTCTCTGGGCCAGGCCCTCAGCGATGGCGGTCTTGCCCACGCCGGGTTCGCCGATGAGCACAGGGTTGTTCTTGGTCTTGCGGGACAGGATCCGGATGGTGTTGCGGATCTCCGAGTCCCGTCCGATCACGGGATCGAGCTTGTTCTGGCGCGCCAGCGCGACCAGGTCCTGTCCGTATTTCTTCAGCGCGTCATAGGTGTTTTCCGGCTCGTCGGTGGTCACCCGGTTGTTGCCGCGGACCGCCTTCAGAGCTTCCAGGAATGCGGCCCTGCGGATGCCCCACTGGCGGAACAGGGGAGATACGGTGTTGTCCGCCTCCTCCAGCAGCGCCAGAAACAGGTGCTCCACGGAGAGGTACTCATCCTGCATCTTTTTCATTTCATCCTCCGCCCGGTTGATCACCTTGGAGAGGGCGGCAGACAGATAGGGCTGCTGGTTGCTGTTGGATATCCTGGGAGAGCGTTCAAGAACGGCGTTGCATGCCGTCAGCGCATCCGCGCCGCGCACGCCCATCCGGTCAAACATCTGGGGAATCAGCCCGTTCTCCTGAGAAAGCAGGGCAGAAAGCAGGTGGATCTGCTCCACCTGGGGATGGCTGTAGCTGAGTGCGAGCTTCTGCATGTCCTGCAGCGCTTCAATGGATTTCTGAGTATAATGGTTGGTATCCATACAAACCACACCTCCTTTTCAAATCAGGAAGATTTCTTCTTACGGGGGAAGTATACCATGGTCAAAGATAGTCAGTAAATAGTCATTCTCCCTGATTATCGGCATATTTTTTGTTCATAATATACAAAAAAGCCGGACAAGCCGGCTTCAATGAAAAACCTCCTTACGATGACCCGCGGCTGCAACTGCTCCGCGGCCTCTTTGGGAATCATTCAATGCTCCCTGCCCGGATAACCTTGGACAATCAGGCTGGAATACGCGCAGCGATACTTGCTGTAGTGCCGTCCGGATTTATCCACATAGCTTCCCTTTTCGTCAGGGACCATCACCGATACCGTCTTGCCGATATAGCTGACCACCCCGGTCAGGCGTCTTCCCTTGTAGTCGAAGGCGACTCTTTTCCCCACGGCAAGGCCTACTTTGGCTGCATCGGAGACCCGTGTCGGCAGGTTATGCCTGGTTTGGGTGTGCTTGAACAGATTAAAGGCAATGGACTGAAAAACCGGGGAGTGTCCGGTATTGCCCCAGATGCCGTACTCGATGGCATGCACAATCTCATGCTCCAGCACCACCAGGAAGGATTCCTGCGGTCCGCGGACCGTCACGCCGTTCAGGTGGTACTCCTCATCTGCGAGACGGCCGAGAAAATCGCTGGACATGCGGATTTCCCCGGAAGGGGGAGAGGTCGCCCTCCTGGGATAAATAAACTTGCCAGCAGAGACGGTCAGCCTGCCTGAGAGGCTGCTGGTCAGCCTTTTTCCATAGGTGCGCTCCAGAAAATGGTCCAGGAACAGTTCATCGTAGCGTTTGAGGAGATAGGGCAGTGTCGATGTCCGAAGGCGTCTCACCGGGATGTTCATAAATTCCGGATCCTTCGTTTTCAGCTCAGAAAGGATTTGTTTTCTGTACGCGCTGACCGTTTCCGCTGAATAGGAAAAGCGGAGCAGAAGATCTGTGTTTGCAGTCATCATTGATCACAGACGAAACTCGTTTCGTACCGCCTTTCCCAGGATCTTGCACTCACCGACCGCAACGGCATGTACATCCAGTTCCCGATCCCCGGACTGCAGCAGCAGCTGGTTGCTGCCCAGGAACTTCAACTGGCGAAGAAACCGGTGAGCGCCGTACTCCACCAGCATAATGGCATGATTTTCCGGAACGGACTGTGGTACAATCAGAACGGTGTCTCCCTTTTCAATCCGCATGAACTTCATGCTGTCATCCGGAGCGGAGAAAAAGAAGACCTTGTCCGGATTGCCGCCCTCGATCTTTCCATTGGCAACGGGCACCATTTTCTTCCCGATGACCGCCATGGCGGCATTGAGGACCGGGACGGACCTGACCACTGTGGACAGCGCGTCCAGCCAGATCCCGCTCATTTCCTTTTCCCCGGATTCCTTTTTCTTCGGTGCAGGGGCAGGAGAGGAAACCTGAATCCTTTCCGGTTCCTCCTTCTTCTGCTGGGGGACCAGCGTCTCCAGATCCACGGTCGCGGCAATCTCATCCAGGGAGAATTCCCTGTCCCCGGTATGCACAGACCCCAGAATCTTCAGCATCCTGCGGGCCTGGTCATCCTGAATGATCCGGCGCCCCTCCTCGACATCCTTCAGATAGCCCTCGGAAACTCCGCACATCCGGGCCACTTCCTTGCGGGTCTTCTTCTTACGCATCCGCTCTGTCAGCAGCAAATCTCCCAGTCGACTCATCCTGCACCTCCGTACTGTATTCATGAACAGGAAAATTATATCTTCGTCTCCTGACTTTGTAAATCTGTGATTTTCCTTCTTCCGTCCCTGAGGCGCGCTGCCCGGCGTCCGGTGTTTACCGGGCCCTTACCATCCTGAAGGCGCCAGCCCGGAGCATGTCCGATCCCGGGGACGGTCCGATTTGTCAGAAAGGAGCTTCTCCACATGCGAGAACTGAGTGTCCATACCCTTGAAAGCCATATCTATGAACTGTTTCTCCAGTCCTGCTGCCATCTGGGTGAAGACGTGCTCAGGCGGCTGCGTCAGTGCGCCCGGATGGAGGAATCTCCCATCGGGCAGGAAATTCTGAACCTGATCCTTGAAAATGACCGGATCGCGGACCAGCAGAACATGCCCATCTGCCAGGATACGGGCATGGCCACCGTCTTCCTGAAAATCGGTCAGGATGTCCACCTGACCGGCGGAGACCTGAGCGCCGCGGTGAACCGCGGGATCCGGCGCGCCTATGCCGACGGGCACTTCAGGGCCAGTGTGCTTTCGCCCATTGACCGGAAAAATACGGGAGACAACACCCCCGGAATCCTGCATATCGACCTGGTTCCCGGGGAACAGGTGGAAATCCGGGTCCTTCCAAAGGGCTTTGGTTCGGAAAACATGTCCCGGCTCTGGATGCTCAAACCCTCGGACGGGATTGAGGGAATCCGTGAGGCTATCGTGGAAACGGTCCGTCTGGCAGGAGGGAGCCCCTGTCCGCCTGTCATCGTGGGCGTCGGCATCGGAGGGACCTCGGAATATGCCCTTTATCTGGCCAAACATGCGCTTCTTCGCCCCTGCGGAGAACCTTCCCCGGACCCCGTTCTTGCCCAGCTGGAAGCCAGGACGCTTTCGGACATCAACCGTCTGGGCATCGGTCCGCAGGGGCTTGGCGGCAGAATCACCGCGCTGGCGGTCCACGCAGAGCAGTATCCCACACATATCGCAGGACTGCCTGTCGGCGTCAGCATCCAGTGCCATGTCGCCAGAAGCCGGACCCGGATCATCTGACCGGGAAGCCTGCAGACCTGAACCGCGCTCACGAGAAACTGATAAAAGGAGGATAGGGGAGTGCCGCGCCGCTTGACACGGCACGTCCCCTGACACAAGATGATCAGACTGAATACCCCCCTGACACCGCAGGTCCTGAGCGGGCTTCACACCGGAGATTCGGTGCTGCTCTCAGGGGTCATCTATACCGCCCGGGATGCCGCCCACAAACGCCTGACCTGGTTGATCCAGCAGGGCCATGACCTGCCGTTTCCGCTGCGCAACGCCACCATCTATTATGCCGGTCCCTGTCCCGCAGGTCCGGGTCAGGTCATCGGATCCTGCGGGCCGACCACCTCCGGCCGCATGGACAGCTATGCGCCGATACTGATGGATCACGGGCTGACCGCAATGATCGGCAAGGGGCCGAGGGATGCCCGGGTCGTGGATGCCATCCGGAGAAACTGCGGCGTGTACTTTGCCACCATCGGAGGTGCCGGCGCTCTCATTGCCAGCACTATCCGGGAAGCGGAGATCATCGCCTTTGAAGATCTCGGCACTGAAGCCATTCGCCGTCTGGTTGTGGAAGACTTCCCGATGCTGGTGGCCATTGATTCCCAGGGTAATGACCTGTATCAGTCCGGTCCGGCATGCTATCGCATGTCCTGACCGGCACAGGTATGCCACAGCTGTTTCCATTCGGCGACAAAAGGAAGCTGTCCTTTTTTCGCTCCGCCTTCCTGAACTGTTCCTATTTATTATCCGTCCTTGTCCGGGTATTGGAAAAGTGTGCTGGCTTCGTGTTGCTTCATCTCAGCAACACGAACCTCCTCCCGGAAAGCCGGAAATCTGCGGGAATGCACCTGCTGCAGGAAGAAGAAAACAGCGCCGCAGACAACATGTGGGATTTTTCCGGCATTTTTCAACCGTATTTGGGATTGGCTGACCCCGATTCGTTCCAGAGGGGCGGGGGAACCGAGACTGGGACATTCCGTGAAGGCGCCCTGAAAATATTTCAAACCAGTTGACTTTCCTCCTGAGGAGTGGTAGTATAGCGACGTTCGATGTGGGTAGGTTCCCGAGTGGCCAAAGGGAGCAGACTGTAAATCTGCCGGCTCCGCCTTCGATGGTTCGAATCCATCCCTGCCCAC
>CACYCQ010000398.1:0-5151 GCA_902772995.1 uncultured Eubacteriales bacterium
ATCGGGGCAACGGCCGGATCCTGTGAAACCGGTATCATCGTGGCGCATTCATCACCTGTTTGCAGTGACAGTATACGGGAGGGAGACCCCAGGGCTTCGGAGATACTTTTAGGTCTTTCATTTCCTGAAAGCCCCGCCTCAAGGAGGAGATTTCTGCGATAAACAGGCCCCCGCGAGGGATGGGTGGGTGATATTTTGCGCCGTGCAGGGAGGGGTGATTCCCCATACCTGCCCTCCGGGCCGGTGACACCATCCCGATTCCCGGCGGTTTCGGAGGCCTGTGACAGCAGCTCCGGGCCGGACAAAGCCCTGGGACAAAAGAAAAAGCCGACTTCCGTGCAGGCGGTGAGGCGCCTTCGCATCCGGGTACGGAAACGGGCAAGGACCTCTCTTCCTTCGGGACACGGAGGTAAAGGTTGATTTTCACACGCTAAAGTGTTAAACTGCCGACCGAAGAAGGAGGAGAAAACAAATGAGCCTACATCATGACGAGCAGACGGATATCCTGTTCAAATCCATTTTGTCACTCACGAGCGTGGAAGAATGCTACCGGTATTTTGAGGATTTGTGCACAAACAAGGAAGTCAGGGATATGGGACAGCGGCTGCAGATTGCCATCCAGATCACCCAGAAGAAATCCTACCTTGAGGCGGCGGAATCCCTGGGGGTCAGCTCGGCGACCATCGGACGCGTGAAGCGCTGTGTGGATTATGGCAGCGGCGGATATGCCATGATTATCGACAGGCTGAAGGAGAATAAAGAATGAACGAAAACGAAATGAGACCGGCTGAGGCGTTTTCAAACAGCCTGCGAAGGCTGTACCGGGAATTCGGATATGAAACGTACAAGGTCAGCCGGTTTGAGGAATACGATCTGTACATGAGGAACCGGAACTTCCTCAAGGACGACCGGCTGCTGACGTTTACGGATCTGACCGGACAGCTGATGGCCCTCAAGCCGGATGTCACCCTGTCCGTGGTCCGTTCCGTCAGGGATGAGGATGCCCCGGTGAAGGTCTGCTATGCGGAGAGCGTGTACCGCGTGCCCCGGGGTGAAAACAGCTTCCGGGAGATCATGCAGACCGGCATCGAAGCCATCGGGGCAGGGGACCGCTATACACAGGCGGAGGTGCTCTCTCTGGCGGCGGGCAGTCTGCAGATTCTTGGAAAGAACTGCTGCCTGGACCTGTCGGATCTGCGCATCTGTCAGGCAATTCTCGAGGAAAGCGGTTTTGAAGGGGAGGACGCCCGTCAGGCCCTGACGGCGGTGTCCTCCAAGGAGCGGCATGTGCTGCGGGACCTGTGTGAGAAAAAGGAGATCACCGGGGATCGGCGGGAATGCCTGGATGCCCTGATCACCTGCTCCGGCCCGGTGGAGGCGACCCTGGAACGCTTCCTTGCGCTGCCGCTGCCTGAGGGAGCCCGGGAAGCCGCCCTGGAGCTGCAGCAGCTCATGGAGCTGATTCCCGGGGAGATGCGCAGCTGCATGAATCTGGACTTTTCGGTGCTCAGCGATATGGCGTATTACAGCGGCCTGACCTTTGCGGGCTTTGTGGAGAGGATCCCTGAGGCGGTGCTCTCGGGCGGGTGCTATGATCCTCTGCTGCGGCGCCTGGGCAGGTCGTCAAGCGGCATCGGGTTTGCGGTCTATCTGAATGACATGGACCGGCTGAACAAGGGGCCCGCTTCGCAGGTGGACCTGCGGGTGCGCTATGCGCCGGATGCGGATCCCGCCCGGGTGATGGAGACGGTCACCCTCGCGCGCCGTCAGGGTGAGCGGGTGCTGGCTGTCCTGGACAAAACGGTCCCGAATGGACAGATTGTCTGTGAGAAGGGGGGAAAAGGCAGATGAGTCGCATGCTTTCCGTGGCGCTGCCGAAGGGGCGACTGGGGGACCGGGCGTATGCCCTGATTGCCGCTGCAGGCTTTCCCTGTCCGGAAATCCTGGAGGACAACCGGCGGCTGATCTTTGTCAATGAGGAAGCGGGGGTCCGCTATTTCCTGGTGAAGCCGGGGGACGTGCCCGCCTATGTGGAACACGGGGCAGCGGATATCGGCATCGCCGGAAAGGACGTGCTTGAGGAGCAGGGCGCGGACGTCTATGAACTCAGCGACCTCAGGATGGGCCGCTGCCGGGTGTGCGTCGCGGGACCCCGGGGATTCCGGGACGATCCCAGCCGCGCGCTGCGGGTCGCCACCAAGTACCCCTCCATTGCCCGGAAGTATTATGACTCCAGGAGCCGGGAGATCGAGCTGATCCATCTCAACGGCTCCATTGAGCTGGCACCGCTGGTGGGCCTGTCGGATGTGATCGTGGACATTGTGGAAACCGGGACCACCCTGCGGGAGAACGGCCTGGAGGTGCTCGAGGAGATCATGCCGGTGAGTGCCCGGCTGATCTGCAACAAGGCCAGCTTCAAGTTCAAGGGAGAACAGGTCCGCCGGGTGCTGGACGGCATCAATGCGACGGTTTCAGGAGGCAGAGCATGAGGATTTTGAGATTCGAGGAGATCGATCCCTCCCAGCTGCTGATGCGGGATCCCCGTACGGCGGACGTGAGCGCGGCGGTGGCGGAGATTATCACCCAGGTGCGCAACGGCGGGGATGAGGCCGTGCTGAGCCTTGGGGCGCGTTTTGACCGGGTGCGGCCTTCCGCCCTGCGCGTTCCCCAGGAGGAACTGGAGGCGGCAGAGGCGGCCCTGGATCCCGCGCTGAAGGCCGCCATGCAGAGGGCGGCGAAAAATATCCGCGCCTTCCATGAACGCCAGAAGAGGGAAGGCTTCCGGATGGACTGCGGAGACGGCAGCTACATGGGACAGATGATCACGCCCATCGAGAAGGTGGGGCTGTACATCCCCGGAGGAACCGCCGCCTATCCGTCCACGGTGTTCATGAATGCCATCCCCGCGGCCATCGCCGGATGCAGCGAGATCATCATGGCATCCCCGCCAGGCAGTGACGGGCATGTGAAGAGCCAGGTCCTTGCGGCGGCCCGGATGGCGGGTGTGACCCGCGTGTATGCCATGGGCGGCGCGCAGGCGGTGGCGGCGATGGCCTACGGGACCGAGAGCGTGCCCCGGGTGGACAAGATCGTGGGTCCGGGCAATGCCTATGTGGCCGAGGCCAAGCGGCAGGTGTTCGGGCGCGTCAATATCGATATGATCGCCGGTCCCTCCGAGATTCTGGTGCTCGCGGACGGCGGGGCGGATCCCGCCTTCGTCGCGGCGGACCTGCTCAGCCAGGCCGAGCATGACCGGATGGCGGCTGCGGTGCTGGTGACCGACAGCATGGAGCTGGCGCAGGCGGTGTCCTCGGAGGTGGAGCGCCAGCTGGTCACGCTGCCCCGGCAGGAGATTGCCCGGGAGAGCATCGAGAGAAACGGCAAGATCATCGTCACCGGAAGCCTTTCGGACGCCCTGGAGGCGTCCAACCGCCTGGCGCCGGAGCACCTGGTGCTCAATGTGGCGCGCCCGGAGGAGATGCTGCCCGGCGTGCGGCACGCCGGCTCCGTGTTCATGGGACGCTACTGCCCGGAATCCCTGGGGGACTACCTGGCCGGTCCCAACCATACCCTGCCCACCTCGGGCACGGCGCGGTTCTCCAGCCCCCTGGGGGTGGATGACTTTGTCAAGAAGACCCAGTTCACCTGTTACAGCGCCTCGTCCCTCAAGCAGGTGGCGGAGGAGATCGCGGTGTTTGCCCGGGCGGAGGGGCTGGAGGCCCACGCCCGCGCGGCCCTGATCCGCATGGAGGAGAAAGCATGATCTACAGATCCCGGCCGGACCTGCCGACCTATACCCCGGGAACCCATGAGGAAGGGGAGGGGTTCATCCGGCTCAACACCAATGAATCTCCCTTCCCGCCGGGACCGGGAGTGCTGGAGGCGGTGACGGCGGAGGTGGGACGCCTCAACTTCTACAATGATCCGGACTGCACCCTTCTGTGCAGGGCGCTGGCCGAGCGGGAGGGCATCCCGGTGGATTCGGTGCTCCCGGGGAACGGCTCTGACCAGATCCTCTATCTGGCCATTTCGGCATTTTCCGGGCCGGAGCACCCCCTGGTGATCCCTGAAATCACCTACGACTACTATGAGCTCTTTGCCGCGGCCCTGGGCGTGCCCCTTCGCCGGATCCCCCTGCGGGAGGACTGGTCCGTGGCGCCCATGGATTATGCGCACTGCGGGGGGATGGTGATCTTCCCCAACCCCAATGCGCCCACGGGCATTGAAGCGCCCGTCGGGGAGATCCGCAGCCTGTGCAGGGCCAATGCGGACCATGTGGTGCTGGTGGATGAGGCGTATTACGGCTTCGGGGCCGGGACGGCGCTGCCCCTGATCCGGGAATGTGAGAACCTGCTGATTGTGAGGACATTTTCAAAATCGGGGTCCCTGGCCGGGGCCCGTCTGGGATTTGCCATGGGTGCCCCCTCCCTCATCCGGGAGCTGGCGCGCATGCGCAATGCGGTGGACCTGTACGGGGTGAGCCGCATGGCCCAGGCGGCGGGGGTGGCCGCCTGCCGCGGCCGCGCCTATTATGAGGACAATGCCCGCAGGATCGCCGCTTCCAGGGAATGGACACGCGCTAAGCTGGAGGCCCTGGGCTTTACGGTGCTTCCCTCCCGCGGGAACTTCCTGTTTGCCCGCCCGCCCCGGGGCAATGCCCGGGAGATCCGCAGCCGCCTGGAGCAGCAGCGCATCCTTGTGCGGTATTTTGACAGGGAGCCCGTGCGGGAATATCTGAGAATCACCATCGGGACGGCGCAGGAGATGCAGACGCTGATTGACGCGCTGCCCGGATGCGGACTGTGAAAGAGGAACGACATGAGACAACGTGAAGCGACGATCGACCGCCGGACAGCGGAAACGCAGATCCTCCTGAAGCTGCAGCTGGAGGGGGGAGAGGTGAGCGTGGAGACGGGCGTGGGGTTTCTTGACCACATGCTGGAGCTCTTCGCCCGCCACGGGCACATGGGACTGCAGGTGACCTGCCGGGGGGATGTGCAGGTGGATGACCACCACAGCGTGGAGGACATCGGCATCTCCCTGGGACTGGCACTGGCGCAGGCTGTGGGGGACAAGCGGGGCATTCACCGCTACGGCAGCATGCTGCTGCCCATGGATGAGGCGCTGGCGCTGGTGGCGCTGGACCTGTCC
>CACYCQ010000399.1:0-2611 GCA_902772995.1 uncultured Eubacteriales bacterium
ATGGTGTCCCCGGTGAACAGGTATGTGTCGTCGACCAGATACACCATATGCCCCCAGGTGTGGCCGGGAACCAGGATGCACTCGATTCTGATCTCCCCGATCTTAAACACCTGCCCGTCCTCCAGGAGCACCCGGGGCTGGTCCATCTTCACCGCGGGCAGGCGGTAGAGGCCATGGAAGACCTTCCGGCGGACCTCTCCGGTCAGATAGCGGTTCTCGGTCTTCCCGATGTACACCGTGGCATTCCTGAACAGCTGCGCGCTGTCCCGTTCCAGCGCACCTACATGGTCGGTATCCTGATGGGTGAGCAGGATGTGCCGGATGGATGCCGGATCAATATCCAGCCAGCCCATCTTCTCCTCCAGCCGGTCATAGTTGTAGCCCGCGTCGATCATGATGGTGGTACCGTCCCTTGTATAAAAGAAGATGTTGGCGATCCACTCCCGCACGCAGGCCACGCGGTTGTCGATCCGGCCCGTGTTCAGCGGCTTGAAGACCGCTCTTCCCCTGAACAGAGTGCTCATGGATTTCTTCTGGTGGATCGAGTCGATTTTTGCCATATCACGCCTCTCTCTCCTGCTTTCCGCCCGTCACCGCGCTCCCGGGTCCGGACGGGGATGCACGGACAGCCCCGGAAAAGTCCGACGCCCGGAGCGCGGCCCCGGTCCTGCGCACCGCATGGCGGCGCGCTCCGCATCTGCGCGGGCAGTGCCGTAAACCTCCGGGCCCAGCCGGCAGCCACCCTTTTTTCAGCCATGTGCGCCTTTTTTGTCTCTCACTTCCTGCACCGGAAAACCGCAATGCTCTGCACATGGCTGACCTTCACTTCGCTGTACATCCCCTTCAGGCGCTTCTCCAGGCTCTTCAGGGTTTCAAAAGGCGGCGTAAAGAAGCCCCCGGGCACATACACGCGGCGGATCCAGCCGTCCGTATGCGCATTCAGCCCCCGGACATAGAAGCAGCCGCAGAAAATGCCGCCCTGTCTGAGCACCCGGCAGGTTTCGCTGCAGGCTCTCTCCTTTTCCGCAAAGGCATGGATGCCGTTCAGGGACACCACCGCATCAAAGCTCCCGTCTTCAAAGGGCAGATCGCCCGCATCCCCCTGCCGGAAGGTCACATTCGGGATTCCCATCTCCCCGCCCGCGCCCTGGCGGCGTCCATCATCTTCCCGGAATAATCCATGCAGGTGATGTGAGCCCTGTGCAGCGTCTTCCAGACCGGCAGGGACAGTACGCCCGTGCCCACCGGCACCTCCAGCAGTCTGCCGGAAAAATCCGCGGGGATCATTTCCATCGCCCCTGCCTGGTACCCGAGCATCTCCTCCCGGTCCATCCGCCAGACGGTTTTCACCACAAGGCGGCCCAGGAGCGTCGTGCCGGTCATCATCCCGTCGTAAAATCCGTGCGCCCTGATACAGGTCCGTTCAGGCCCTCCACCGCTTCAAGGCGGGTTTCGCTGAGCCAGGGATCAGAGCCCGTCGTCCCCTCTTGCCGGACCGGTTCGCCCGGCCGCCTTCCATGCCGCATGCGGCCCTGGCCCTTTCATGCATCCTTTTCAGGATGTTAGTCCTGCCTAACTCCAATATTGTATCCCGGCCCGTGCAAAATGCAAGTGCTTTGGCGAAATTTCACCGGCAGCAATCGCTTTTTCCCCCGCCGGCTCCCTTCTCCGGGCTGCTGACCCGCGGGAAAGGCCCTCCGCACGGTTTCCTCCCGCCTTATGCCGGGCCGCCCCGGGGGAACCGGACCCCGGGCGGGAGGGGAACGGTCAGGATAAAAAAACTCAGGCCCTGAAGGCCGGAGCCGGAGCCGCCGCATCCGTCCCCGTCCGGAGCGGCACGCCCCCTCCGGACGGCATGAGCGGAGGCGGGGATTTACAGAGCCCGGGAAGCCGTGAGCCGTCCGTCCTCCATCCTGTAGACAAGATCCGCATACTGCAGCGCGTCGTTGTCGTGCGTCACAATCAAAACGGCCTTTTTCTGTTCATGGGCATACCCGCGGAGTGCGGAGCATACCCGCTGCGTGTTTTCGCCGTCCAGGTCCCCGGTGGGTTCGTCTGCAAGCAGCGCCTCCGGATTCTGAACCAGGGCACGGACGATGGCCATACGGCGGAGCTCGCCGCCGGAGAGCTCCGCGGGAAAGGCCTCCCGCAGATGCAGGATGCCCAGCCTTTCCATCCACCGGGAAGCGGCCTGCGCCGGAACCGGCCTGCCATACAGCCCGGCAGGGAGCAGGATATTTTCCAGCACGGTCAGGGAGTCAATGGCGCTGCGGCCCTGGGGCACCACGCCGATTTTCTCGCTGCGCAGGCGGGAGAGCGCCCTGTCATCCAGGCTGTACAGGTCCGTCCCGTCCACCCAGACCTTGCCCCCGGAGGGTTCAAGCAGCCCTGAGAGCATGTTCAGCAGTGTGGTTTTGCCGCTGCCGCTGCGGCCCGTGAGTACGGCCACCTTCCCGCCCTCCACATCCATCGTCAGGGGGCAGACCGCGTAGAAATAATTTGCGCCGCCGGTTTTTCTGAAGAAGCGCCTGGAAACAGCATCCGCTTTGATGACCATCTCAGTTTCCCTCCCGCAGCGCCATGCCGGGATCGACGCGGCTCAGGCGATACG
>CACYCQ010000400.1:0-2648 GCA_902772995.1 uncultured Eubacteriales bacterium
ATCGCGTGGTTCAGGCACAGCTCGGTGGTGTTGGCCTGGCCGGAGCCGATGTGGTCGATGGTGAGGTCATACAGGTCATCAGAGAGGCCGTCCTTGATGGCGCCGCCGGAGGTCTTCTCCACGGTCAGCCAGGCAGGAGGATTGTTGATGTCCACGCCGAACACGCCGAAGACGCGCTCTGCGGCCAGCTCGCCGAAGGAACCGTTCTTCTTGATGATCAGACGGACGGGCTGCTGCTTTTCAACCAGCTCCTCGATGGTCTTGATGCCGGTCTTGTCCACGAAGCTCTGGGTGAACATGACGTTGACAAAGTCCTTGCCGAGGCCGCCGGCGATGCAGCGGACGTCGGGGCAGACCGGAATGCCGGCGGACTCAATGCCGGTGGTGGAAGCCCACAGGGCGGGAGCAGAGTTGGACACGGTGATGTCGCACTCGCCTTCCTGGATCAGAACAGGAGAGGACACGTTGCCGGAGGAGTTGGAGACCAGAGACACGGAATAGCCGTCAATGGTCTGGATGCACTGCATAATCGCGGTGGCATAGGTGTAGCCGGCAGTGCCGGTCTCCTGGGTGCCAATCAGGAATTCTTCAGCGACGGCAACGCCAAAGAGCATCATGCTGACAATGAGAGTGAGAGCGATCAGTTTTTTCATTTTAATATCCTCCTAAATTGTTGGGAAAGCGCTTCGGTGATCTTACTGTGCTTTCTTGGATTTGCGGCTTCTGGACAGGCGAACGCCATAGTCGATGGCATTCATCAGGCTCAGCTCGTTGGCCATGCCGGTGCCCGCCTGGTCAAACGCGGTGCCGTGGTCCACGGACACGCGCACGATGGGCAGGCCCAGCGTCAGGTTGATGCCCTCAACGGCATCCCACCTGCCCTCCTTCTGGTTGTAGACAAAGCCCACAACCTTGAGCGGGATATGGCCCTGATCATGATACATGCATACGACGATGTCGTACCAGCCGCCGCGAAGCTTGGAGAAGATTGAATCCGGCGGGAAGGGACCGCTCGCGTCGATTCCCTCCGCCTTGGCCGCTTCGATGGCCGGGGCGATCTCACGGATCTCCTCGTCACCGAAGAGCCCGCCCTCCCCGCAGTGGGGGTTGAGGCCGGCCACGGCCACTCTGGGATGCTCGATTCCCAGATCTTTGCACGCCTCGTGAGACATGCGGATCACATCCAGAACACGCTCCTTCCTGACGCGATCACAGGCCTCGCGCAGGGAAACGTGAGTGGAGACATGGGTCACGCGCATATTCTGATGGGCCAGCATCATGCAGTACTTCTTGGTGCCGGTGTAATGCGCGTAGATTTCGGTATGGCCGGAGAAATGGTGGCCGGCCATATTCATGGCTTCCTTGTTCAGGGCGTTGGTGACCGTGCCGTCCACTTCCTCCGCCATGGCCATCTCGATGGCCTTCTTGACGTACTGGAAGGCTGCGTTGCCGGCCTCCACGGACAGCTGTCCGATCTTCAGGGTGTCGGCGTCCACCAGCTTCATGTCGTAGACGTCGATGGTTCCGGGGGTAAAGAGCGCCTCCTCCACGGAGGTGACGGCATGGATCTCTATGTCCTCGCGTCCGACCATTTTGCGGGCGCGGCGCATCACTTCGGCGTCGCCGATCACCAGGGGCCTGCACTCCTCATACAGGTGCGTGTGTCCGCCCAGCGCCTTGATGGTGATTTCGGGGCCGATGGAAGCGGGATCGCCCATGGTGATGGCAATGATGGGTCTGAGCATGGTTCTTCCTCCTCGTTTCAGCACAGTCCGAGTGCGGCGTTGTCATCCAGGATCTTGCGAAGGACGGCAAGCCCTTCCTCAGGCACGTAGTTGAAGGGGGCGCGGCAGCGGCCGACCGGATAGCCGAGCATTTCCACCGCGCGCTTGATGATGGTGTTCGGATTGCCGTACTTGAAGGCCGCGATGAGTCCGGAGATGGCATCCTGGGCCGCCTGGGCGCCTTCAAGGTCGCCCGCCACAAACTTGTCGTAGATGGAGGCCAGGGTCCTGGGCCAGATGTTGGCGCGGCCCGCGATGCCGCCGCTGCCGCCTTCCCTGAGGCAGGTCAGAATCGCGCCGTCGTTGCCGGCCAGGATGGCGGCATCCTTGTCCAGTTCCCGCGTCAGGCGGATGTAGGCCTTCAGGTTCTCAATGTCCCCGCTGGAGTCCTTGGCGCCCACGATCACGTCCACGTCGCGGATCAGGTCGCGCACCGTCTCCGGCAGAAGCCTGTTGCCCGTGCGGGGAGGGATGTTGTAGAGGATGATGGGGATGTTCACGTGCTTTGCCACGGCGACATAGTGGTCATACAGTTCCTTCTGGGAGGCGGCGCCGAAGCTGGGGGTGATGATGGAAAGCACGTCCGCGCCCAGCTTTTCGGCCTGTACGCTCTGGCGGATGGTGTCCCTGGTGCCGATGCAGCCGGTGCCCGCGTAAACCGGCACGCGGCCCTTGACCTGGTCGATCATGACCTCGAGGACTTCGTACTTTTCGTTTTCGCTGAGGATATAGCCTTCGCCGTTGGTACCGAAGGCGAACAGGCCGTGGACGCCGCCTGCCAGCAGGCGTTCGATCTGGTTGCGCAGTTCGGGCAGGTTCAGGGATTCGTCCTCATGCATGGGGGTCAGGATCGGCGGGATGATG
>CACYCQ010000401.1:0-2466 GCA_902772995.1 uncultured Eubacteriales bacterium
ATATCCCCGTCATCGCCGAGGGCGTGGAAACCCGGGAGCAACTGCGTCTGCTCAGAGATCTGGGCTGCAACATGGTCCAGGGATTCTGTTTCTCCCCGCCTCTTGACAGCAGCGATTTTGAAGCCCGGTTCCTTCAGAGCATCTCCCCCGACATATGATTTCCGACGCAACAGAAATCAGGAAAGGATAGTTGCCATGCATTCCCTGCGATCAAGAATCGCCGTGATGACGGTAGTCATGATTCTGATTTCAGTCACTGCCGTCACCACAGTCAGCGTACTGTTCATCCGGCGCAGCGAACACTTTGATTCCGAGCAGCTGCTCCTGCTCCTTTGCGAAACCGGCAGGAGCAACCTGAACTACTATTTCGACGGCGTCCAGAAATCGGTGGGCAAGATTGCCTCTTTCGTCGTCAATGACCTGGAGGACACGGGGCCGGAGGATCTGTCATCGCATGTGGAAAGGGTCCAGCGGGTGTTTGATGAACAGGCCCACCGGACCAGCGGAGTCCTGACCTATTATTACCGAATTGACCCTGCCGTCTCCGACACGGTGAAAGGTTTCTGGTACACCAACCTCGACGGCAGCGAGTTCGTCTACCATGAGGTGACCGACATCACCCGCTACGACACGGATGACACCTCCCGCCTGGTCTGGTTCACCGTCCCCAAATCCACCGGAAAGCCCGTCTGGCTCTCCCCCTACATTACGGACAACCTGGACATGCGCGTGATCTCCTACAATGTCCCGATCTACTGGAACCGCACCTTCCTCGGCGTGGTGGGGATCGAGATCGATTATTCCAGCATGGCCAGCCTGGTTGAAAGCATCCGGCTGTACAAAAACGGCTACGCCTTCCTCTGCGATGCAAAGGGAAACATCGTCTTCCATCCCCGTATCGATGTGACCCAGCTGACGCCCGAGACCATGCCCCAGGTTCCCGAAGGACTCTTGAAGAACAACACGTTCATCAGCTATTCCTTTGACGGTGAGCAGAAGGAGGCCGCCTGGCTGGAGCTGAGCAACGGAATGCGCCTGATTGTCTCCGTGCCCATCGTTGAAACCGAGGGCGACTGGGCGAGACTGGTCATACAGATCTGCGGCATCTCCCTGATCATTCTGATCAGCCTGTGCCTGTTTACCCTGTTCTATACCGGGCATATCACCCGGCCGCTCCAGCAGCTGACCGAGGCCGCCGGGCAGCTGGACAGGGGCAACTACGAGGTGAACCTCGATTATGATGCGGACGATGAAGTCGGCCGGCTGACCCGGACCTTCAGAGACCTGTCCGCGCATATGAAGAGCCATATCCAGGAACTGAAGAAACGCGCCACCATCGATGCCCTGACCTCCGTCAAGAACAAGGGGGCCTTCAGCACAGACCTCGAGCTTCTGGAAAAACACGTCGCACAAAACAAATCTCCCGGATTTGCCATGGGGGTGTTTGACTGCGACAACCTGAAGATGATCAATGACCAGTTCGGGCATGAAAAGGGCGATCTGTTCCTCAAAACCTCCTGTCAGATGATCTGTCAGGTCTTCAAGCACAGTCCCGTGTACCGCATCGGCGGAGATGAATTTGTCGTGATTCTGAGGGATCATGACTATGACCACCGGGAAGAGCTCGAAAACCTCTTCCGCCGCAGGATCAGAGAAGCCTGCACATCGACCTCAAGGATCTGGGAACAGCCCCGCATTTCCGTGGGCATCGCCGAATATGATCCGGCGGTTGACCGCTCCGCGTCGGAAACCCTGCGGCGTGCGGACCGGATCATGTATGCGGACAAGCGCCAGCACAAAGGCTCCCAAAAGCCCTGACCCGGTTCCCGGGCCGTTCGCCATACGCGGGCGGCCTTGTTCATTCTTCTCCAGTCTCCGATTCATATTTTTGCCGAGACATGTCCTTTCCCTTTCCTGTATTGGGAACGACTGCATCTATCTCCTTTGCATTCCTATCAGCCACCGTGCTGTGGAATCGGCGCACCCAAATACATTTTTACATACACTGCTCCGAACACCTGATTCACTACGAGATGATCATAGAGCATATTCATGTTTTCTGCCCGTTGGTCTGCTCTTCCCTTCCCTTACGCGCCTGTATTCAATCGCCGATACTATCTTCCGAACCGCCGATTTTTCAATTGAATCGCTGACTATATGATCCTGAGCCGCCGGTTTCTCATATGCAGAACTCATCACGGTTGTTTTCAAAATGAATGTGTTGTTATTGAACATCAGATCCGGCAGACCAGCCGCCTCCAGCTCCCGGCATATACGATCCACACCCTCGCCAGATTCCTTAACATAGCCACAATCATTAAGAAAGTATAAGAAAACTGGTTTTTGGGGAGTCTAAAGTGGCTCCCTTGTCAAGAACATATTTTAGACAGTCCAACCCCAAAGAGATGGATCCGGTTAGCCGGATCCTTTTGTGTTTAAGTCTATTGGTTCGGAAAGGGTACAGAG
>CACYCQ010000402.1:0-2615 GCA_902772995.1 uncultured Eubacteriales bacterium
ATGCGTACCGAGTATGTCTCGTTGGTGGAGATCCTGCGCCGGGTCGATTTCGGCATCTATGACCACGAGGAGTTCGACAAGGCGATGGCCTGGGTGGAGAAATACTGCAAGCCCCAGGAAGGCCACGACTACAACGAGGACCGTCCGCTCTTCCCGGGCACGCCGATGACCTCCTTCAACGGCAAAGGCAAGGGCAAGACCCGCGCCGAGAAGGATGCCGACTGGGAGTTTACCGTCAAGAACATGATGATCATCCGCGACCTGATGTGCGGCAATCCCCGGCTCCTGGAGATGGGCTACAAAGAGGAGGCCCTGGGCCACAATGCCATCGCCGGCGGCGTGCAGGGGCAGCGCCAATGGACGGACTACAAACCCAATTTCGACTTCCCGGAGTCGCTGATGTGCTCCTCGTTCGACTGGAACGGCATCCGCGAACCTTATATCCTCGCCACGGAGAACGATGCGCTCAACGGCCTGTCGATGCTTTTCGGGCACCTGCTCACGGGCCGCGGGGTGATGTTCAGCGACGTGCGTACCTACTGGAGTCCGGAAGCCGTGGAGCGCGTCACGGGCGAAGCCCCCACGGGCATTGCCGCGGGCGGCTTCATCCACCTGATCAACTCCGGCGCCACGACCCTGGACGCCACGGGCGCGATGAAGGATGCCGACGGCAAACCCACCGTCAAGGCGCCGTGGGAGATGACGGAGGCGGACGCCGAAGCCTGCCTGGCGGCCACGAACTGGATGCCTGCGGACCGGGACTATTTCCGCGGCGGCGGCTACTCCGCGCATTTCGTCAGCCGCGGCGGGATGCCGATGACGATGATGCGCCTGAACCTTGTCAGCGGCCTGGGCCCCGTCCTGCAGGTCGCCGAGGGCTGGACGGCGGAGCTCCCGCAGCGGATGCACGACATCCTGGACAAGCGCACGGATCCGACCTGGCCCACCACCTGGTTCGTGCCGCGCCTGGACCCGTCCAAGGATTGCTTCAAGGATGTCTACAGCGTGATGAACAACTGGGGGGCCAACCACGGCGCCATCGCCTACGGGCACATCGGCGCGGACCTGCTCACCCTGGCTTCCATCCTGCGCATCCCCGTCTGTATGCACAATGTCGCGGATGAGGATGTCTTCCGTCCCGCTGCCTGGAATGCCCTCGGAATGGACAAGGAAGGGGCTGATTACCGTGCCTGCGCCAACTTCGGACCGCTGTACAAATAATGGAAAAATCTTCGAAACTGGTGGAGCGGCAGTATCTGAAGCCGTTCATCCTCATTACGACGCTCTTTGCGCTCTGGGGCTTCGCCAACGATATCACCAATCCGATGGTGGCGGGCTTCCAGACGATCATGGAGCTTTCCGCTGCCAAGGCCTCCCTGATCCAGTTCGCCTTCTACGGTGGTTACGCGACGATGGCCATCCCCGCAGCGCTTTTTATCCGGCGTTTCAGCTACAAGAGCGGAATCCTGCTGGGGTTGGCACTGTATGCGGTGGGGGCGTTCCTCTTCATCCCCGCGGCTGCCAGGCAGAGTTTCCTGTTCTTCTGCCTGTCATTGTACATCCTGACCTTCGGCCTGGCCTTCCTGGAGACCACCGCCAACCCTTTCATCCTCTCGCTCGGCTCGAAGGAGAATTCTACGCGCCGGCTGAACCTCTCGCAGTCCTTCAACCCGATGGGTTCGCTGACGGGCATGGCCGTGGCGTCCTGGGTGGTGCTGCCCAATCTGCTGAGCGATCATTGCCGCGATGCGTCCGGCAAGTTGATCTTCGACACCCTGCCGGAGGCTGACAAGGCTGCGATGCGCCTGCACGACCTGGCGGTCATCCGGGATGCGTATGTGGCGCTCGGTGTGGTCGTGCTGGTCGTCCTAGTGGTCATCGCGATGACGCGCATGCCGAAGACGGCCGGATCCGGGGAGCATACCAAGGGCACCCTGGGCCGCCTGTGGCGCAATGTCTCCTACCGCGAGGGCGTGTTGGCGCAAGTGTTTTATGTGGGGGCGCAGATCATGGTCTGGACCTTCATCATCCAATATGCGGACAACCTGGGCATCGACAAGGCTACGGCGCAGAAATACAACATCATCGCGATGGGGATGTTCCTGTGCTTCCGTTTCATCGCCACCTTCTTGATGCGCTATGTCAATTCGCGGAAACTGCTGGCGATCTTCGGAGCGTTGGCGGCTGCCTGCACGGTCGGCGCCATCGTCTTCGTGGGGCCGCTGGGTCTGGGCTGCCTGGTGGCGATCAGCGCGTTCATGAGCCTGATGTTCCCGACAATCTACGGCATCGCGCTGGAGGATGTGGCGCCGGAAGACAGTCACCTGGGCGCCGCTTTCCTGGTCATGGCCATCGTGGGCGGCTCGATCCTGCCCCCGCTTCAGGGTACGATCATCGACCTGGGAACCGTGGCTGGACATCCCGCGGTCAACGTCAGTTTCTGCCTTCCGCTGATCTGTTTCCTTGTCGTGACGACTTTCGGCTGGCGCTGCTTCCGCCGTGCCGGACGTGTTGTTAATAACTCTGTGGATAAAATCAGCTGACGCCCCGGTTTTTTGCCCGGGATAAGGGCTAAATTTGTCATCCGGACTACAGGGTAACCATGCCCTCTCCGG
>CACYCQ010000403.1:0-2152 GCA_902772995.1 uncultured Eubacteriales bacterium
CACCCTCATATCCTCTTCCGCCCGCACTCTCATCCGGGCACCTGTGGAAACACGGGTATAGTCCTCAATCTGTCCTTTGCCCTCCATCTCAATGTTCCGGGTGACCATCTTCCCCAAATCCGTCCCGATCAGCTGGTACTCGGGCGTGTCCAGGATGGGGCTGGCCCATTCTCCTGTCCGGATGGATCTGGGCCAGGTTTCAATCCTCTGATAGACCGGGACCAGAAACAGCACCGACAGTGCCAGGATGGCAAACGCCTGCGGCCGAACTGCTTGAAGGATCCTGTCCATGGTCCATCCGCCGACAAAGGACAGCATCATCGCCGCAAAGATCAGAAAGCGCGCCGGGAACTGGATCACCGTCACCCTCTGCCCCAGCACGCGTTCGGCAAGGCTCCACGGAAACCATTCAGAGGCGAGGAAAACCGCCAGAATGGACAACATCAGCATCTGATCCAGCACTCTGTCCGCCCCGCGAATGGCCAGATAGGCGAACATGCCCAGAACCAGCATCATCCCCAGTCCGTTTACGGGGTCCAGGAGCCGTTTCAACTCAACGCCCAGCCTTGAAAAACCGAACTGAACCACCCCCGTATACTCACCACCGGCAAGGCACTGGATCAGGGGAACGAGGGAAAACGCACAAACGCATGAAGCCAGAAGAAGGGCTTTCCCCATGGCCATGATCCGCGCGGGATCCCGGATCAGGTTCCTGCAATTGAGAAGCACCACAAGCCCCGAGAAGCCGGCTGTTAGATACGTGGTCATGACATGGCTTTCCGCAATCCCTGCGGCGGCCAGCACCACATACGGCCACCTCCTCCAGTCTCCCAGCAGGACCTCATACAGGCCGGCAAAAAACAGGGGCAGGAAAGAAACGGCCGTCTGCCCCCCGATTCTCATCACCGTATGGGTCTCCATCATCTGGTAGGATCCCAGCACATACAGGATCATTGTGCACAGTGCCGCCTGATGGCTTTTGAGAATCCACCTGGCGCTGTGATATGTCAGCCATGCACACAGGAAAAGGTTGAACACCATGTACATCTGCACGGCAAATGTCAGGGAACATCCGCCAAGCAGCAGCAATGCGGAGGGGACCAGAAACAGATCCGGATAAAACACCTAGGTCACCGCCCCGTACCCGTTGTAGGAAAAATCGCCGATACGGACCGGAATCTGAAGGTCCCTGAGTCCCTGCGACAGATTCACCAGACGGGAAAGATGGAACCGGAGATCCGCACCGTCGGGAAGTGAATTCCCCCAAATGGGAACCGACGCAAAAAGCACCGTGGCCGCCAGGACCAGAATCCTTTCCTTCTTTTCATTTCCGGTTCCGCACGAATTCCATGGCCCAAGCAGTGTCACCGCGCCCAATATCAGAGCAATGACCACGATATGGTCCTTATATCTTGGACTGGACAGGCGAAGGGAATGGATCTCATACTCCTTTCCCTCCTCCACAGCCACATTCGCATAGAAATGATGCACAGGTTCGGGAAGGGTCACCCAGGTTTCCCCCCAGGAATCATCCCTAACCAGGGGAATCCTGTCCGGTTCGATCCGGACGCCGTTTCCGCAGAACAGCCTGATTTCTCCGGTTCCCTCCACATCCACCTTCCATTCAAAACGGTACCGGCCCGCTGCCAGGTTGAGCCCGGGTCCAATGGCTGCCAAACCTTCCGCATTGGGGATCTCTTCATGAACCTTCCAGTCCTCAAGGGTCCAGGTACCGGATTTTCCCGGAAAATCCATGACCCACAGGCAAATCACCAGTGCCAGCGATGCGATGAAAAAAAGCATCCTTGTTTTCCGGTTTTTCCTTGGTTTCAGCATGTTCTCTCCACCGTTCCTTCATCGTTTGCACTGCGGTCGTTCATGGTGCGCACAGCGCCCGTGGGGACTCGCTGCCTGAGAGGAGCGCGATTTTCCGGCGTCTTCTGCAGGTCCAGCACCCCGCTTCTACGGGACCTGACGAGCCGCCATCCGGGATTCATCCGTTGGTCCGTTTTCCCTGCGCCCTTGTTTTTTCCTGACATACAGCAGCCTGCAGAGAAACACCGCACTCACCAGACTGATGCCTTCACAGATCCTCCACAGAATCGGTTCCTCAAACCGGAGCAGGAGCTCACCTTCGGTTCCCCCGGGAACG
>CACYCQ010000404.1:0-3339 GCA_902772995.1 uncultured Eubacteriales bacterium
CACCCCCATCGCCATGGACGAGAAGCTCCGCTTCGCTATCCGCGAGGGCGGCCGTACCGTGGGATCCGGCGTTGTCACCAAGATCATCGAGTAATTGTTTCCTCATCCGGCCTTCGGGCCGGATTTTTTTATTCGGTGCAGACAGAGGGCCAGGGAGTCCCTGCCCGGGACGGCGGAGGGAAGGAGTCCCGGGCAGGGAACAAACGGGGGCGCTGCAGGTGCAGCATCATATGTTTACTCGCCTCATAACAATAAAATAAAAATAATCAAAAATTCCGGGAATGCTTGTCAAATCCCGTGAAATAGAATAAAATAGATTGGATACAAAGCGATAGAAACATATAAGGAGAAAGCTCCATGAGGAATCTATCCTATCTGATGAAGCGAGCCGGCAAAATGGATTACCGGGCCATGCTGAAAACCGCCGGTGAAATCAGCCGGAAGACCGGAAAAAGCCGTCTGTGGCTGGTTCGGGACATGCTCCAGTGTGCTGTAAGGTATAATGCGGGCTATGTGGACTACAAGATTGCGCAGATGTATCGTCTGACGGATGAGCAGCGCGCCACCCAGATTACGCGGGGAATCTCCAATTCCATTGTGGCCAGGATGAACGACAAGAAGTTCTGGCACTTTTTCGACAACAAGAATGAATTCAACGAACTCTTCCGCGCTCAGGTCCGACGGGAATGGATTGACATTCGCAGCGCGGACGCAAAAAGCTTTGCGGCATTCCTGCAGGGCAAGGGGGACCTGATCTGCAAGCCCATTGACGGCTCCAGCGGAAAGGGAATCCAGAAGGTGACCCCGGAGGAGTATGACAATCCGGCGGCACTGCTGGACCGTCTTCGGGGAGAAGGCATCGGCATCGTGGAGGAGAAGGTCATTCAGCATGAGGTGCTCTCCGCCCTGTGCCCCACAAGCGTCAACACCATCCGGGTGGCCACGATGCTGGGCGACAAGAAGGAAGGCATCGTGTATGCCTATATCCGCATCGGCAATGGGAAGGTGATGGACAATGTGGACTGCGGCGGCATGGCGGCGCCCGTGGATATTGGGACGGGGGTCATCTGCGGCGTGGGAGCCACCAAGGCGGGAGACACGTATGAGAACCATCCTATGACGGGGACGCGTATTCCGGGGACTCAGATCCCCTACTGGACGCAGATTCGGGAGATGTGCGAGGCTGCCATGCATAAGGTCCCGCAGGTGCGGTTTGTGGCCTGGGACGTGGCGGTGACTCCGGACGGGCCGGTCTTTATCGAGGGCAATTCCTTCCCGAGCCATGCCATTCCCCAGTTTGCGGCGCATTTCCCGGACGGCATCGGGATTCTGCCGCGCTTTCAGGAGTTCATTGACCTATGATCTGTACCCTGTGCCCCCGCAGGTGCGCCGCCGAGCGCACTGAGGAAACCGGGCGGGGAGTTTGCAGCGAGGGAACGCTGCCCCGCATTGCCAGGGCAGCCCTGCACCGGTGGGAGGAGCCCTGCATCAGCGGCCGGCACGGCAGCGGTGCGGTGTTCTTCAGCGGCTGTCCCCTGCGTTGCCGCTATTGTCAGAATGAAGAAATCAGCAGGGGGAGGGCCGGAGAGGTTGTCTCCTGTGAGCGGCTGGCCGATATTTTCAGGGAACTGGAGGAGCAGGGCGCCGAAAACATCAATCTGGTCACCGCTGGGCATTTCGCCCCTGCGGTCATCCGGGCGCTGTCCATCTACCGCCCGCGGGTGCCGGTTGTCTTCAACACCAGTGGCTATGAAAGCCTGGAGACGCTCAGAAGCCTGGAGGGTCTGGTGGACATCTATCTGCCGGACCTCAAATATCTGGATGAGAAGACGGCGGCCTGGCTGTCCGGGGCGGCTGATTATCCCCGGGTGGCGGTGGCCGCCATTCACGAGATGATCCGCCAGACGGGTCCGGCGCTGCTGGATGAGGAGGACCGGATGATCTCGGGGACGCTGATCCGGCATCTGGTGCTTCCCGGCATGGTGACCAGGAGCCTTCAGGTGCTCACCTTCATCCGGGACGAGTTTCCCGGGATTCCGGTGTCCGTGATGGGGCAGTACATTCCCTGCGGGGAGGCCCTGGACATTCCGGGACTTGACCGGAAGCTGACAGGGAAGGAATACGCGCGGGTCATCCGGCACGCCGCTCAGATCGGGCTGGAGGGATTCAGGCAGATGGCGGGAGCGGACAGCCGGTGCTATGTCCCCGCGTTTGACGGAACGGGAGTCAAGGAGAAAAACAGATGAACAGTTGTCTGAGGGCCGCGGATATCCTGCTGCCTCGAAAGGGGACAGATCTGTCCCGCTGGCCGGTGGTGGCCTGTGACCAGTTTACGGGACGTGAGGCATACTGGAGGGAAGCTGAGCGGATCGTGGGCGACGCCCCCAGCACCCTGAACCTGATCTTTCCGGAGGTCTGGCTGGGCTGCGGAGGGGAGGATGAACGGATTTGCCGCATCAACCGCGCCATGGAAGAGGCGGAGCGCTCCGTGCTGGAGGTGGCGGTCAGGGACGGATTTGTGCTGGTGCGCCGCTCGTGTCCGGGAGGCGTGCGGCTGGGACTGGTGGGCAAAATCGATCTGGAGGACTACGATTACCGTCCGGGAGCGGGAACGCTGATCCGGGCGACGGAGGGGACCATTCTCTCCCGGATCCCTCCCAGGGTGAAGATCCGGGAACATGCTTCCCTGGAACTTCCCCATATCATGATGCTGCTGGATGACCCCTGCGGACGTCTGATTGAGGCGCTGGACGCGCGGCGCGGGGAAATGCGAAAGCTCTATGAGACCGAACTCATGCTGGAGGGCGGTCATCTGGAGGGATACGCGGTGGAAGGACCTCTGGCCAGGGAGACGGAGGAGGTCATCTCGCAGCTGCAGGCGGCCTGCGGGGGCTTTTTCCTGGCGGCGGGGGATGGAAACCATTCCCTGGCCACCGCCAAAGCCTGCTGGCAGATGCGGAAGGAATCCCTGAGCGAACAGGAACAGCTGGAGGACCCCGCCCGCTTTGCCCTGTGCGAGGTGGTCAATGTGCACAGCCCGGCGCTGGTGTTCAGGCCCATTCACAGGATCCTTGAGGGTGAGGGGGCACAGCAGCTGCATGCGGCATTCAAAGAGAATGTCCGCTCATGCGGCATGGAGCTGGTTCCCGGGGAGGAAATTCTCCTTCTGGACGGACAGGGCAGGCACCCGCTTTCGGTTCAGGGCCGGGGGGACCGGCTCCCGGTGGATGTGCTGCAGGCCTGCCTGGATGCCTTCCTGGAGGCGCACCCTGCAGTAACGATTGACTACCTCCACGACAGCTCGGACGTGGAGGCGGCGGTGGCGCGGGGCGGCGTGGG
>CACYCQ010000405.1:0-14860 GCA_902772995.1 uncultured Eubacteriales bacterium
CAGTTCCACCTGGCGGACCAGCAGGGGAAGATCGTGATCCTCAACTTCTGGGCGACGTACTGCACCCCCTGCAAGCAGGAGCTGCCCTATTTCAGCGAGCTGTACAGGGAGCATGAGGGCGATCTTTCGATGCTGGTCATCCATTCCTCCCTGGTGACGGATGATCCGGTCGAGTACCTTGCCGACAAGGGATATGCCATGCCCTTCGCCACGGATGCCGGGGACGACACGGTGTATACCATCGTGGGCGGAACGGGCACCCTTCCGCAGACCACGGTCCTCAACCGCAGGGGAGAGGTGGTCTACAACAAGGTGGGCCCAATGACCCCGGAAATGCTTGCCGCGCTCTATGAGGAAGCGATGAAATAACCCGTATGCTGCCGGAGGAACGGCGGCCTGACGGCCTGCAGCCGGTCAGGTGCATTCCTCCGGTTTTCTGCTTTTTCGCAGAAACGGAGGGCCTCTGCAGCAGGCGCGGCCATGTGGCAGGATTGTTTTCTCCGGGTGGAATACGCGACAAAAGCGTGATATCATTCTCTTATCCAACCCCTTCTCCGGCAGGAGGCACAGGACAGGTCCACGGGGGGACCCGGCGGACCCGCGGGAAGACCAACCGGGAAGATCGGAACCGATACGGACGGTGAACAGGAACCTGTTTTCAGAAGTTGCATCCGGAACAGCAAAGGAGAAAAACATATGAATCGGGAACATGCCAGAGAAAAAGCAAAGGCGCTTGTGGACCAGATGACCGTGGAGGAAGCGGCGAGCCAGCTGCGTTTTGATGCCCCGGCGATTGAGAGATTGGGCGTACCGGCATACAACTGGTGGAATGAAGCCCTGCACGGCGTGGCCAGAGCAGGCGTGGCCACCAGTTTCCCGCAGGCCATCGGCATTGCCGCGGGATTTGATCCTGAACTGGTGGAGGAACTGGGAGATGTGGCAGCCACCGAGGGCAGGGCGAAGTACAATGCCGCCAGCAGCCACGGTGACCGGGACATCTACAAGGGGCTGACTTTCTGGTCGCCCAATGTCAATATTTTCCGTGACCCCAGGTGGGGAAGAGGCCATGAGACCTACGGTGAGGATCCCTGCCTGACCTCCGAGCTGGGCGTACGCTATGTGCGGGGACTGCAGGGGCATGGCGCCACCATGAAGTCTGCCGCCTGCGCCAAGCATTTTGCGGTCCATTCAGGACCTGAGGCGCTCCGGCATGAATTTGACGCCAGGGCATCCGTCCGGGATATGGCGGAAACCTATCTTCCGGCGTTCAAGGCACTGGTGGAAGAGGGCGTGGAATCCGTGATGGGGGCCTACAACCGGACCAACGGCGAACCCTGCTGTGCCAGCGAGGCCCTCATGAAGCTGCTTCGGGAGGAATGGCGGTTTGAAGGGCATATGGTCTCTGACTGCTGGGCCATCCGGGATTTCCACACCAGCCATCATGTGACGGCCAGTCCGGAGGAATCCGTGTCCCTTGCCCTGAAAATGGGCTGCGACCTGAACTGCGGATGCACCTACACCTTTATCATGAGCGCCTATGAAAAGGGCATGATCACCGAGGAGCAGATCCGCCGTTCGGCGGTGCGCCTGTTTACCTGCCGGTACCTGCTGGGCCTGATGGAAGGCAGCGAATACGATCATATTTCCTATGAGGTTCTGGAGTGCAGGGATCACCTGGACAAGGCCCGCGTGGCTTCGGAACAGGGCTGTGTGCTGCTCAAAAACAACGGGGTCCTGCCGCTGACGAATGTCCGGACGCTGGGCGTGATCGGCCCCAATGCCAACAGCCGCGCGGCGCTGGTGGGCAATTATCACGGGACGTCCTCCCGTTACATCACCGTGCTTGAAGGTCTGCAGGATGCTCTGGAGGGGAAGGCGAGGGTGCTCTATGCCCAGGGCAGCGACCTGTTCCGCGACCGCATCGAGCCCCTGAGCCAGAGCGCTGACGGGATCTCCGAAGCGGTGACGGTGGCGGAACATTCCGATGCGGTGGTGCTGGTGGTGGGCCTGGATGAGACCCTGGAGGGAGAAGAAGGCGATACCGGAAACGCGGCAGCCTCCGGAGACAAGGCCGACCTGCTCCTGCCTCAGGGACAGCGGGAGCTGATGGATGCGGTGCTGGCTGTCGGCAAGCCCACGGTCATCTGCCTGATGGCCGGCAGCTCCATCGATCTGGGAGAGGCCGGTGAAAAAGCGGATGCGATCCTGCTGACCTGGTATCCCGGTGCCCGGGGCGGCCGGTCGGTGGCGGATATCCTGCTGGGAGAGGTTTCTCCTTCAGGCAAGCTGCCCGTGACCTTCTATCACAACGAGCAGCTTGAACGGATGCCGGCATTCACGGACTATTCCATGAAAGGCCGCACCTATCGCTATCTGGAGGAGAAACCGCTGTATCCCTTCGGGTACGGCCTGACCTATGGCGACTGCCGCGTCTCCTATGCCAGCCGGGACGGGCTGCTGATCACGGCGACCGTGGTCAATGAGGGAGACCGGGATACGGATGAAGTGCTTCAGATCTATATCCAGAATGAAGGCGCGGAGCATGCACCCCGCAATCCGAGACTGTGCGCCTTCCGCCGCATTCATATTCCTGCGAAGGGCGAGATGGAGATCACGCTGGCGGTGCCCGAAGCGCGGACCAGAGTGGTGGACGATGAGGGACATCTCTGCGCGGAAGGGACCCCGGTCTTTTATGTGGGACTGGGACAGCCTGATGAGCGGACGGAGGAACTGACCGGACATCACAGCATTCGCGTGTGACGGATCTCCTCCTGCGGGAGCCGGGGAATGTGCTCCTGCCGTCTGACAGTCTGTCCGGGCGCCGCGGGACGGCTTCGCAGGGAAGACCCGAATGATGCGGTGAGGCTCCCCGGCAGATGGCCGGGAAAGGCTTCGTTTCCGCCCGCCCGGAGTTGAAAAGAGCCCAAAGTGCGGAAGGTGTCCGGCAATCATGACTGATCGCCGGACACCTTCCGTGTTTCCGGAAAACAGAGATGACCGCGCCAAGCGACTGCAGAAAGGATCAGAATATGACTTACGAGGAAGCGGTCCGGACCATCCCGCCCGGCCGGTACCGTCACTTCAAGGGGAATAACTACGAGGTGATCGCCATTGCAAGGCATTCGGAGGATGAAAGCCCGATGGTGGTTTACCGCGCCCTCTATGGCGAGGGCGGCATCTGGGTCCGTCCGGCACAGATGTGGAATGAGCAGGTCACCAGGAACGCAGTCACGTTCCGCCGCTTTTACCGCCTGGACCGGATCGAGCGCGTGGAACACTATGAGCGGCTGTTCGAGGAGGCGTCTGCCTTCCCGGATCCCGGAAGGATTGCCGCGCTGAACGCCTACTACACCTGCGGGCAGTGGCTGGAGGACTATGAAGCCGACGAACGGGGAGAACTGCCTCCGGACCTGAAGCGGGGTGTTCTGTCACAGGATGGCCTGTCGGATTTGCTGGAGCGGGCCGGGGCATGCCTGGAGCCTGTTGACTGACGATGCATTCGGTGACACATCCGGTGTTTCCGGCCCCGCCGGCAGGCACGCGGGGGTGAGATGAACCTTGAAACGGGCAATAGTTGATGTTAGAATCAGGCTGCAGGGGCAGCGGTTTTCCCTCCTTTTTCTGCTTGACGGGAGCATGGGGGAACAGCCGCAGGCCTGATTTTTCTGCATGGAGGAGATCGGTCCGTGATATGGACCGCTCACCCGGGCAGCGCATGTGCGGTGAACCGGATGGAATGCCACAGCAAAGGGGACGGGTATGCTTCACTTTCATCATATTGGATATCTTGTCAAGGAAATGGCGCCGAGCGTGGACGCGTTCAGAGAGCTTGGATATGAGGTGGAGCATCCGCCTGCAGAGGATCCGGTCCGCAGGACGTATATGGCGTTTCTCGTGAAGGAGGGAACGCGGATCGAGCTGGTTTCCCCGATGGATCAGCTCTCGCCGGTCTACGGCCTCCTGAAGCATTACAAAAATGCACCGTATCATCTGTGCTTTACGGCAGAGGATTTTGAGGGGGAGATAGCCCGCCTTGAGGCGCAGGGGTATTCCGTGTTCCTGGAGCCCCAGCCGGCCCCGTGCATGGGCTGGGGGATGGTGGTGTTCCTGATGCACCCGAAGATCGGGATGATTGAGCTGTATGACGGCAGAATACATGAAAAAATGACGGCATGCTCCGAAACGGAGATGCGCGACGCAGGGGTTTGACGATATGACAATGCACTCCGTCTGGAAGGCGCTGGGACGCATCACGGCGGCGGCTGTCCTGGCGTTTCTGGGACTGTCGCTGTTTTGCGAGGTGTACTACCATCTGCCCGTGCGGGTCGAGGACCCGGACGGCGCAACCAATTACCGCTGGGCGCCAAATGCGTTTTATTCCCGGGGCACGGAGGGATTTGCCTGGGGGAAAATGAACAATGAGGGATATGTCAATCCGGGGGATTACAGGGAAGGGGATCCGGTCGATATCCTGATTGTGGGCAGCTCGCACATGGAAGCGCTCCAGGTACCGATGAAGGACGCCACGGTGATGCGCCTTTCCGACAGGTTCAGGGATGCGAAGGTCTACAACATCGGGATGTCCAATCATGACCTGCTGTCCTGCTGCAGCAATCTGGAGGCGGCCCTCAAAAAGTATCAGCCGTCCAGATGCGCGGTCATCGAGACGATCAACATCATCTTTTCGGACTACGAATTTGAGGAGGTCATGCGGGGGAGGACATTTCATGAGTCCGTTCCCGCACAGGGCATCCTTTCCGGTTTCGCCCGTCAGAACCATTTCCTGCGCCTGCTGCATTCGCAGCTGGAGAGCTATCAGAAAGCGGCTGCCGGAGCGGGAAGGGACAATGAGGACGGCATTTCGGATTCTCTCCTGGATGCGCCGAAAAACGATGAGGAGGTCCTTGACCGGTTCACCCAGTGGCTCCACGGAATTGCGGAGCGTGCGGGAACCCGGCTGATCATCGCCTACCATCCCAAGGCATCCATCAATGCGGACGGGAGCCTGCAGGTGTGGAGCGATGCCAGTACGATCCGGCAGTTTGCGGACCTTTGCGAAAAAAACGGGATCTGGTTCCTGGACATGAGCGGAAGGTTTGCCTCGGAATACGCGCAGAATCATAAACTGCCCTACGGCTTTGTGAATTCCGCCATAGGCGACGGTCATTTCAATACCGATGGGCATGCCATGTTCGCAGACGAGATTGCCCGGATTATCGAGAAACTGTAGGAGATGCGCATGTCTTTCAACGATCTCAGCTTTTATCCGTTTGCCGCGGTGCTGCTGCTGCTGATTTTTCTTGCGGAGCATCTGACGGGGCCAAAGACAGCCCCGGTGATCAAGAAGCTGCTGCTGCTGGCGGCCAGCTTTTACGTGATCTGTCTGTACCGTCCGGAATTCTGCCTGTGCACTGCCGGCGTCATTGGCCTCACCTACGCCGGCGGCCGGTTCATTGAGCGCTGCCCGGAGCCCCGAAAGCCCCTGGCGGCCGGACTGCTAGTCACCTGTCTGGTGCTTCTGCTCGGCTATTTCAAGTACTTCAATTTCCTTCTGGGTACCTTTTCGGCGGTGACGGGCCGCCAGGTGACCCTTCTTCAAATCGCGGCGCCCGTGGGCATTTCGTTCTACATCTTCACGGCGATCAGCTACCTGATGGATGTCTCCTGGGGAAAATGCCCGGCGGAAACCAGCCTCATCAATGTCGCGCTGCTCATCGCCTATTTCCCAAAGCTTCTGTGCGGGCCGCTTGTCCGGGGAAATGACTTTCTGCCGCAGCTCCGGCAGTCGCGGCGGATGACCCGGGAATCCTTTGCCGTGGGCATCCAGATCTTTGTGTTCGGGTTCTTTAAGAAGGCCGTGCTGGCCAATCATATGGCGAGGTTCCTTGACAGCGTCTTCTTTGCGCCTTCCGCCTTCGACAACGGAACGCTCTTTCTGGCCATGATCGCCAACATGCCGGCGCTGTATTTTGACTTTTCGGGCTATTCCGACATGGCCATCGGCATGAGCCGGATGATCGGCTACAAGCTGCAGCCGAACTTCAATCTGCCGTTCATCACCAGCAACATCAGCGAATTCTGGAACAGATGGCACATGACGCTGACGGCATGGCTGCAGACCTATCTGTTCAATCCGCTGGCGGTGCATTTCCGCAGAAAAATGGCGGGCATGCCGAAGGAATTCAGAAAAAAGCACAAGCTGCTGCCGGAATCCGCCGCTGCCGTCATCACCTTCCTGATCAGCGGCATCTGGCATGGCGTAGGGTTTAATTTCGCCATATTCGGTCTGCTGCACGGCATCTTTTACGTCATCCAGAAGCTGTTTGCGCAGGCCCGCAAAAAGTCGGGAGCCCCGTCCTGGGGAAAAGCGGGCCGCGTGATCTCCATCCTGGCGAATTTCCTCCTGATCAATCTCATTCAGGTCTTTTTCAGGACCGGGACTGTCAGGGAGGCGGCCGGGTTTTACCGCGCGCTCTTTGTGCCCCACGCCGGCGTCTCATTCATGTCGTTCTGGTGCATTGCCGGATTTGTGCTGCTGGGTGCGGCAACCCTGATGGCAATTCTCCGCCAGCACAGGGAGGGCCTTCCTGAACCGGAGGGATTCTATCCTGTTCAGGACCTTGGCACCGTGCGGGGACTTGCGCTCCTGCTGATGTGTGCAGGCCTTGCGCTGCTGCTGGGATACTTTGGCGATACGTTTTTCGTTTACGAACAGTTCTAAGCTGAAACATATGGATGCGGCCGCGCTCATGCGGGCCACAGGAGGCTTGTTTTGAAAGAACTTCAATATCCCTTTGATGCGGAGGCCATCCTTTCGCACAAAAAGAAACTGCGCCGCCAGCTGCTGGGGGACGGGACCGGAAGGGTTTGCAAGAAGATTGCCATACTCGGCGGATACACGACGAGCAACATCCGCCTGATGCTTGAACTGTTCCTGCTGGACCAGGGAATCGAGCCTTCGTTCTATGAGTCGGAGTACAACCAGTACTATCAGGACGCGATGTTCCCGAATGCTGAGCTTGAAGCCTTCGCGCCGGATATCATCTATATCTGCACCTGCTGCAGGAACGTCACGGCCCTGCCCTCGCTCAGGGATGCAAAGGATGCGGTCAACGCGCTGCTGGAGAGCGAATACGAACGCTTCAGGGCCATGTGGGACCGGCTCGAGGCGGTCTACCACTGCCCGATTATCCAGAACAACATGGAAATGCCCTATTACCGTCTGCTTGGCAACCGGGACGCCTGGGATGTGCACGGGGCAACGAATTTCCTGACCCGGCTCAATCTGCGCTTTTATGATTACGCGGCAGACCACGAGCATTTTTACATCTGCGACGTCAATTACCTGTCGGCGGATTACGGGCTGACGGCATGGTCAGATCCGTTTTACTGGCATATGTACAAGTATGCGGTCAACGTGAATGCCATTCCCTATCTCTCCTTCAACGTGTCAAACATCATCAAGTCCCTGCTTGGCAAAAACAAGAAGGGCCTTGTTCTGGACCTGGACAACACGCTGTGGGGAGGCGTCATCGGAGATGACGGCGTGGAGAACATTGAACTGGGGCCTGAAACCTCCCTCGGACAGGCGTATTCCGAATTCCAGCGGTACCTGAAGGCGCACAGGGATCTGGGAATACTTCTCAATGTCGACTCCAAGAATGAGGAAAGCAATGCCCTCGCCGGACTCAATCATCCTGACAGCGAGCTGCATCCGGAGGATTTCATCGTCATCCGGGCAAACTGGGATCCCAAGGACCGCAACTTTGCGGACATCGCGGATTCTCTCGGGCTGCTGCCGGAGAGTCTGGTTTTCGTGGATGACAATCCCGCGGAGCGGCACATCGTGACGGGGCAGCTGCCGGGGGTTGCGGCACCGGAAATCGGAGAGGTCTGCGAATACATCAGGAATATTGACCGCAACGGCTTTTTTGAGGCCACCGTCCTGTCAGAGGATGATTTCAGGCGCAATGAAATGTACAGGAGCAACGCGGCCCGCCGGATGCAGGAAAAGAGCTTTCCGGATTACGAGTCGTATCTGAGGAGCCTGGGGATGAAGGCGAGGATTCTGCCCTTTGAGCCCATGTACATGGGCAGGATCGCGCAGCTCACCAACAAAAGCAACCAGTTTAACCTGACGACGCGGCGCTATACCCAAAGCGAAATTGAAGCGCTGGCGGCGGACGGCAGCTACCTGACGATGTACGGAAAGCTCGAGGACTGCTTTGGAGACAATGGCGTCGTGTCCGTGGTGATCGGGCACCTGGAGGGCGATACCTGCCGGATCGATCTCTGGCTGATGAGCTGCCGCGTTCTGAAGCGTGAAATGGAATCGGCCATGATGGATACGCTGATCCGCAAATGCATGAAACTGGGAATGCGCAGGATCCTTGGCGTGTATTATCCGACGGCCAAGAATGGAATGGTCAGGTCGTTTTATGAGACGATGGGCTTTGCACCGGCCGGCAGCGATGAAAGAGGGGGGACCGTCTGGGAATACCAGGTCCCCGGCACGTACAGCGACCGGCAGACGGTGATTGAGGTCACCTCGGACCTGAACGGCCCCGTAAACGGCTGAGCGGCGGGTTTCAGGAAAAAGAGGGACCGGTGAAGACCGGCATGCCGGAAGAGAACAAAGAGGGCCCGGAGGGCCCGGGGAGGGATACGATGACCAGAGAGGAAGTCTACGAGAAGCTGGATGAGGTGTTTCAGGATGTATTCGATGATGAATCCATTCATGTCAGCGATGCCACGACGGCAAACGACATTGAGGACTGGGATTCGCTGGAGCACATCAACCTGATGGTGGCCGTTGAGAACATGTTCAAAATCAAGTTCAACATGGGCCAGGTGGGAGGCCTGAAAAACGTCGGCGAAATGGTGGACCTGATTCTGACAAAGGTGAAATAGGCCGTCCCCCGGAGACGGCGCGCAGCGCTGCAGAACGGCCGCGTGCCGCGTGTCAAGCAGGCTCCCTGCTCCGGACACCGGCGTGCGGTCCAAATAGGTAAATCGGATTGCCGATCTTTCCTGTCGAGCCAGATTCTTCATGGAATCTGGCTTTTCCATCGTGCACGCTGAAGAGCCCCGCAGCTGCCGGAGGGCTCCGGGGAGAGGGCTTTGCGCGGCGGGACGGGAGCCCGCCGGCCCGAGATAAAAGCAATATCACATACACACGTTTGTCTGTTCAGAGCCGGATTTGCGTGGTATACTGCAGGATGAGTCTATATATGCAGACTCGGCAATACATGAATAAGAGAGGCATGGACATGTCATTAGCCATTCTCATCGGGTTTTCCCTGGCGCTTGCGCTGCTGTGCAGGATTGTTCCCCGGCGCTTCAGGTCCTTCCTGCTGCTCTTGGGAGGGCTTGCGTGGTATGCCAGCATGGATGTGCGGGCGCTGCCATTTATCCTGCTGACGGCGACCTCCACCTGGTTTTCCGCGCTGCAGATGGGACGCATTGCGGAAAAATCCAAAGCCGCTCTGGCAGGGATTTCGGACAGGACGGAAAAGAAACTGTTCAAGCAGCAGGCAAAGGCAGGACAGCGCGTCTGGCTGATCGGATGCCTTCTGCTGAACTTCGGTCTTCTCGGTGTTCTCAAGTATACGGGGGACGTGCTGAGCTGGCTGGGACAGGATTCCGAATTCGGGCTGCTGCTTCCCCTGGGCATTTCCTTTTACACCTTCCAGTCCACCGGATATGTGATTGACTGCTATCAGGGGAAGGCCAGACCGGAGCGGAACTATCTGAAGTTCCTGCTGTTTGTCAGCTTCTTCCCGCAGCTGATCCAGGGCCCCATCGGCAGGTGGGAGCAGCTTTCCGGACAGCTGGAGGAGCCGGCCAGCGTGGACCTGGAGGGCCTTCGCCGCGCGCTGCTTCTGATCCTCTGGGGCTTTTTCAAAAAACGCGTGCTGGCTGACCGGGCCATGCCCTTTGTGGATGAGGTTTTCGCGGACCCGGAATACAGCGAGGGGGCCAGCATCGTCATGGGCGTGCTGATGTACTCCCTGCAGCAGTACTGTGACTTTTCCGGCGGCATCGACATCGTCATGGGCATTGCGGAACTGTTCGGTGTGCACATGACGCCCAACTTCAGACAGCCTTACTTTGCGGTTTCCCTGGGCGATTTCTGGCGCAGATGGCACATCAGCCTGGGCGCATGGATGAGGGACTACGTCTTTTATCCCTTTGCGCTGTCCCGGCCCATGGCCGCCCTTGGAAAGAAACTGAAAAAACACATGCCCCAGCTGGCAAGGACCCTTCCGGCGGCACTGGGCAACATCCTGGTGTTCCTCCTGGTGGGCCTGTGGCACGGGGCGAGGGCCAATTACCTGTTCTGGGGACTCTACAACGGCGTGATCCTGGCGGTGTCCGCCCTGATGGAGCCCCTGTTCAGGGGCTTTGCGGAGCGTTTCCCCAGGCTGTGCGCCTCCGTCCCCTTCCACATCTTCCGGGTGCTGCGGACCTTCCTGATCGTCAATATCGGATGGTACTTTGACCGCAGCCTTGAAGGCATGGACGCCTTCGTCCTGATGAACAACACCGTGACCCGCTTCCGCATGGAGGATTTTACCTCCGGCGTGCTGCTGGATTACGGCGTGGACATGAACGGGTGGTGGATCCTGGGCATCGGTACCCTTCTGCTCTTTGGCGTTTCCCTCCTGCGGGAGCGGGGCGTGGACGTGCGGGGAAGACTGCTCTCCCTGCCGGTACCCGTGCGCTATGTGCTGCTGCTGGGGCTGTGCACCCTGACCGTCGCGTGGTTCGTGGGATCGGACGTGGCGGCGGGTTCCTTCATGTACGCGGTGTTCTGAGGAGGAAGAGCGATGAAGAAATTCGGAAAATGGATGGCCTTTCTCCTGTTCTTTGTGTTTCTGGGCATCGCACTGCCCCTGATCAGCATGGTCTTTACCCGGACGGATGCCGTCAGCGCGGTGATCATCCGGGAGATGCAGGAGGCGGACGATATCGAACTGGCCATGGTGGGCTCCTCCGTGGTGGAGTACCAGATGGACCCGGAGGTCATCACCCGTGAGACGGGCCTGAAGACCTTTGACGTGACGGTGGTCAGCGCGGGACTGCAGATGCTCAGGGCGGTCACGGAAAACATGTATGTGAAAAACAATCCGAAGCTGGTGGTCCTGTGCATGGAACCGGACATCCTCAATGCGGTGAAGGAGTCCCCCGAGGCCAACTACAAGGGCGGCCCCTTCCTGAAGGGACTGGGCACCCGGCTGCGGTACTATCTGGATACGGCGGGAGATGACCATCAGTATCTGGAGAGGCTGATCCGCATGCGCGGCTTCGGCGTGGAAAATCTGGAGGATGTGTCCAAGACCATCGCCTTCCACCTCAATGCAAAGGAGGCCTTCTCAAAGATCGAGGAAGAGATGCCTGACGGTGCCGTCTACAGGGGACGCGGGTACGTGGCCCACCAGACGGGCACGGAGGAGGGAGAAGCCTCCATCCGCCAGATGCTTTACCGGGATGAGAATGATGTGGACTGGGCGCCCATGTACGACAACTGCAAGCGGCGTATTCTGGAATTCCGGGACCTGGTGGAGAGCCGCGGCAGCCGGTTCCTGGTGCTCATCTGCCCCCAGCACGCGGCCCGGGTCCTTTCGCAGCCGTCCTTTTTGAGCTACTGCGAGAACCTTCAGAAGTTCTGCCAGGAAAATCACATGGACTGCATCAACCTGCAGATGGCCACCCCTCAGCTGCTGCCGGAACTGGACGGGTACTATTATGACCCCTTCCACCTGAACGAGGAGGGCGCCGCCCTGTTTTCGGAAGTGGTGGGAAAGGTCCTTGATACGTACCTGAAGGGCGGGGACATGACCGGATGGTTCTTCCCCAGCCGGTGGGAGTACCTGGACAGCATCGACCGGGTGACCAACACCTGGCTGTTCCCGGTGAATGACAGCGAAGAGTACGACGAAGAGTACGACGAAGAGTACAGCGCAGGGGAGTATGTGGCCGGGTGCAATGCCGGCCTGGACGTGGAGGCGGAGTACCGCTTCGTCCTCGTGACGCCGGGCGGAGATGAATACACGCTTCAGGACTACAGCGAGGAAAACACCTATCAGTTTGAGGTGCCGGAGGAGTGCCAGCTGCGGGTCTATGCGCGGCCCGTGGGCGGGGAGCAGGATCCCCGGGTGTTCTATGATTATCCCGGCGACTACAATGCATTTGCCAAACAGCATCCTGCAGGATGGTGAGGTGGAAACTATGGAGAATCTGATACTGGACCGGCTGGAGGCAACCTGCCGGGAAAATCCGGAGAAGGTGGCTTTTGCAGACCCTGAGAGCGAAATCACCTTTGCCCGGCTGAGGGAGGAGGCGCGCCGCGCCGGCAGCTGCATGGCAAAGCTGACTCCCGGACGCACGGTGGTGCCGTTTTATCTTGAGAAGGGCACCGCCTCCATCGTGGGATTCATGGGCGCGGTGTATGCCGGCTGCGCCTATTCCCAGCTGAATCTTCGCCACCCTGCGGCGAGGATTCAGGCGATGCTGGAGACCCTGCAGGCCCGTCTGGTGGTGACGGACCGGGAGCATGCCGCGCAGCTGGCCGAAATCACCAGCCTGCCCGTGCTGCTCATCGAGGAGATCCGGCAGGAACCGGAGGACGGGGAGCTGCTCCGGGCCCGCCGCGGCGCCATGACGGACCTGGATCCCCTGTACGTCAATTTTACCTCCGGAAGCACCGGCACCCCCAAGGGCGTGGTGGTGTGCCACCGCAATGTGCTGGATTTCATCCCGGTCTTTGTCCGGACCTTTTCCATCACCCGGGAGGATGTGCTGGCCAATCAGGCGCCGTTTGATTTTGACGTGTCGGTCAAGGACATCTACAGCGGCATCTTTACGGGAGCCAGGGTGGAGATCATTCCCACGTCCTATTTTACCCAGCCGGTGGTCCTCATGGACTTCCTGTGCGACAGGCGGGTGACCCTGATGGTCTGGGCGGTGAGCGCCCTGTGCTTCCTGACCACCATGAACGCCCTGGCCTACCGGACCCCGGAGACGGTGCGGGGCATCCTCTTCTCCGGGGAGGTCATGCCGGTCAGGCACCTCAACAAGCTGCGCCGCTATCTGCCGCAGGCGATGTATGTGAACCTCTACGGGCCTACGGAGATCACCTGCAACTGCACCTACTATGTGCTGGACCGGGAGTTTGCGGAGGGGGAATCCCTGCCCATCGGCATTCCCTTTGACAACGAGCGGGTGTTCCTGCTGGACGAGGAGAACCGGGAGGTCACGCAGCCCGGGGGCGTCGGGGAGCTGTGCGTGTGCGGGAGCAGCGTGGCGCTGGGATATTACCGGGACGCGGAGCGCACCGCCCAGGTGTTTGTGCAGAATCCCCTCAATCCATGCTGGAATGAGACCATGTACCGCACCGGCGACCTGGTGCGCATCGGAGAAAACGGCGAGCTGGTGTATGTCTCCCGCAAGGATTTCCAGGTCAAGCACATGGGCCACCGCATCGAGCTGACGGAGATCGATACGGCCCTGCAGGCCCTGCCGGGAGTGGACCGGGCCTGCTGCCAGTACCTGGAAAAGAAGGGCAAGATCCTGGCCTTTGTCAGCGGCGAGCTGGACCGGGTCCAGGCCGGGGAGCAGCTTCGCGTCACCCTGCCGGAATACATGATTCCCAACATCTTTGTGCAGGTGGAGACCATGCCCCTCAACAAGAACGGCAAAATCGACCGGCAGGCGCTCATGAATCTGTATGAGGAGAAGAGGGGGAAGCGGCTGTGACACTGCGGGAAATCCTGGCGGGGGCCGCAACCCCCCTGTACTGCTTTGACGAGGACGCCCTCCTCACCCGCGCCCGCGCCTGCAGCGAGATCCTCTCGCCGGTGCGGCTGTGCTATTCCATCAAGGCGAACCCGTTCCTGGTGGAGGCCATGTCCGGGGAGGTCAGTCTGCTGGAGGTCTGTTCCCCGGGGGAGTTTGCCATCTGCCAAAGGACAGGGATGGCCCCGGAGCGGATCCTGCTCTCGGGCGTCAACAAAACCGGTCCGCATATCCGTGACGCCATCGCTTTCGGCGTGCGGCTGTTCTCCTGCGAATCCCCCCTGCAGGCGGCGCTTCTGGAGGAGGGGGCGGCGAAGGCGGGCGTGACCCTGCGGGTGCTTCTGCGCCTGAGCGCGGGCTCCCAGTTTGGCATGGACCGCGCGGACCTGATCGGCCTGGTGGACACGAGGGAGCGCTTCCCTCATCTGCACATGTGCGGTCTTCACTACTTTTCCGGCACCCAGAGAAAGCGCCTCAAGGACCAGCGGGGAGAGCTGCAGATGCTCTCGGAGTTCATCGACGAACTCAGGGACGCGCACGGGTTTGCCGCTGAGAGCGTGGAGTACGGCACCGGGCTGTATTATCCCTATTTTGACAATGAGGACCGGGAGGATCCCCTGCAGCTGCTCCGGGAGCTTGCCCCGGACCTTCATGCGCTCCAGGAAAAGGCCCCGGTGACGGTGGAGATGGGCAGGTACCTGGCCAGCGAGTGCGGGACCTACCTGACCACCGTCGAGGATGTGAAGGTGGTCAAGGGCCAGACCTACGCCATTGTGGACGGGGGCATGCACCATCTCAACTATTATGGAGGCAGCATGGGCATGCGCGTGCCCGTGATGGAGCTGCTTGAAGGGGCGGAGCATGCCCAGGGCGCGCCGGGACCGGTCATGGTCTGCGGCAGCCTGTGCACCACGGCGGACGTGCTGGTGCGCGCGGCGCCCTTCGGGCGCATCGCCCCCGGGGACGTCATCGCCTTCCGGCACTGCGGCGCCTATTCCGTGACGGAGGCGCCGGGACTGTTCCTGTCCCGGGACCTTCCCCGGGTGCTGCTCCTGCGGGAGGG
>CACYCQ010000406.1:0-2086 GCA_902772995.1 uncultured Eubacteriales bacterium
CATGATGGACAGTTCCTTGCCGATCAGGTAACCGGCCACGTTGGGGCTGGTATAGGCGGTCACGCCGGCGGTGGAGCAGTGCGCACGGTGGCAGGAGCCGAAGGCGTCGTCCACATAGGCGTCAGCCAGGGAAGCCAGTTCCTTGCTGAAGTCTTCGATGTTCTTGGTCTCTTCCTTGCGGAAACGGGTGTTCTGCAGCAGCACCACGTCGCCGTCCTTCATGGCCGCCACGGCCGCCCGGGCATTCTCGCCCACCACGTTGTCATCGTTGGCAAAGGCGACGGGTTTTCCCAGGTACTCGGAAAGGCGCACGGCCACAGGCGCCAGGGAGAACTTCTCCTCGGGCCCGTTCTTGGGCTTGCCCAGATGGCTGCACAGAATCACGCGGCCGCCGTCGGCAATCAGCTTGCGGATGGTGGGAAGGGCCGCCACAATGCGCTTGTCATTGGTGATCTTGCCGTCCTTCATGGGGACATTAAAGTCGCAGCGGACCAGAACCCGTTTTCCGGATACCTTGATATCGTCAATTGTCTTTTTTGCCATGGAATGTAGCCTCCATTCACTTGTTGTTGATCTTTGTCAGAGGAAGGCCAGGGGCCTCCTTTTTTCCTGCAATATCTTAGCATTGCCCGTATAGATTGTCAAAAGAAAAACAAATCCTCCCCGCAAGCGGGGAGGGTCTGTTTTTTAAGCCTTGGCTTCAACTTTCTTTTCCTCGATGACGACAACCTGCTTTCCGTCATAGTATCCGCACTTCTTGCAGACACGGTGGGCCAGCATCATCTGCTGGCACCTGGGGCACTTGACGATCGCCGGTGCAGTCAGCTTCCAGTTCGCACGGCGCATGCGGCCGCGGGACTTGGAAATTTTCCCCTTGGGTACTGCCATTTTTACACCTCCTCATCCTCGTTCAGCAATTCTGCTAATGCCGAAAAAGGATTTCTGCGGGCCGGATCCTTCTGGCATGAACACGTAGTATTGTTTAAGTTAACCCCGCATATGGGACACAGACCCCGGCAGTCCTCCTTGCAGAGGATGCGGGAGGGAAGCTCCAGCAGCAGTGCAGAACGCACCGCGTCCGTCAGGTCGATGCAGTGGCCCGAGTAGGTGTACTGCTCGTCATCGGAGCGCTGCTGGTCCAAATCCCCGTTCCTGTCCCTAATATAGGCTTCCTCGATATCCGCCGCCACATCCAGCCTCGCGCTTTCCAGACAGCGGGCACAGGGAGCCTCTATTGACACTTTCGCCCGGCCCCGGACCACCACCGTATCCTCCGTGATCAGGTAGGATCCCTCAAAGGCCACTGGCGAGATATAGGTCAGGGTGTCTCCACGCCACTGGTCCTTTTCCCATTTTTCCTCCAGGCAAAGACGCACCTCAATGCCCTTGTTCTGAATTCCCCGGGTTATATCCAGTATCATGAAATCACCTCTGAACAGACCGTCGCGTATTATACGCACCCGTTTTTTTCTTGTCAAGAAGAAATCAGGCGGATTACAGGGCAGTCACGATCTCCAGGGTATCGCGGGCGATGGGCAGCTCCTCGTTGGTGGCCAGACGCAGCACCTTGATGGTGGAGTCGTCGGTGGAGATCACGCCCGCATTTCCGCGCTTGTTCTTTGCCGGATCGATCTTGACGCCCAGGAAGGCCAGACCGCCGATGACGTCCTCAGCCGCCTGCAGGTCATTTTCGCCGATGCCCGCGGTGAAGATGATGGCGTCCGCGCCGCCCACGGCCACATTGTAAGCGCCGATGTACTTCTGAACCCTGTAGGTCCACACCTCAACCGCGGCCTTGGCCAGGGGATCGCCCTTGGCGGCGGCTTCCTTCACGTCGCGCATGTCGCTGGAGACGGACAGGCCCGCAAAGCCGGACTTCTTGTTGAGGGTGTTGAGCATCTCGTGGATGTCCATGCCGGTGTTGTCCATGATGTACTCCAGCACGGCCGGATCCACGTCACCGGAGCGGCTGCCCATGAGCAGGCCCTCAAGAGGCGTCAGGCCCATGGAGGTGTCCACGACCTTGCCGTTGACCACGGCGGACAGGGAGGAGCCGTTGCCCAGGTGGCAGATGATCAGCTTGCAG
>CACYCQ010000407.1:0-5580 GCA_902772995.1 uncultured Eubacteriales bacterium
TGCGGAGGCGCCCAGGTAGAGGGCGTCCGGCATATGCTTGCGGATGAGCTCGCAGGCCCTGTAAACGTGGTGGATGTCCGCATCCTGATTGAGCAGATGCATGACGGCCTGTCCCGCCTCATGTCTAAGCTGCCAGTCCCGCCACTCCTCAAGGACATTGCCGAACTGCGCAGCGCTGATGTATGTGGTCTGAAACTGTTTCACTGCACACCACCCTTCCGGTTCTCCATATCAGTCTTACATTGCTATTTTACCATAAAATCAGAACGATGCAATCAAATATTGATCAAAGTGCGGGGAATTCGGGCCGGATTCGGCCGCAGGTCAGTCATTTCCGCCGCAAATCTTCCGGCGCCGCGGGCCGCCCGTGTCACCTTCAGGCCCCCGTCTTCCTTTCCGAAGCCATGCCTTTCATCAGACTCCCGCCAAATCCCCATTCCCGTTGCCGCGTCCTCCCGTGTTCCCTCTTCTCCCGTGCTGCCCGCGCGCCTTCCCCTGCGGGCTGCACCCCGCATCCCGCTTCGCCTGTCCCCCCTTTGCAGATCATCCCCCTCTTTCCGCCGCCTCCCGCCCCCTGACCCGCTTCTGCCGGAGAGGTCCCGGCCCTCAAAAATGCCGTATCCAATATTGAAGAAAGCTCCTCCCCCGACCTTGACAGACATTCTTCTGTTTAGTACACTCCTCTTATGGCAGACGGACTGCACGTCTGCTCAAAACATCACCCTTTTGCGCTGAAAGGAGGTCTGTCCATGCGCAGACTGATTCCCGTTCTGGCGGTGCTGCTTTGCGCCGCCTGCTGTGCCCTTGCGGCAGAGCCTGCCCGCAGGGTGGAAACCGGAACAGGCGTCACCCTGATCCCCTCGGATTCCTGGAAAACCACCTACCCGGACATTTACGAGAGCTACATGGCCAACGCGGAAAACAGCGAGGTCACGGATTATGTCGCCCAGTACCCCATGATCGCCACCATCTACGAGGGCTACGGCTTTGCCTATTCCTACGGCAGCGCCCGCGGCCACTACTACAACGTCGCGGACCTGAAGGAAACCGGGCGCCCCCATGCCCTGGCCAACTGCTTCACCTGCAAGACCGCCGATTACACCTGGATGGTCAACCAGGAGGGCGTGTCCGCCTATTCCAAACCCTTCGAGGACGTGCTGCCCCGGGTCAACGAAAGCCTCGGCTGCTATACCTGCCATGAAAGCGACCCCTCCCGGGGCATCACCGTCACCCATACCTACCTCATCGACGCGCTGGGCAGCGATTTTGACCGTGTCGCCGCGCAGAACGCCTCCTGCGGCCAGTGCCACGTGGAGTACTACTTTGACCCCGACACCAAGGCCACCCGCCTGCCCTACGAGGGCCTGGCGGCCATGAACCCGGATGCCATGTACGACCTGTACGAATCCATGGGCTACTCCGACTACACCAATCCCCGCACCGGCGTGGGCATCCTCAAGGCCCAGCACCCGGAAATGGAGACCTTCCTGGGCGAGGGCTCCGTCCACCGGGATACCTTCACCTGCGCGGACTGCCACATGGGAACCGCCCGGAGCAGCGAAGGAAAGGACTTCGTTTCCCACAAGTGGGTCTCCCCGCTGGAGAGCGAAAGCATCATGGCCTCCTGCACCGCCTGCCACAGCGACCTGCCGGGCTTTGTCCACGGCATCCAGGAAAAGATGGAGGCACGGACCGTGGCCATCGGCGCCAAGCTGGAGGAGCTCACCAACCGCCTGGCCGAAGCCGTGGAAAAGGGCACCCTCAGCGAGGAGCGCCTTTCAACCGTGCGCGCCCTCAACCGCAAGGGCCAGTGGTACTGGGATTTCGTGTTCGTGGAGAACAGCGAAGGCGCCCACAATTCCCGGCTCGACAACAACTGCCTTGACAAGGCGGAAGCCTTCATCAACGCGGCACTCAAGCAATTCGACGTGTAATCTTCATACTCCCAGCGGCGGGACAGCCTCCGGACGGAACCTGTCCCGCCGCTCTTTTATGGAGGCCAGCTGCCTATGCGTCCGCTTCTGCGTTTTTTCCGGTCCATGGCCTTCGGCATGCTGCTGCTGGTCCTGGTGATGCTCCTCTCCCTGGCGGGTTCCCTGATCCCCCAGCAGCAGTCCCCCATGGACTATGTCCGCCGCTACGGCGCCGATGCCGCCTCCTGGCTCGTGCGCCTGGGGCTGACGGACGTGTTCCATTCGCTCCCCTTCCGGGTCCTGGAGCTGCTGCTGTGCATCAACCTGCTGCTGTGCTCGCTGGTGCGCCTGCCCTCCCTGCCGGGAAAGGCCGCCGCACTGCGCCGCGCCGCCTGCACCGCCGCACCCGCCCATTCCCTTGGCGGCGTCCCGGCGGAGGACTTCCGGAAACTGCTGCTCTCCCGCCGCTTCCGCGCCCGGACGGAGGGGGACTGCCTCATCTACGTCCGCTCCCCCCTGGGCATCGCCGGCTCCAGCCTCGTCCATCTGTCCATTCTGCTGGTGCTGCTCTTCGGAACGCTGACCCTGACCACCCCCACGGTGGAGGACCGGACGGTCCTTCCCGGAAAGAGCCTGACGCTTCCAGACGGCACCTGCATCACCTGTGAGAGCTTCCACATCGAGGATGCCCGGGGCAGCCTCGACTATGCCAGCCGTCTGCGGGTCACGGACGCAAAGGGCAGCCTCCTTCGAGAGGCGGATGTCCGGGTGAACGCCCCTCTGGCCTTCGGCCCCTACAGGATCTACCAGCAGACCTGCGGGACCGCCGGTCAGGTCCGCATCCTCAACCGCGCCAACGGCGCCGGGGAGACCGTTCCCCTCACCGAGTCCTGTTTCCTGTCCATCGACGGACAGAACGGCATCTTCTTCAACGCCCTCTATCCCGGCTATGTGGAGGAGGAGGACGGCAGCATAACCCTGATCACCAGCACCAGCGGCTCCTATCCGGACCCGGTTTACGACCTGCGCTCCATCACCTCCGGCATGTCCGCCTCCGTGCTGGCGTTTCCGGGAGATGACATCCGCATCGGGGATATCACCTTCACCTTCCTCTCCCCCCTTGAATACCCGGGGCTGCGCATCAAGCGCACGGAGCCCCTGCTCTATGCCGGGCTCTACCTGGGGTTCGCGCTGATGGTGGCCGGGCTGTACCTCTGCTTTTTCGCCGTCCCGGTCTTCATCCGGGTGGAGCAGGACGCCTTTGCCCTGGTGTGTCCCAAATCCCCCCAGGGGATCCTGCAGGAACTGCAGGCGGGATTGTCCGCAGTTGGCCGCCCTGACAAACCCAAGGAGGTCTCCCCATGAACATCCTGTTTTTTGCCGCGGTGGTGTTCGCCTTTGCCGCCACCTGCCTGCAGTTTGCCGGGGTCAGCCTGAAGCGCCCCTCCCTGTGCCGCTTCGCCCGGATGGCCTTTGCCGCCGCCCTGGCCGCACATCTGGGCTATACCCTGTGGCGGGGCATCGCTGCCGGGCGTCTTCCCCTGGCCAACCAGTTCGAGTTCGCCTCCGGCTTTGCCCTGGCCTGCAGCCTCATGGCCTTCGCGCTCCACGCCCGGATGCGCAGAGACTGGATCATGACCGCCGCCATGCCCGCCACCTTCCTGATCCTCTCGTATGCCGCCTTCCAGCCCATGGAGATCCGGGACCTGATGCCCGCCCTGCGCTCCACCTGGTTCGCCCTGCACATCGGCTCCGCCGCCTTCTCCTACGCCTCCTTCGCCATTGCGGGCGCCCTCGGGGCGACCTACCTGGTCAGGTGCGGCCGCGGAGAAAAGGAGGGGGATGAGGCCCTCCTTCAGATCGATTACATGATCTACCGCATGATCTGCCTGGGCTTCCTGCTGCTGACTGTGGTCATCTTCTCCGGCGCCATCTGGGCCGAACAGGCCTGGAGCAGCTGGTGGAGCTGGGACCCCAAGGAGACCTGGGCCCTGATCACCTGGATCTTCTATGCCATCTGCCTGCACCAGCGCCTGCGCGCCGGCTGGCAGGGAAAGCGGATGGCCCTGGCCGCCCTCGTGGCGCTTGTGCTGGTCATCTTCACCTTTGCCGGCGTCAACCTCATCATGCCGGGGCTCCACTCCTATGCCACATGATTCCTGTAAAACCCGCCCCCTTAATCCTGAGGAGGCGGGTTTTTTCCGGTCTTTGGTTTTCCGTTCAGGGATTGCCCGTTTCTCAAAAAAGGCCTCTTTCATTTTTTGTAACCCCTTTCTTTGTGGTGTCCCATTCATCACTCTAAAAGGGAAATTAGTCAACATTTATAATTGACATAGAAGTAGAAAAAGAGCCGTTGGAGGGCTCTTTTTTTTACTTTCTCTTCTTGATTAGAATTACAATTATAACAAAGGCCCCTTCTCCGATATGCCAGAACATTAACTACATGTTATGCTATGTTTCTTATTGTACAAGGCATGATCGAGAAAATTAATTACCTTTCCAATCACAAAAAAGATAGAAAAATAAGTTAGAATCAGGTTGAAAAGGCGCAGCAGGCTGAACGGCTGCTGACCGTGTCTGCTGGCGCCGCCGCTTTCTGCGTTGTCATATTCCTCAGGCCGGTTATTCATTCCGTCTACGTTGCGAGCGACACTCCGTCCGCTTTGTTCGTCAGTTCTGGTTTCTACTTCTACCTGCACGACTGATCTTTCTTCGTGGCCTTCAAATGTGACAAAGGGTCTGGAAAGCCAGTTTCCGAGGGAGGATGTGAACAGACTGTATATCCCGAAAACACAGATCAAAGCAGAGAGAACAAAGGCAGCTTTCTGAGGAAGCCTGAGCCAAGTCAAACGCTTGCCGATTCCGCTTTTGAGATATTCCCAATGCAATCCGAGATGTACACCAATCAGGATAATCATAAGCGCCGTACAGAAGAAATGGATGACGATCCAGGGCGCTTTCAGCCCGAATCCGAATAGTTTCTTGGAAATTAACACGCCGCTTATGATAATCAGAAGAAAAGAGAAGCCAAGCAATAGATCCACGCACGCAATCAAACGTGTCTTATTTGGCATTTTCCGTTGAAACAGCTTCGCTGCGACTCCCTTTACCCAGGCACTATTGAGAAAGAATACATGAACGAGGATCAGGGCGAAGAGGGCCAGTCCAATTACTTCATGATATGTCAGACTGATTACATTTTTGCTGAAGACCGTCGTGAACAAGAAAACTAAAAGTATGTCCAACGGAATACGCCATGTCAGCTTTTTCATGATGCCGCTCCATTCTTTCGGCAGCGGTTCACGATGCGGAGACGCTCTCCCCATCCCAGCTGTGAAACGTTTAATAAGGTTTTCTTCATGTTGATATACTCCTTTTCTGTGTTGTCCGACTTGTTCCCCTCGGGAACAATTGGAGTATATCGCCACAACCTAAAATGAACTTAAAACAGGGTCCATTCCTTCAGCCCATGAGAAACAGAAAGGAGTTATTTGTGCCCGGAATTGTTAAGCCAGAAGGCATGCCGGGAGGATATATCGTATCTGCTTGGAAAAGGGCGAGAGCGGATGTACAGGGAAACATACCGCCTGCTGAGAAAAATGCTGTAAAATGAGCATGAAGATCCATTGTGAAGTTTCTCCCTTTCATCGTCGTTCAGCGTGTGCCA
>CACYCQ010000408.1:0-8772 GCA_902772995.1 uncultured Eubacteriales bacterium
AAATCAACGATCAAACGGAAACGTCAACAATCCAACGAAGCAACGTTGAACCATTATAGTGGATCATTGTGTTGTATCAAGTCAAAGGTACTTGGCGAGGTCCATTTGACAGTGGCCCCGGGCGGATCCCAAAGCTTGCGGAGATGAAGAGGCAAGCCTCTCTGAGACTGAAGATGCTGAGCCTATTTCTGTGCGGGTTACCGGACACAGCACACGACTCGCATTACATCCGGCAGGACCACAGGCTTTTCGATCCCGGGGCGAAACGGCAGCGCTCTGTGCATGTGCAGAAACAGACGCTTCAGATTCCAGAGGAATCAGGTTCAGGCGGGCCGGGATGCTCACTGAACCTGGATCGGGGCGGAGGACAGGCCATGCCGGACCAGCCGGAGGATATCCGTACAGGAGAGGGCAGGATCGGTGATCAGGGTGGTATATCCCTGAAGGGAACGGGCCTTGACCATCAGCATACGGGAGCGGGGATTGATAAAAATGCCGGAACGGATGCGGGCATTGCGGGCCTCCTGGATCAGATTGACGGCGGCGGAGTTGCCGTCAAGGGCGACGAGGACGGCAAAGCGGCGCTTGAAAATCTCGTAGGAAATGCTCTTGTAGGTGCCGCCGCTGAAGGGTTCAATGGCGATGCGGATCTTCAGCTGGCTTTCCCTGAGGCGCTGGCACTGGGCGGCGCTGATGCGGGAAGGGACGAAGGCATAAATATCAAAGCGGCCCTTGTTTTCCTCAACCAGCAGCCGTTCGTATCCGGACAGCTCGTGGCCGACGACAAAGAACATCTCTTCAGGATGGCCGTGATCCAGAAGCATGCGGATGAGCGTCCTTCCCTCGGGATGGATGGAGGTCCTGTGGCGGTCGTTGTTGAAGGAGCCGCCGGCCAGGATCACAGGGATACGGTCCCCGGGGAGATCCGCAATCTGGTCCTGCAGACACAGGGCGCTGTCCTCCTGCTGGCGCGCGGTCAGCAGGGGGATGGGGACGGACAGGGCGGAGCGGATGCGCCAGGTATAAAAATCCTGAACGGACAGCCCCTCCCGGGCATTGTTCAGCTGGGCGAGTTTCCGGGAGAAGGCCGCTCTGCCGGCCGTACAGACGGCATCCTCGGCTGCGCGCATGGTGCGCATCTCCTCCTCGGTCAGGGACAGGAGCTTCTGCAGGGCAAGCTGCTCGTCGATGGAATCCGTCCCGTACAGGGCGCCGCCGTCCGTGCCCTGGACACACTGCACGCCGGCCCCCAGGTACTCCCGCAGGGGATGCTTTTCCACCAGGGACAGGTTGTTGAGGCGGACGTTGGAGGTGATCTGGAACTCCAGGACGGCACCGTGCTGCCGGAGGGAGGACAGCAGCGCCAGACCGGAGGAAGAGCGCAGATTGGTGGTATACAGCCCGTGGCCGATGCGCAGCGACGGCATCGGCTGCCCCGGGGCGAGGGCATGGACAACGCACTGCAGGCTGTTGGCCACGTTGTCCCTCAGGGAATCGTTTTCCCCCGCGTGGATGCGGACCACGAAGGTGGGCTCCCGCGCGGCAATGGCCACGATCTCCCGGACGACCTCTGAGATGTCCCGGATGTCGTTGATCTCCTCCCCCAGGATATCGCTGCCGGCGACATAGGGGTCCATGGCTACGGCGGAGAGAACCTGCAGGCTTTGCTCCGTTTCGGACGTGGAGGGGATGCTGTCCTTGAGAATGGTCAGGGGGACGCGGCGAATGGCGGCCAGGAACCGGAGCATGACGCCGGTTTCCTCCGAGATGGCGGGCATCACGGCATGGATCTGGGCAAGAAGCGAGGCTGCGGTTTGGGGCTTGACCAGGGACGTGTCGGAAATCTCCGCGTAATTGACGCCCCGGGAGGCGAAGCTCCGGGCAATCCACAGCAGCTTGTTCTGGAAAAGGGTGTTGCTGCTGTAGGCGGGGTTTTCCTGGTCCTGCAGCATGCAAAGGAGCGCATGACGGATATCCGGATCGGGAATGGCGCCGATGCCGTGAAGGCTGACGGGATCCTCTGCCGGGACGCCCCGCGTGAACACGTAGCGGTAGAGGTAGACCTTTTCCACATTGGAGAACACCGCCTGCCCGTCCTTGAGAACGGCCAGGGAGGCCCGGATTCTGGGAATGTTGATGCGGGCGTTTTCGGGGCTGTCCAGAATCAGGCTGGCAAAATTCAGGTAGGTATGGTCGTCGATCCTGCGGGAGAGATACTTGCCCGTCAGCGTGGAGTCCTCAAAGGCGGCGGCGGTCTGTTCGCGGCGTCGGGACAGCAGGGCCTCCTGGTCGGGGGTGAGCACCAGCTTCAGCTTCCGGATATAGTACAGCGGATACCGCACCTGATGGAAGATGCCCAGGGCAATGAGCAGGTCCGCCGACAGATTGGCGTTCATATGCGTGTGCAGATCGGTGTGGAACTTGCAGCTGCTGGGGATATAGGTCTTGAGAAGCGTGCGCTCCAGGGGAATGCGGTAATCCTTGGTCTGACTCATGAGGGTCTTGGAGATGGAGGGCACGGAGGCCTTCATTTCAATGTCCCCGCCGGGGGTGATGTTGGCCACCTTGGTGCCGCCCAGACGGAAGATATAGACCGGTTCATTGTAGGCGTTGATATAGCAGGGAATCTCCCCCTCGATGACCAGCAGACCCGCCTCGCCCTGGGCCAGGGGGAGGCGGCACAGGGCTGCCAGGTTGCGGATCAGGTTGCCGCTGTGATGGTTGGGCGTGGAGAGGGTGTAGAGCAGGTCCTCCCCGTCCCTGAAGAGGGAGACGATCAGGTCCTTTTCCTTGTCCAGCGAAAAGCGCTGCCATTCTCCCAGGACGCAGAGGAACCGGTGGCGGGCATGGGTGAGGAGGTCCCGCCAGAGGGGGAAGGAACCCAGGATGTCCCGGAACGGGACAAAGGGAGGCTCCTGCGGGGAATCCGTCCCCGCCTGGGGCAGCAGGCAGGCGCGGCAGCTCAGGGAGGAATCCGGAAGGGACAGCTCCCGGCTCCACAGCGGCCCGGGCAGCGCCCGGGGAGGCTCCTGCCCGGGAGGGACGGCCAGATAGGTGAGTCCCTCCGGGGACTGGCGGGCAAACAGATGAAGAGTGGACATGGCGGGCTCCTTCCTCGTCGGTGGCAACAGGCTGCAAAAAGGGTAACTGAAGCCGGAAAGGATTGCAAGCCCCATGTGGACAGGCGGGGACAAATTGACGGATTTCATTTGCGGGCCCCCGTTCCCTGGGCATGCGCACCTTCGGATCGCGCAGATCCGGAGGCATCCGGAAAAGCATCCGGGGAGAGAAATTCGTGATCGAGAGGATCCGTTTTGCGAAGGGTCTGCTCCCGGGTGCGTCCGGCGTGCCGGCGGACCAGGGGTATCTGCAGAGTGCAGGCGGCGCCGCGCCGGATGCGGGGAACCGCCCGGAGGGCGCCGACGGCATGGGGCCTCCCGGTACCTGGGCCGCACCGGCCGCCGGGGGAGCAGTCCCAAAGGACCTGCAGAGGGCCGGAGCCTGGGCGAGGGCAGCGGGAAGCGAGGGCCGGCATGCCGGGAGGCGGGAAGTCCCGGGGAAGGAATGCGGCCGGGGGATTTTGTCACGCGGGGGAAGGGTTCGGGTTTGAGTTTTTCCGGAAAACGGGTATAATGCCCATGGCTTCCTGAGGGAAGGACCGGAAACGGAAGGAGAAGCGGTCATGGAGCTGATCATTGCAAGCAATAACCAGGGAAAGATCCGGGAATACCGGGACCTGTTTGAACCTCTGGGCTACCGGGTGTTTTCCCAGGGGGAAAAGAACATCCGCCTGGAGGTGGAGGAAACCGGAAGCACCTTTGAGGAGAACGCGGAGCTCAAGGCCCGCGCCATCCATGAGCGGACCGGAAGCTGTGTGCTCTCCGACGACAGCGGGCTGGAGGTGGCCGCGCTGGGCGGGGAGCCCGGGCTCTATTCGGCGCGCTACAAGGGCCTCGGGACGGAGCATGAGCGCAGAATGGCCATCCTGGAGGGCCTCAGGGGCAGTAAGGACCGGAGCGCCCGCTTTGTCTGCTGCATCTGCCTGATCGATGAGTCGGGGACCTCCCATCTGTTCCGGGGCACCTGGAACGGCACCATCGCGATGGAGGAATCCGGCACCAACGGCTTTGGATATGACCCGATCTTCATCTCCGAGGATGGCGGCGGCAGGACCACGGCAAGCTTCCCCCTGTCCTTCAAGGAAAAGTACTCCCACAGGGCGAAAGCGGTCCGCCAGCTGATGGAGTACATGAAAAACAGATGAAAAACTCCCCCGCCTGCGGCATCCCGGATGGGACGCGGGCGGGGGAGGTCTTTTTGGGAAAAACCTTATTCCACCGTGACGGATTTGGCCAGGTTTCTGGGCTTGTCCACATCCAGGCCGCGGTTCACGCTGGTATAGTAGCCCAGCAGCTGCAGGGGAACCACCGCCAGGGAGGAGACGAAATGCTCGTCCGTCCTGGGAATGTAGACGGTGAAATTGACGGAATCCTCCACGGAGAAGTTGCCGTTGGTGGTCAGGCCCATGAGGTAGGCGCCCCGTGACTTGCACTCCAGCATGTTGGAGACGGTCTTTTCAAAGAGATGGGGCTGGGTCAGCACGCCGATGACCGGGGTGTTGGGCTCAATCAGGCTGATGGTGCCGTGCTTGAGCTCCCCGGCGGCATAGGATTCCGAGTGGATATAGCTGATCTCCTTCATTTTCAGGCTGCCCTCAAGGCTGATGGCGTAGTCGAGGCCCCGCCCGATGAAAAAGATGTCCCGGGCATTGGCGATTTTGGAGGAGAACCACTGCAGGCGCTCCTTTTCCTCCAGGATGCGGCGGATCTTGTCCGGAAGGGAGGCCAGCTCCTCCAGGTCGTGGGCAAGGGATTCCGGGGAGAGGAAGCCCCGCACCCGGGCCAGCTCCAGGGCGAGCACGTCCATGGCCACCAGCTGCGCGGAAAACGCCTTGGTGGTGGCCACCGCGATTTCCGGTCCGGCCAGCGTGTAAAGGGTGTAATCGGCCTCGCGGGCAATGGTGGAGCCGATGACGTTGACGACCGCCAGCGTCGGGGCGTGCAGCTCCTTTGCCCGGCGCAGGGCGGCCAGGCTGTCCGCGGTTTCCCCGGACTGGGAAATGACGATGACCAGGGTTTTTTCATCCAGCATCAGGCTGCGGTAACGGAATTCCGAGGCCAGCTCCACGCGGACGGGCAGGCGGGCCAGATCCTCAATGACATACTGGGAGGCCATGCCCACATGCCAGGCGGAGCCGCAGGCCACGATATAAATCTGGGAGAAGGAGGCGAGCTGCTCGGACGTCAGGCCGGTGCCCTCCAGATGGATCTCCCCGTCGCGGATGAGGCTGTTGAGGGTATCCCGGACCGCGGCGGGCTGTTCGTGGATTTCCTTGAGCATGAAGTGCTCAAAGCCGTCCTTTTCCGCGGCGGCGGTGTCCCAGGTGATTTCCGTCAGCGGAAGGGAGACCTCATCCCCGTTGAGATCATAGAAACGGACCTTGTCCTGGGACACCCGGGCCACCTGCAGGTTGTCCAGGTAGTACACGCTGCGGGTGTATTTGAGGATGGCCGGGACGTCGGAGGCCAGATAGCTGGCCTCTCCGGAGGTGCCGACGATCAGGGGGGAGTCCTTGCGGGCGGCGAAGATTTCGTCCGGGAAGTCCTTGAACATGAGGACCAGGGCATAGCTGCCCCGGACGCGGACCATGGTGCGGGTGATGGCGTCCACCGGCCCGATCTTGTATTTCTTGTAGTAGTAGTCCACCAGCTTGACCACCACTTCCGTGTCGGTGTCGCTGTAGAAGGAATAGCCGTGACGGATCAGCTTCTCCTTGAGCTCCGCGAAGTTTTCGATGATGCCGTTGTGTACGCCCACCACGTCGGATTCCACCGCTCCGCAGGCGGAGCCGGAGCAGTTGCCGCTGACGTGGGGATGGGCGTTGACCATGCTGGGATCGCCGTGGGTGGCCCAGCGGGTGTGGCCGATGCCGCAGTGCCCGGGAAGGGCGCGTCCCTGGTCGGTCTTGTCCGCCAGATGGTACAGTTTACCGGTGGCCTTGACCACCTCCGCCAGACGGGTGCCGTCCCGCACGGCCAGGCCGGCGGAGTCGTAGCCGCGGTATTCAAGGCGGGCCAGACCGTCCAGCAGGATGGGCGCCGCCTGTTGCTTTCCAATGTATCCGACAATGCCGCACATCTGATTGTTCTCCTTTGTCTGTTGAATCGAAGGGGAAAAGCCCCCTGCGGGGCATGGGGAGAGGACGCTCCGGCAGGGTGCGGAAAAGGGAGACGCTTCCCTCTCCACCGCATCCGATCTTACACCCGCTCTGCGGCGGCTGTCAAGAAAAGTGAAGGGAACAGGGGCGATTCCTGCCAAAAGAATGAAAAAAACAGGGAAAACGCCAAAGGAATGACCGCTTTACAAAGATGAGATTCAAAAAGAGGAGACAAGGTGCGGCCGCCAAAAACTTTCCGGACGGGATGTGAAGGGCGGAAGAAGATGGTACAATCGGAGAAAACACGTATGCGGGAGGGCACCATGGAGATCGTCTGCTGGTATGTGGAGGTTGGCCCCTTGTCCGATCCGGAGCGGTATGCCCGGGGAATGGCGGCGCTTCCGTGGGAGGAGCGCAGAAGCCGGGTGCGAAGCTTCCACTTTGAAAAGGACCGGCTGCTGTGCCTGGGAGCGGGCCTGCTGGCGGCCTGGGCCCTTCAAAGGGCGGGAGCGACGGACCTGGCCGTGAGGACGCTGGCGCAGGGCAAGCCCGTGCTGGCCGCGCACCCGGACATCCATTTCAATCTGTCCCACAGCGGACGCATGGCCGTGTGCGCCGTCTCCCCGGAGGAGGTGGGGGCGGATGTGGAGCGGGTGCACCCCTATGACCCCGGGGTCGCCCGGATCACCTTTACCCCGGAGGAGCGGGCGTGGGTCGAAAACTCCGGGGATCCGGACCGGGCGTTTACCAGAATCTGGACCCGCAAGGAGAGCTTCCTCAAGTATCTGGGAACGGGGCTGATGACGCCGGCGGACCAGGTCTGCGTGCTTCCCGGAAGGCAGGGGGAGGTGTCCTTTGCCGAAACGGAGGTGGAGGGGCACCTGATGTGCGTGTGCCATCCCGGGAGGGCAAGGGTGAATTTTGCAAGGTGGGACCTGGACCTGCAGAGATGAGAACGTAAAGGGCCTGCAGGCGGGATCGTGCGGGCATGGCCCGGAAAAAGCGCTGAGGGAATGGCGCGCGGCACGGGGCCCGCGCGGAAAGGGCCAAAGGACAGGCCCGGAAAAGGCGGGACCTGGCGGCGGGGACGCGGCAGGGTTTTGAGCGGAGGGATTGGATGGAGCGGAGATTTGATGTCCTGGTCATCGGCGGCGGCGTGGTGGGCTGCGCCATCGCCAGGGAGCTGAGCCGGACCCGTCTCAGGGTCGGCGTGCTGGAGCGGAACCTGGACGTGGGCTATGAGACCAGCGCCAGGAACACGGGGGTCTGCCACGGCGGGTTTGCCTATGATGTGGGGTCCTGGAAGGCCCGCCTCTGCCTGGAGGGCAACCGCCTCATGGACCAGGTGGCGCGGGAGCTGGACTTCCCCTTCAGGCGCTGCGGGAAGGTGCTGGTGGGCAGGACCCCGGAGGACTACCGGCGCCTGGAGGAGGTGATGCGCCAGGGTGAGGCCATCGGCGTCAGCGGCCTTTCCATGATCGGCGGGGAGGAGCTCCACCGGCTGATCCCCGGCGTGCAGGGCAGTTTTGCCATGCTGTCCGCCACCTCCGGCATCCTGGACCCGGTGCAGATGACCATCGCCCTGGCGGAGAATGCCGCCGCCAACGGCGTCCGGTTCTTCCTTGGGCAGGAGGTGACCGGAATTGTCCGCCTGGAGGACGGGTACCGGATTGCCACGCGGACATCCTCCTTTGAGACCCGCTGGGTGATCAACAGCGCGGGGCTGTCCTGCGGGCGCATTTCGCGGATGCTGGGGCTTCCGGGGTATCGGATCCTCTATTCCAAGGACGATTATATCCTGCTGGATGAGCGCCTGGGGCGGAATGTGCCCATGCCCATCTATACGGTGCCGTCCAATACCTACATGGGAATCCACGTGACCCTGACGGTGGACGGAAACCTGCTGCTGGGCCCGACGGCGGAGGAATCGGACCACTGGGAGAACTACGGCGTGGAGCAGAAGAATCTGGATTTCCTCCATCAGGCCGCCATGGACATCTGGCCCCATTTCACCCGGGGGGATGTGATCCGCACCTACAGCGGCGTGCTGCCCAAATGGACGGACGGGGAGGGTGTGATCCAGGATTTCAAAATGGAGATCGTGGACGACGTGGCGCCCCGGGCGGTGAACCTGGTGGGAATCGAGTCCCCCGGGCTGACCAGCTCGGTGGCCATCGCCCGGCACGTGCTGGGGATGATGCGGGAAAGGGAGGACATCGGGGAGCGGGACGGCTTTGACCCGGTGCGCAGGGGCATCCGGCGCTTCAGGGACATGACGCCGGAGGAGCAGCAGGCGGCGATTGCGGAGGACCCGGATTACGGAGAGGTCATCTGCCGGTGCCAGAAGGTGACCCGGGCGGAGATCCGCAGGGCGATCCGCAATCCCCTGGGGGTGCGGACCCTCGCCGGGATCAAGTACCGGACCCGGGCCATGACCGGAAGGTGCCAGGGCGGGTACTGTCAGATGCGGCTGTGCAGGATGCTGGAGGAGGAGTGCGGGATCCCGCCGGAGGAAATCCTGCTCTCCAGGGAAGGCTCCAATATGCTCTTTGGAA
>CACYCQ010000409.1:0-2264 GCA_902772995.1 uncultured Eubacteriales bacterium
CTGTCTGGACCGCGACGCCTGCCTGCAGCTGTTCCGGCTGTACAAGGAAATGGAACACACCTCCTACTGACAAAAAGCGGGGCATGAGGCCCCGCTTTCCTTTTTCCGGGGAACCGGTTCCGGTCAGGCAGCGTCACCGCCGGATGGCACCCGGGCAGAGGATTCCGGGTTTTTCGCTCCTGTTTCCGGCAGGAGAGAAGCAGCCGCCGGGAGAAAGCAGCGGAGCGCCCCCGCGCCGGAAGCGATTGCGCGTCCCCCTCCGGTATGCTACACTTCTGACGGCCGTCCGGCCGCAAACCGACAAGAGGAGGGACCCTTCTGAGACCGCTGTTTATCCTGCTGCTCTGCGCGGCGCTGACCCTGTGCGCCCCCGCCATGGGGGAGAATGTCCCGGAGGACTATCTCTACCGCCTCTCAGGGGAGGAGGCCGTCCTCACCGGCTACCGGGGAGAATCCGACAAGATCGACATCCCCGGGACCCTTGACGGGCACCCCGTGGGCGTCATCGCGAAAAACGCCTTCCGCGGGGCCCGCCTGCAGACCGTGACCCTCCCCGACAGCGTCCATACCGTGGAAGCCTCGGCCTTTGCCGGCTGCACCGCCTTCCGCATCATCCTGGGAAACGGGATCACCTCCATCGGGGAGAGGGCCTTCATGATGTGCCCGTTCCTTGAATCCGTGGTCTTCCCCCCTTCCCTGCGCGCCCTTGGACGGGACGCCTATGCCCTGTGCCCGCAGCTGCGCTATGTCGTCATCCCCGCCTCGCTGCAGGAGATGGAGGGCAACCCCTTCCGCGGCTGCGCCCTGCTTCGCCACTTTGCCCTTCCCGCGGACCATCCGCGCTTCGGCGTGCGCTCCGGGATGCTTGCAGACCTTGCAGACGGGCGGATCGTCTGCTGCCCTGCGGGGCTTGAGGAAACGGACCCCGCCGTCCCGGAGGGGATCCGCGCCCTGGGCGAACTGTCCTTTTCCGGGTGCCGCCTGACCTCCCTCCGCCTTCCCGAGGGGCTCCTGGAAATCGGCAGCCGGGCCTTTGCCGGCTGCACCGCCCTGACCGGGATCACCCTGCCCGCATCCCTTGAGCACCTGGACCCCCGCGCCCTTGAGGGCAGCCGCGTCCGCATCCTCACCCCTGCGCCCCAAGGAGGCTCCCTTGAAACATCTGCTCCCGCGCCGTGAGGCCTTCGCCCTGCGGCATCCGAGGATCGCGCGGGTCCTCTCATCCTCCGCGCATGAGCGCGCCGACGCCGCCCTGGTCCTGGGCGCCTCGGGCAGCATGCTGTTCACGGTGTTCTGCCTGATCTCCAGCCGCTTCAGCAATCCCATCTGGTTCCTGACCCTGGGACTGTACAACTTTTCCCTGGGCATCCTCCGGCTGTTCCTGGCCGGCGCCATCCGCCGGGGGATCCGCGTCCCGGAGGCGGCCACCCCACAGCGGGAGCGCCGCGCCTGCCTCGCCGCAGGCGTCCTGATGCTGGCCTTCAGCATGGTCTTTTCCGTCATGTCCATGCAGCGCCTGCTGCGCAGCCCCTCCGGCCCCCTTCCCGGGCCCGTTCTGGTCTTCCTGATCTTCTTCACGGCGCTGCGCCTGCTGCTGTGCCTCTTCTTTGCGGTGCTTCACCGCAGGGCCGGCAGCACCCTCATGCACGCGGTGGACCGGCTCAACCTGGTGGTCGCCGTGTCCTCCCTGTACACGACCCAGGACGGCATCCTGCTCTCCCTGGGCCTGTCCGAAATCCCGGTGATGCTCCTCAACCTGCTCACCTGCTCGCTGGTGCTCGCCTTTCAGCTGCGCCTGTCCGTGCGCATGATCACGGAGGCCTGCTCCGCCCCGCCTTCGGGGAGGGAGTGACGCCGCTTCCCGCCCCCGGGCGCGCAGCGGACCTTTCCCGCCCGGCATCCGCCCGCGGGGGCAAAAAAGCGGCCGCGGTTCCCTCCGGGGAACCGCGGCTCCTTTTTTAATGATTTCCGAGAATGGCCTCCACGGCGCCCTCAAACCCGCTGAGGAACTGCCGCCCCATGGCCAGGGAGACGCCTGCGCCGTCCAGGGTCAGTGAAATCTGCCCGTTGTCCCCGTAGACCACGGACAGCTCGCGGGTGGCCGCCAGCGCCAGGCCGTGCTTGCGGTAATAGGCGTAGGACGACTCCCAGGCCGAATTGGAGCCTCCGGAGAGCACCCCGATGCCGTCCCTGCTGTAATAGCACTCTCCGCCTCCGGCGACCACGTTGTCCTGCATGTCCCGTCCCCCCGCGCTGCCGCTGGC
>CACYCQ010000410.1:0-5588 GCA_902772995.1 uncultured Eubacteriales bacterium
ACCTGTTTTCCAAAGGACAGAAGGGACCGGTAGCGGAGAGCTGCATCTGCAAAGGCCACGGCGGAGATCTGCGCGGAGTCATCCTTGAGAGTGAAAAAGACCATGCCGGACTGGTGTGACTTGACGGAGCCGATTTCACCCCGGACCTCCAGGTTCTGGAGCAGAGGGTCCATTTGCAGGGACTTTGCCACGTAATCATTGAGCTGTGAAACGGAAAGTGTCAGTGCACGGCCCATGAGGCAGCCTCCGCCACATTGTTCATCAGCATGGCCACCGTCATGGGGCCAACACCTCCCGGAACCGGTGTCATAAAGGAGGCGACATCGGCCACTTCAGGCATCACATCGCCCCGAAGCCCTTGCTCGGTGCGGTGGATGCCCACATCGATCACCACGGCGCCCGGACGGACCATTTCAGGAGTGACAAAACCGGCATGGCCCACAGAGGCCACCAGGATGTCCGCCTGGCGGGTGAGCTCCGGCAGATTGACCGTCCTGGAGTGGCACACGGTGACCGTGGCGCTGGCATTGAGCAGAAGTGTGGACATGGGCCGGCCCACGATCTGGCTGCGTCCGAGGATCACGGCATGCTTCCCGCTTACCTCAATGCCGTAGGTTTTGAGCAGATGCATCACCCCGGCGGGAGTGCAGGACATGAGGCATTTTTGTCCCTTGGTCATCAGCCCCGCATTCATGGGATGGAAGCCGTCCACATCCTTTGAAAAGAGGATGCGGTTCAGGATTTCTGTACTGTCAAGGTGGGCGGGCAGGGGCAGCTGGACCAGGATGCCGTGGACCTTGGGGTCCTGATTGAGCTCATCCACAAGGTTCAGAAGTTCCTGCTGGCTTACTCCGGCATCCAGCCGGATGGACAGGGAGAGAATGCCTGTACGCTCACAGGCCTTTTCCTTGTTGTGCACGTAGACCTGGCTGGCCTTGTCCTCTCCCACCAGGATGACTGCCAGGCAGGGCATGATCCCCCTGGCTTTCAGAGAATTCACCTGTTCGGCGACGTGCTTTTCCACCTGGGAAGCCGTCTGCTTCCCGTCCATAAGAATTGCTGACATGTTTCACCCCATGCTTCTGTCCGCCAGTCGGTCGCTGCCCAGCAGGGCGATCCCGGCGGCATTGTCCCCGGAATACTCCGGAAGTGCGTAATAAAGCTGTACATCGATGCGATAGCGTTCCCGCCGGTCTTCCAGCATGTCCCGCAACAGCAGGGAGGATGCGACGCCGCCGGCCAGCAGCACCCTGCGGCAGCCGGACTCATCCGCGCAGCTGCCGATCATGCGGGCCACAGTGCGGGCTACCGCGTCAAACAGCTCCCCTGCCAGTTCCTCCGGGGTCATGGTCCCACGCTCGATGCTGCGCATGGCGGCAGCTTCGATTCCCGAGAAGCTGCAGTACTCGCCCTTCAGGGAGGCACCAAAGATCCCGCGGGGATGCGGAAGTCTGCGGGCAAGAGCCTCCATTTCGGGGCCTGCCGGGAAGGAAAGGCCAAGCCGTACACCGACCCTGTCCAGAAGCTGCCCCGCGCTCAGATCGCTGGTCGCAAAGAGCAGTCGAATGCCCTCTCTTGAAACCTTCACCACTTCTGTGGTGCCTCCGGACAGATGAACGGCGAGAAACGGCTCCCCGGCGGGAAGACCGCTGCGGTAAAGGGCGGCGCGGATATGTCCCTCCTGATGGCTGAATGGATAAAAAGGCACGTTCAGCAGTTGCGCTACTGTACGTGCCTGGCTCTCACCCGCTCTGAATACTGGCATATAGGACGATTCCACCGGGCGTGGCCGCGTGGATGCGCTCACGGCGCAGATCTGCACGTCCGGAGCTTTTTCCAGCAGGGAAACCATCTCGGGCAGGCGCGTGATATGCTGAAACAGCGCCGCAGACTGCTGAAGCCCCCTGCTTCCGGGTTTCACACTCAGCAGACGACGGCTTGAAGAGAGGACGTTCCCTTCGAGGTCAGCCAGCGCCACGCTGGTGGTATAACAGCTCGTATCAAATCCTAGTACCGCTTTCATGCGTTCTCCGGCTGTCCTTTCTCACTCCCCTCCTGGGACGGCGAGGCCCTGAGGGATTTTCTGTGAATGCTGCCCAGTACGCCATTGACAAAGGCGCCGGAACGTTCTGTGGAATACTTCTTGGACAGGTTTACGGCCTCGTCGATGACAATGGCCGCCGGCAGGCCGGTATACAGCAGCTCATAGACGGCCAGACGCAGTATGGCATAATCCACCCGTGAGAGACGGCGCAGGGTCCAGCCGCGCAGATTTTCTGCAATCTTTGCATCGATATCGCTGCTGTGCTCCCTGACTCCGGCCACTACTTCATGGATGTAGCGAAGTCCTTCCGAGGAAGTCTCCTCTTCGGCGGCGGGAATCTGCTGCATGGCAAGATCAGAATCCGGATACTCGATCAGGTCCCGGAGGGTGGAATCGTCGGCGTCACCGCCGAAAAGCTGTTCAAAGAGCAGCTGCATGGCTGCTTCACGGGCTCTGGTTGTGGCGTTTTTCACCTGTGTCCCCCTTGTTGATTGTCAATCACGGTATAAAAAAGCTGGCCAGACGCAGACAGACCCCGCGCTTGTCCTGGACATCGCCTGCAGAAAAGCCGGTCAGACCCCGCATCAGAGGCTGTCGGGCAGATGATGTCAGCCGCGGGACCGCAGGGAGCGGCCCCGCGGCTGATCAAAGAGCGTGCAGGAAACCGTATCCACCGTGAAGATGCGGCTCAGGAAGGTTTGGAAATACTTCTTTTCCCGTAAGTCAGGACTCTGAGGAAGAAGGCATCTTTGCCTCCACTGCAGGCGCGTCCGTCACCATGTAATCCGGAGTCTGGGCGATTTTGGGGGCATGCAGGGTGGGCTCAGAAGCAAATCCCAGCAGGGACTGGGGAATCGCGTAGGGTGAATTGGGCGTATTGGGTGTGGCAGGAATGGTGCTGTCCACAAAGACGCGGACCTCTGCCACCGCCACGCCGGAACAGGCTTCGATGTAGCGCTTGATTTGTTTCTGAAGTGCGGAGATGGCCAGCGGCATGCTGATGTCGGACTGAAGGGCGATGTGGACATCCACGCGGATGGATTCCTCGTCGCTGGTGAGTGTGGAGGTCAGCACCTTGATTTCCCCGTGCCGGTCCATGCACTTCTGGACCAGGTTCTCCAGCGCCTTGAGTGAAATGCGGACCACGCCGTTTTCATTCTGCTGTACGGCGAAGGAACTGGATTTCTTTTTCCTGGCGGGGAGCAGCACCATAAAGAGCAGAATGGCAAACAGGAGCAGCACCACCGCCGTCGCGATCAGGGCGATGCGGATTTTCAAATTCTCCGGGTTGAGCCGCTGAAGGAACTCCATCAGGGTGGAGACCGGCAGCTTGCCGGTAAAAATCAGGGCCGCGACGACCGCACCGCACAGGGAAAGCAGTGCGCAGACCAGAATAAGAAACCGGTCAAATACAGGATGCTTCATGGGTCAGTCCTCCTTCAGGGTCGGTTTATTCCTGCGTCAGATCCAGATCATCTTCCTCTGAATCCGGCAGATCGTCCTCTTCCTCCTCTTCCTCCCAGACGGGTTCCACGTTGGGCGTGGCGTCCTCGGCAGACGTCTTTTCGGGGTCCGCACTGACGGCTTCATCCGCCTTGATGTCCAGAGCGAGCTTCTGGCCCTGCTGCAGTTCCTGGTTTTCCTTCTCGAAGCTCACGCCCACCACATGCAGGTCGACTTTTTCCACGTGCAGACCGGTCATGGTCTCAATGGATTTGCGGATGTTCTCCTGGCAGCTCCTGCCCACTTTCTGGATGGGGATGCCGTAATCCACGGTGACGCTGACATCCACGCTGACGCTGTCACCGTTGACGTCCACCTTGACGCCCTTGGGGGCGCGCCCCTTTCCCTTGCCGACGATGATGCCTGTCAGCGAATTGCCGGACCCGGCAATTCCGGATATGCCCTCGACTTCCTTGGTCGCCACGGACACGATGGTGGTGATAACCTCGTTGGCATAGCTGATCTGACCTTCATACCGGTCCTGCATTTCATTCATGTTGTCACTCACAGTGAACACCTCCTGTTAGAATCCTCCCGGGCCGTCCTCCCTGCGGCACCCGGAGAGAGGACCGGGGCGCATGAGCGCCGGGCGTGAAATCATGCTGTTCCCATTATGGCCAGTATAACAGATTTTACCGGCGTAAACAATGACTATCTGTCCGTATGTTCCTCCCGGCGTGCGGGCAGGGTCACCACTTCCGTTCCCGCGAGTGCCGCGGCAATCAGAGATTCCCCGTCCAGACGGGATTCCGACTGGGCGATCACATCCCTGCGGGGATGGGTTGCCGGATGACGGGGCGTGAAGACCGTGCAGCAGTCCTCATATGGCAGGGATGAGGTCTCGAAAGTTCCAATTTTTTCGGCGATTCCGATGATCTCGCTCTTGTCCATGCCGATGAGCGGACGGAAAACCGGCATCTGGACCACTTCATCGGTACAGCTGAGTGCCTGCATGGTCTGGGAGGCCACCTGCCCGATGGATTCGCCGGTCACAAGGGCCGCGGCATCCTCCTTGCGGGCAATGAGCTCCGCAATGCGCATCATGAAGCGCCGCATGATCAGGGTTGTATAATTCTCGTGGCACTTTTCGTGGATCTGCATCTGGATCTCGGTAAAGGGAACCACGTGTACCCGGATTTCCCCGCAGTACTGGCTCAGATGCTCTGCCAGGGAGAGGACCTTCTCTTTGGCACGTTCACTGGTGTACGGGAAGGAATGATAATGCACACAGCACAGTTCCACTCCCCGCTTGCCGATCATGTATCCGGCCACAGGGGAATCGATGCCCCCGGAAAGCAGAAGACAGGCCTTGCCGTTGGTCCCCATGGGCATCCCCCCGGCAGCCATAATCCGATCCACGGACAGATAGGCGAAATCCCGGATCTCGATGGTGATCTCATGGGCGGGATGGACCACATCCACCTGCAGGAGCGGGTTATCCTGCAGGATCACGTGCCCCGCCTCCCTGGCGATCTGCGGTGATGTCAGCGGATAATGCTTGTCAGAGCGCTTGGCGAGCACCTTGAAGGAACCGGTGCGGCCGTGCATCATCTGAGCGGCCTGCGCGCAGATGGCGGAAAAGTCCGTTTTGTCCATTTCCACTGCGGGAGAAACGGAATGGATGCCAAAGACCCGGCTGACCCGGTCGATGCAGTCCTTTTCCCGATCCGGAGCGTAGCCGGAAACATAAATCCGTCCCTCTGAAAACCAGACATGTCCGTCCATGGGCATCACCGCAGTACGGACATGGTCAATCAGCTTGCGCATGAAATAAGGGCGGTTCTGTCCCTTCAGGAAGACCTCCCCGTAGCGCAAAAGCAGCACATTTCGCAATTTATCTCCTCCTGTACCGGCGCAGCATCCCGTAGCACCGGAGGATGCTCCGGGCGGCGAGGTCCATTTCGTCGGGGGTATTCAGGGCTCCGAGGCTGATGCGCACCGTGCCGTCGGCAGCCTCACGGTCAAGGCCCATGGCGGTCAGCACCGGGCTGACCTTCTGACGGTGGGAGGAGCAGGCGGAACCTGTTGAAGACAGGATGCC
>CACYCQ010000411.1:0-7037 GCA_902772995.1 uncultured Eubacteriales bacterium
ACAGGAGCCTGGAAAGCATTGAAGATGAAGTGAACAGGCTTCTGAATTCCGAGTATCATCTGTCCGAATTCATCGATATTAGTTATGAAACTGTTTCAGGCACGGATCCCGTTCCTGAGCGCAGATTCAGGCAGGCAGAGAAGGATTCGGCGAAAAGCCAGGCTGCACCGGTGATGAAGCCTGATGATGGCGCAGAGATCACAAAACGGGAAGACATTCCCGCGGTGCAAACCGTCACATCCGTCAAGGCTGTCATCAATGAAGAAAAGAAGCAGTCCATGACGGACAGGTATTACGGCAAACATCTGCTGATCACTGACCTGGACTCATGGAGCACGGAGAGGATTCTGTCGGTATACAGGGATCGGGAACAAGCCGGACAGTGTTTTCGTGATGCCAAAGATGCTCATGATTTCCTGGCCCGGCCCGCATACCGCCGGACCGGTCAGAAGCTGAGGGTTCATGCAATGATCCGCTGTCTGGGATTGGCCTTGTGCCGGACAGCTCAGGTTCTGCTGAAGCAGAGATTCAATTATCACATCACGTGTTCCGGACTGCTGGACTGCCTGTCCAGAGTGCAGGAATGCAGGGTAATGATGAGTGTAAATGGAGAGAAAGTACAACCGATGACTGCCCTGTCTGAACTGGAGGGGAAGGATAAGGAAGTATGGGGCTATATAGAGCGGATGCTCGGGTATCTGAAAGAGAATCCCGCAGCAAGCGCCGAAATAAACGCCCGGGAATCCTGATACGATGTGCTGCCGCGTGCACATGGAAAACGCCTGAAAACCCTTGTATGACAGGGCTCTCAGGCGTTGAACGTGCGATGCTGCAGACAACACAGACAAAGAAGAACCTGGTTACGGTTACCTTCCCTCCTTTTCCGTTGTCCACCTCCAGCTTCCTTCATCAGTTTTCTTCCACCCATTACCTTCACCCCAGCCCTTGGCAAGTATTCCGATGAAAAAAGTGTAGACAAGGGAATCGCAGTTCTCTTCCGCAACATCCACATGCCGGATTACTGCGTATATCAATTTGTAAAGTTCCGGCCGTACAAGCAGCAAATATGCTGCGGAGCGCACGGGGTATCCTCGGGGCGACAGCTTTGCAATCATCGGCTCGATGTCCCTGTATCGACCGAAGAGCCGGTCATCACTGACAACCTGCAATACGATATGGAGCAGCCATGCAGAATCTTCCGGGTACTCCCGCCGCACCTTCGCTTCCAGTTCTTCATACTCGGACGTGAGCAAATCGCCTTTTGCCGCGACGACACGATCCACCAGTGTTATTGCGATGTCGATGGCAGCTTCCGTTTTCTCACGATCCAGGTCTGCAGTGTATTATTCTCCATATGCCTCGATAACGTAATGATCATTTTCAAACTGGTCTGCCCAGGCAAGAAGCGATTCTCTTGCAGTCACAGTCCTCATTTTCCCTTCCACAGGATTATAAATCCTGTATTTATGATTTATAGAACCTGATTCGACAGGACACGAAGCGTGATGCTTTCAGTGTCGGAACTGCCGTCAGGTTTACTCTTCAAACAGGACTGATCCCGCAATGACCGGCTGCACAGCCTCTTCCTGATGGCTGCGGTACGGGGAGAAGGGCGGCCCGCGCCGGCGAGGGCCGCCCTGAGAACGCCGTCACCTGAGCTTCTTCCCGCTGAAATACACATCCCGGGGCTCATTGAAGCTGAAGCCCTGATGCTCCGCCGTGAGCAGATTGTTGTCAAATACCAGGAAGTCCGCGTCCTTGCCCGCTTCGATGGACCCCTTGACGGACTCGATGCCCAGCTGCTTTGCGCCGTTGATGGTGTAGCCCAGGATCATTTCCTCGACGCCCATCTGCTCGCTGGCGGGCGGGAGGGGCGAAAGGGTTCGCTGGAATTCGTCAAGATTTGTCTTTTCGCTGATCCAGCGCGTCATGCCCACTTCCATGCCGAGGAAGGGGTTCCATTTCGAAAAATCTCCAAAGACGATGTTGTCGCACGACCAGGTCACCAGCGCGCCGGTGTCCCAAACCGTTTTGCAGCGGAACATGTGCGTGGCCTGATACTCACCCGGCAGGGGGATCAGCTGCTTGAGAGGCTCGCCCGGCTCGCCGCAATGCCACCAGGGGGTATAATTGGCGGTTACGCCCAGTTTGGCAAAGCGACAGAGATCCGCGTCGTTCTGGAACTCCAGATGGGCACAGGTCACCTTCACGCGGTACCTGTCTCCCAGCGCCTTCCGGGCCAGCTCCACGCCGTCCAGCACCACCCGGGACGCGGCCTCACCAACGGTGTGCAGGTGAACATCCAGTCCCTCTTCGTTGAGCTGCAGGAGAAGCTCCGCAAACTGTTCCTTATTGAAGGCGGTCACGCCCGTCTCATGGGTATCCTCATAGGGCGTGACCATGGCCGCGGTAGGAATCTTCATGGTGCCATCCATAAACACCTTCAGGGTATGAACCTTCAGGTGCTCCGTGTCAAACTCACGCCGGAAACGCTTGAGCTCCTTCAGCCCTTTCTCCACCTGCCACGGCGCCGAAATCACATAGCATCCGTCGATATAAACAGGCAGCTTTCCCTCCCTGTCCAGAGCGCGCAGGCGCTCGTAGGCCCGCTCGTGAAAGGCGTCAAATCCCGGAATGCCGGAGTCAAAGACGCCGACCACGCCGGTCCTGACAGAATAATCGATCCAGCGCTGAAGCGCCGCGTCAATCTGCGCGTCGGTCAGTTCCAGCGCCCCGTCGAGAATCAGAGGCATTTCCGCCGAGCCTTCAAAAAATATTGCCGGTCACATGGCCGTTCTTGCGCACATAATAGCTCAGGCCGGGCACGATATCCGGCGTTTGATCCGTGATGCCGTGCCGGGCAAGAACCCTGGAGTTTACCCAGATGCTGTGGCCTTCCGCTTCCTGAATCAGAAGCTCGGCATCCGGACAGATCGCGTCGAGATCCTCCCTGGTAATCTCGGCACCGTTCAGATTCTTTTTCTCAAACAGGAATTTGTAACACTTCAGGCCGGGATTGTTCCGGATATAATCCGCCATGATCTCCATGCCTTCCTGCTTGCTGTTGAACTGAAGCAGCATTCCCACTTCGTTGTACTCAAATCCGATGGGAAAGGTCACATGCACGTGACTGTCGATGATGCCGGACATGATGAATTTTCCGCCGAGGTCAGTGACCTCGCCTTCATAGGCCGAAAGGCCGGCCTCATCGCCCACATAGATGAATTTCCCGTCCTTCACCGCCAGCGCGGCGGCGTACGGACACGCGGGATTCGATGTGAAAATGCTGGCGTTTCTGATGATCTGATCTGCCTTCATGTCAGTTCTCCTTTCGCGGCTGCATTGTCCTGAAGCGGGGAGATTCCACGCTCTTTCCTGACTGTCACATAAATATGTACTGTTTCGTGTCAAGGCACTGTGACGAGGTGTCAACAGATGCGAAGGGAAAGGACTGAAAACGGGCAGAGCTGCCGGCCTCCGGCCCCTCAGTGGCGGGCCTGCGGTCCGGGACGCCGCCTCCTCCAGTGCCCGCGGGGCATCGTCCGGCAGGGGCGGCAGCAGGGGAGCCATGCACTTTTGCTGACGCGCATGGAGCCTGGTTGCCCAAACATGCCCGGACATGCGGATTCCATTCATGCTGACGGCAGCCGGCGTGCGAAGCTCCATGGATTCAGGCGGATCTCTGCGGGGAAGCCCCGTTGGAGTTCAGAAACCGCAGCATTTCCGCGTGAAGGGACGCTGGGGAAGCCGGTCCCGCAGGGCCCTTTGGCAGGGGAGGGCGCACAAACCGGTTCCGGAATTTGGTTTGCGGGCAGGACTCCTTGTTGGTATAATACACAGGCCGTATTTGTGGTTTCCCCCGTCTGATCCGGCACCGCCATGAGGAAGGAACTGGACTTTGGGTGCGTTTCCGCAGAGGAACGCGCGGAGAATCAGCTGCCGGTGAAGTCATTCTCCGGCGCGGACGGCGATGTCGCCGGGATGACCTGGGACGGGAGGATCCCGCGGCAGGGCACCGATCCCTTCAGCCCCCCGGCGCGCAGGGCCCGCATGACCCTGCGAAGCGGGCGGGAAGGCGCGCAACAGGAGGACGAAATGGAGGATATGCTGGCTTCCGGCGCGGAAACGACCACCGCCGTGCTCCGTGAGAATATCAGAACGGCCGTGCGCTGCGGCAGACCCCCCTGACGCAGACACGCGAACCGTTCAAAGGGCGATTTCACGGGCATCAAAGAGAAACGGTTTGTGTCAGCCGGAGTTTTCAGAGGAGCAGGACCGACTGACAGCAGGAAAAAGAATATGAATGTATATGATTTTGACGGAACGATTTTTTATTCGGACTGCAGCATAGGCTTTGCGCTGTGGTGCATACGGCGTCACCCGAGCCTGGTGATCACGTATCTGCCGGGGATGCTCTTCGGTCTGATCGGACACAAACTGGGATGGATTCCGAATTGCGAGCTGCAGCGCTGGATGTTCAGCTATCTGACAAAGATCGATGATTTTGACGAACAGATCGAGCGCTACTGGGACAAGTACGAAAAAAGGATTTCCGCATGGTACCTGGCGCAGAAAAGACCGGATGACCTGATCATCAGCGCGTCGCCGGCGTGTATTATCGGACCTGTCGCAAAAAGGCTGGGCGTCAATTACATGGCAACGGAATATGACCGTGAATTCGGCGTGTTTACGAATAACCTGATGTATGCCAAGGAAAAGGCGAAGTACATCATCGACCGCGGATTTCCCGTCATAGAGCATTTTTATTCGGATTCCCTGGCCGACACGCCCCTGGCCCTGTGCGCTGAAAAAGCCCATCTGGTCAAGGACCATGCCACCACGGTCGTGGACTGGCCCGATCTGGACAAGGAGACCATGGACACAGTCAAAGAAGAGATCGACACGGGATGGAGCATCCACCTGAAGAATGACTGATGAAGATCATTATTTATGACTTCGGAACCAGCACCGTCAAAACCTGCCTGTTTGAAATTGAATCAGAGATCAGGCTTTTAGCCAGCGCCACCGCCGGTTACGGCCTCTATATTTCCGATGACGGCGGTGCCGAACAGGATACGGAGGAGTGGTGGGAAGCCCTGTGCAGGACCACAAGGGCGCTGTTTGAAAAGTCGGACGTTTCACCGGAGGAAATTGAAGGACTTGCATTCTGCTCCCAGATGCAGGGAACGGTGCTGGTTGACAAAGACGCAAACGCACTCAGACCCCCGATGAATTACCTTGATCAGAAGGGGGCCGGGGAATACAGGGAATGCATGGGGAAGGGAATCGTCAAGGTTTCCGGCTGCAGCCTGTACAAGCTGACGCGCAACCTCGTGGTGAATTATGCAGGCTCAACCAGCTCGAAAGATCCTGTCTGGAAGTACAAGTGGGTGGAGCATAACGAGCCGGATATCTATAAACGGATATATAAATGGCTGGATATCGGCGACTACCTTGTCGCACGCTCGACAGGCAGAATCGTGCGGACCGCGGACTCGGCCTTTGCCACCTTTCTGTATGATACCAGAAAAGGCAGGGAGGGATGGAACAAAGGCCTGTTAAAGATGTACAAGGTCAATCCCGCGCACATGCCTGAGATTATCGATTGTACGGACAGGGTGGGCGGACTGACAAAAAAAGCGGCGCAGGACCTTGGACTGGTCGAGGGGATTCCGGTCTTCGGCGGCGGAGGAGATACGACCTTTGTGAACATCGGGGCCGGCTGTACGAGGGTTGGCGATACGCATATCTATGTCGGAACAAGCGGATGGGTTTCGACCTGCCTGGATTATCAGGCGGTGGACATCAATGCCATGATCACCGGAGTGCTGTCAGCAAAACGCGGATATTACAACTACTATGCGGAGCTGGAGACGGCCGGGAAGTGCTTTGAATGGGTCCGGGACCATCTTGCGCTGGATGAGGTGGGCGTTTACCTGCACAGCAAGAAGATCACGGATGTGGAGAAGAAGTATATCAGCCTGTATGACTATCTCTCCGAGGAAATCCAAAAGGTCCCGCCGGGAGCAAACGGCGTGATCTTCACTCCGTGGCTCCATGGAAACCGCTGCCCCTTTGAGGATTCAAAGGCGGGCGGGATGTTCTTCAACCTGAGGATTGAAACCGGAAAGAGGGACATGATCAGGGCGGTCCTTGAGGGCATATGCTACCATCTGCGCTGGCTTCTGGAATGCGAGATGAAAAAGGTCAAAACCTCCGATACCATCAGGTTTGTCGGCGGCGGAGCCCTTTCAGGCGTCACATGTCAGATGCTCGCTGACATTACCGGGAGAACGATCGAAACCGTGGAGCATACGCAGGAGGTTGGAGCGGTCGGGACAGCGCTCGTTGTCGCGGCGGGAATCAGAGGGGAAGATGTGCTGGAGCTTTCACGTCAGCTTGTCAAAGCCAGTCATGCCTATACGCCCAATCCCGACAACAGGAAAGTATATGACCGCAATTACAAGGTGTTCAAAAAGCTCTACAAGGCCAATGCCTCAAGCTTTAAGATCATCAACAGCTGACAGGACAACGATACGGTATAAGAAAAGAACAAGTGAAAGAGGAATCTGAAGATGGAGTGGGAAGCGAATCTTATTGAATGGTGTCAGAAAAGCCTAAGCTTTGCAGTGGACTTTTCGAAGTATTTTGATTTTATTGGCGCGGAGACGGGGCTGCTGGTCCTTGTCCTGGTCGTGATGTTCTGCTGGAAAAAGAAAGCCGGACAGAAGCTGGCGCTTGTCGTTACGTGCGTGAACATGTGGCTGCCGATGATCAAGTCCGTCGTCTTAAGGCCCAGACCATATATGAAATATCCAGACAGGCTGAAACCTCTTGCCCTGTCAGATGAGAGCGCGGCAGCCATGGATGTGGCGGCTCAGGGATATTCTTTCCCCAGCATGCACAGCGGGTCCGTCTCGGCGGTATACTTCTGGCTGGCGAAGGAGGTTAAAAAGAACTGGCTTTGGATCGTGGCCGGAGTCCTGACCGTGCTGGTAGGCGTTTCAAGGGTCGTGGCAGGCATGCACTATCCGACG
>CACYCQ010000412.1:0-3670 GCA_902772995.1 uncultured Eubacteriales bacterium
CGACGGCCGGGACGTGTTCGTGCCGGGCATCATGGAGCTGGTGGAGCGCACCGGCATCCACAGCGGCGACTCCATCTCCGTCTATCCCGCCTTCTCCATCAGCAACAAGGTGAAGGGCATCATCCTGCAGTATGCCAAGAAGCTGGGCCTGGGCATCGGGATCGTGGGCCTGTACAACATTCAGTTCATCGTGGATGAGAACGAGGAAGTCTACATCATCGAGGTTAATCCCCGCTCCAGCCGCACGGTGCCCTTCCTCAGCAAGGCCACCGGCTACTCCCTGGCGGACATCGCCACCGAGGTGATCCTCGGCAAAAGCCTCAAGGAGCAGGGCATCTTTGACCTGTACCCCGAGGAGAAAAAGCGCTTCTACGTCAAGGTGCCGGTGTTCTCCTTCAACAAGATCAAGGGCCTTGACGCCTATCTGAGCCCTGAGATGAAGTCCACCGGCGAGGCCATCGGCTACGACGACAAGCTCAACCGCGCCCTGTACAAGGCGCTGCAGGCTGCCGGCACCCGGCTGCAGAACTACGGCACCGTGCTGGCCACCATCGCCAGGAGGGACCAGCCCGAGGCGCTGCCCCTCATCCAGCGCTTCTACAACCTGGGATTCAACATCGAGGCCACCCCGGGCACCGCGGACTACCTCAAGGAACACGGTATCCGCACCCGGGTCATGCAGAAGATCTCCTCGGGCAGCAATGAGATCCTGGAGAGCATCCAGCACGGGCATGTGGCCTACATCATCAACACCCGCGAGGTGGGCGGGCGCAAGTCCGAGAGCGACGGCCTCAAGATCCGCCGCTGCGCCACGGAGAACAACGCCACCATCTTCACCAGCCTGGATACGGTGAGGGTGCTGCTGGATGTGCTGGAGGAGACGACCCTGACCATCTCCACCATCGACGCGTGAGGAGGCACCATGGAAGAATGCGTACTGCGCGTGGCGGAAAACCGGCCCCTGGCGGACCGGGTGCTGCGGATGACCCTGACGGGGGAGATGGAGCTCCCCCGTCCCGGCCAGTTTGCCGCCCTGAAGATCGGCGGCTTCTTCCTGCGCCGGCCCATCTCCGTCTTTGATGCGGATCCCGGGCGCCTGTCCATCATCTACAAGGTGGTGGGCGGGGGGACCCGGGCGCTTTCCCGGATGCAGCCGGGGGAGGAAATGAACGTGCTCACCGGCCTTGGCAACGGCTATGATCTGGACACCTCCGGCGAGTGCCCCCTGCTGCTGGGCGGCGGGGTGGGCGTGCCGCCCCTGTACTATCTGGCCAGGCGCCTTCGGGAGAGGAACCTCCCCGTCACGGCGGTGCTGGGGTTCAACACCGCCTCTGAGGTGTTCGCCGCAGAGGACTTTGAGCGCCTGGGGTGCCGCGTGACGGTGACCACCGCCGACGGCAGCGCGGGCGTGCGGGGCTTTGTGACCGATGCCCTGCCGGAGCACTACTCCACATTCTACTGCTGCGGACCGGAGCCGATGCTGCGCGCCGTGTGCCGGGCCACCGTGACCTCGGGTCAGCTGAGCTTTGAGGAACGGATGGGCTGCGGCTTTGGCGCCTGCATGGGCTGCAGCTGCAGGACCCGCAGCGGAAGCAAGCGCATCTGCCGGGAGGGGCCGGTGCTCCGGAAGGAGGAGATCCTGTGGAACGACTGACGACCACGCTGTGCGGCATCCGCATGGACAATCCGGTGATCCCCGCCAGCGGCACCTTCGGGTACGGCTGGGAGTTCGCCCGGTGGTACGACATCAACCTGCTGGGCACGTTCTCCTTCAAGGGGACGACCCTGGAGCCCCGCTTCGGCAACCCCACGCCCCGCATCGCGGAGTGCACCGGGGGCATGCTCAATGCGGTGGGACTGCAGAATCCCGGCGTGGAGCGGGTGATCCGGGAGGAACTGCCCAGGCTGAGGGAGGTCTTCCACAAGCCCGTCATGGCCAATGTGAGCGGCTTTTCGGTGGAGGAGTACGTGGAGACCTGCCGGTGCCTCTCCGCCTGCCCCGAGGTGGGCTGGCTCGAGGTGAACATTTCCTGTCCCAATGTCCACGGGGGCGGGATGTCCTTCGGCACGGACGCGCAGGCGGCTGGAGAAGTGACCCGGGCGGTGCGCCGCGTGACGGACAAGCCCGTGATCATGAAGCTCAGCCCCAATGTCACGGATATCGCCTCCATCGCCCGGGCCTGCGAGGCGGAGGGGGCGGACGGGATCAGCCTGATCAATACCCTGCAGGGCATGCGCATCGACCTGAAGACAAGGCGCCCCGTGCTGGCCAATGTGACCGGGGGACTGAGCGGCCCCGCGGTGTTCCCGGTGGCGCTGCGCATGGTCTGGCAGGTGAGCAGGGCCGTGTCCATCCCGGTGGTGGGCATGGGGGGCATCTCCTCGGCGGAGGATGTGCTGGAGATGCTCATGGCCGGCGCCGTGGCCGTGGAGGTGGGGGCCGCCAACCTGACGGACCCCCTGGCCTGCAAACGCATCGTTGAGGAGCTCCCGGCGGCCATGGACCGCCTGGGGATCCGGACGCTGGATGAACTGAGAAACGCAAACGGACAATAACCAGGCAGCATGCTGCCGTAAGGAGGAGACATCATGGGAAAAGACGTGATCATCGCGTGCGACTTTCCGTCGGCGCAGCAGACGCTGGAGTTTCTGGACCGGTTTACCGGCCGCAAGCCCTTTGTGAAGATCGGCATGGAGCTGTTCTACAGCGCGGGTCCCGACATCGTGCGCAGCATCCGGGAGCGGGGACACCGCATCTTCCTGGACCTGAAGCTCCATGATATCCCCAACACCGTGCGCCGCAGCATGGGCGTGCTGCGGGACCTGGGGGCGGATATCATCAACCTGCACGCCGCCGGCACCACCGCCATGATGGAGGCGGCCCTGGAGGGCGTCACCCGCCCGGACGGGACCCGGCCCCTGCTCATCGCCGTGACCCAGCTCACCAGCACGGATGCCCGGGCGCTGCGGGAGGACCTGCTCATCCCTCAGCCCATGGAGGAAGTGGTGATCCACTACGCCATGACGGCCCGGAAGGCGGGACTGGACGGCGTGGTCTGCTCGCCCCTGGAGGCGGCGGGCGTTCACCGCAGCTGCGGCGGGGACTTCCTGACGGTGACGCCGGGCATCCGCTTTGCCGACAGCGGGAAGGATGACCAAAGGCGCGTTATGACCCCCGCGGATGCGCGCCTGGCGGGCAGCGACTACATCGTGGTGGGCCGTCCGGTGACGGCGGCGCAGGATCCCGTGGCGGCCTATGAGCGCTGCATGAAGGAATTTGTGGACAATGACTGACGGGGAATCCCCGGGAAGGAGAACACACATGAATCAGATGGAAACCCGTCGCGCCGTCGCGCGCGACCTGCTCGGCATCCGGGCAGTCTTCTTCAGGCCTGAGGAGCCCTTCACCTGGGCCAGCGGCATCAAGAGCCCCGTGTACTGCGACAACCGGCTGATTCTGACCGCCCCCGAGGTCCGCACCCGCGTGGAAACGGCCCTCATGGAGGTGATCCGCAGCGAATATCCGGAGGCGGAGGTCCTCATGGGCACCGCCACCGCGGGCATCGCCCATGCGGCCATCACTGCGCACCTGATGGGCCTGCCCATGGGCTACGTGCGCTCCGGCGCCAAGGACCATGGCCGCCAGAACCAGATTGAAGGCCGTCTGGAG
>CACYCQ010000413.1:0-4975 GCA_902772995.1 uncultured Eubacteriales bacterium
CCTTCCCGCCATGGGAGAACGGCGTTTCCGGGTGACGCTCATTGATTACGGCGCCAAGGGAAACATCGCCAGGAGTCTGCAGCAGCGGGGCTGTGAGGTGACGGTGGTCCCGTCCTCCACGCCGGCAGAGAAGATCCTGGCGGATGCCCCGGATGGAATTATGCTGTCCAACGGACCGGGCGACCCCAAGGTGAACGTGTTCTGCATCGAACAGATCCGTCGGCTGATGGGACGGCTGCCTATCTTTGGCATTTGTCTTGGACATCAGCTGACCGCACTGGCGATGGGCGGGGAGACTGTCAAACTGAAATACGGGCACAGGGGCGGCAACCAGCCGGTAAGGCTGACGGGCAGCCACAGGACCTTCATCACCAGCCAGAACCATGGTTATGCCGTGGTGAGCGAGAGTCTTGAGCAGGTGGGACGCGAGCTGTATGTCAATGCCAATGACGGCAGCTGCGAAGGCATGCTGTACCCGGATGCGCGCTGCTTTACGGTGCAGTTCCATCCGGAGGCCTGCAGCGGCCCGAAGGATACCGGTTTTCTGTTCGACCGCTTTATATCGATGATGGGAGGTGAGAGCGTTGCCAAAGGATTTGACCATCCGTAAAGTCCTGGTGATCGGCTCCGGTCCCATCATTATCGGGCAGGCGGCGGAATTTGACTACGCCGGCGCCCAGGCCTGCCGGGTTCTCCGTGAAGAGGGCGTCAATGTGGTGCTGGTCAACTCCAACCCGGCCACCATTATGACGGACCGTCATCTGGCGGATGAAATCTACCTGGAGCCCCTGACCGTGGAGACCGTTTCGCGGATTCTGGAAAAGGAACGCCCCGACGGCATCCTGGCGGGCCTGGGAGGGCAGACCGCCCTGAATATCGCCATGCAGCTGAGCATTAACGGGACGCTGGACAGACTCGGTGTGAGGATGCTGGGCTCGGGCAGCGAAGCCATCCGCAGGGCGGAGGACAGGGAACAGTTCCGGGACCTGATGGAGCGCATCGGGGAGCCGGTGGTCCCTTCCTGTATCGCATCCACCCTGGAGGAGGCCATGGCTGCGGCTTCGCAGATCGGGTACCCGGTCATCGTGCGCCCCGCCTTTACCCTGGGCGGAAGCGGCGGTGGAATCGCGGGCGATCCGGAGGAGATGGAACGCATCGCCGCAGGTGGACTGGACGCATCTCCCATTACCCAGATTCTGGTGGAAAAATCCATCGCCGGATGGAAGGAAATCGAGTTTGAGACCATGCGGGACGCCGTGGGCAATGCGATTGCGGTATGCTCCATGGAAAACGTGGACCCTGTGGGAGTTCACACGGGGGATTCCATCGTGGTCTCCCCCGCACTGACCCTGGCGGACAAGGAATATCAGATGCTGCGCTCCGCGTCCCTGCGAATCATTGAGGCCATCGACATCAAGGGAGGGTGCAACTGTCAGTTTGCGCTGAATCCAGACAGCTTCGAATACGCGGTCATCGAGGTGAATCCCAGGGTTTCCCGTTCTTCGGCGCTGGCATCCAAGGCCACCGGATACCCCATTGCCAAGATGACCACGCGCATCGCACTGGGCTATAGCCTGGATGAGCTGACCAATGAGATCACCGGACGCACCTGTGCCTGCTTTGAGCCGGCCCTGGATTATGTGGTGGTGAAATTCCCCAAGTGGCCCTTTGACAAGTTTGCAGGCTCCAGCCGACGTCTGGGGACTCAGATGAAGGCGACAGGAGAGGTGATGGCCATCGGCCAGAGCTTTGAGGAAGCCCTGATGAAGGCCGTACGGGGAGCGGAAATCTCCCTGGATACCCTGGAAGCGCCTCCCATGGACAACGTTCCGCTGACCAAACGGCTCACGAGGCAGGATGACCGCCGGATCTTCACGATCTTTGAAGCCCTGAGTCAGGGGATAAGCGTGGAACAGATTCATGAGGTAACCCGGATTGACAACTGGTTTCTGAACGGAATCAACCGTCTTGCGCAGATGCAGCAACGCCTCAAAACGGAGCCCCTGGGGAAGGAACTGTACCTGCAGGCCAAGCGCATGGGCTACCCGGATGCGGCCATCACCCGGCTCTCGGGGGAGAGGGAACTGCCGGAGTTTGCCTACAGCTACAAGATGGTGGACACCTGCGGAGCGGAATTTGATGCCTGCACGCCGTATTTTTACTCGTCCTGCGACAGCTACTGCGAATCCAGAAACTTTGCGCGCAGCGGCAAGCCGGTGATCATGGTGCTGGGCTCCGGCCCCATCCGCATCGGGCAGGGCATCGAGTTTGACTACAGCTCCGTACACTGTGTGTGGATCCTCCAGCAGATGGGCTATGACGTGGTGATCGTGAACAACAACCCCGAGACGGTTTCCACGGATTATGACACGGCCGACAGGCTGTACTTTGAACCCCTGTGTCCGGAGGATGTGATGAACATCATCCGGGTGGAAAAGCCGGAGGGCGTGGTGGTGGCCTTTGGCGGACAGACGGCCATTCGGCTGGCCGGATATCTGGATAAGCGGGGAGTGAAGATCCTGGGGACCTCCGCGGACGGCATCGACCTTGCGGAGGACAGAAGCCGGTTTGACAAGCTGCTCCAGAACTTTGGCTTTCACCGTCCCAAGGGGGAGGCGGTGTCCACCATGGAGGAAGCGCTCGAGGCCTCCGAGCGTCTGGGATATCCGGTGCTGCTTCGTCCCTCCTATGTCATTGGCGGTCAGAACATGACCATTACCTGGTCTCCGGAGCAGACCCGTAATTACATGGAACGCATCCTCTCCGGAGGCATTGAGAATCCGGTGCTGGTGGACAAGTTCATGCCGGGCATTGAGCTGGAGGTGGATGTGATCTCCGACGGCAGGGATGTGCTGATCCCCGGAATCATGGAACACATCGAACGGGCCGGAGTTCACAGCGGAGATTCCATTGCCGTGTATCCGCCCTACAACCTGACGGACAAGTTTTTGCAGCGGATCTGCGACTGCTCGGAGAAACTGGCCCTCGCCCTGAAAACCCGGGGCCTGGTCAACATCCAGTACCTGATCTGGCAGGATGAGCTTTATGTCATCGAAGTCAATCCCCGGGCCAGCCGGACGGTCCCCTATATCAGCAAGGTCACGGGCGTCCCCATGGTGGACCTGGCAGCCCGTGTGATGCTGGGGGAACCCCTGAAGACGCTGGGGTACGGCTGCGGACTGTATCGCTCTTCCCCCTATGTGGCCGTGAAGGTCCCGGTCTTTTCCTTTGAGAAGCTGGTGGATGCCAACTCCATTCTTGGACCGGAAATGAAATCCACGGGTGAGGTGCTGGGAATCGGCACCACCATGTCGGAAGCGCTATTCAAGGGACTGACGGCTGCAGGATTTACGGTTCCGTCACGGGATGCGGCGCGTCCCAGCGGAGTGCTCATCAGCGTGGAGGAAAGCGATTATCTGGAGAGCCTGTCTCTGGCAAAACGCTTTTATGACCTGGGAATGCGCCTGTATGCGACCAGCGGGACGGCACAGGCGATATCGACCCTGGGCATCCCGGTTGAAAGCGTCAGAAATGCCGCCGAGGGAGATGACATCTTCCGCCTCATGGAAAGCGGGAGCATCTCCTACATCATTTACACGGGCGCGGTAAAGGATACCACCGTGGGGGATTACACGGTACTTCACAGGCGGGCCATGCAGCTGCGGATTCCCTGCCTGACATCCATGGACACCGCCAATGCCCTGGCGGAAATCATCGAAAGCCGTTTCAATCTCCTCAATACCGAACTGGTGGACATCAACCACCTGCGCCCCTGGAAGCAGCAGGTTCATTTTGCCAAGATGCAGTCCTGCGGCAATGACTACATTTTTGTGGAGAATTTTGACGGACGCCTCAGTGCTCCGGAATCCATCTGTGTTCGCCTGTGCAGGCCGCATTACGGAATCGGCGGTGACGGCGTTGTGCTGATCGAACCCTCGGCGGTGGCCGATGCCCGGATGAGGATATTCAACCAGGATGGCAGTGAAGGCCGGATGGCAGGAAACAGTATCCGCTGTGTGGCCAAGTACCTCTATGATGGGGGATATGTCCACAGCGAATACATGAACATTGAAACCAGAAGCGGTGTTCATCGGCTGTATCTGTATATCCGTGAGGGACGGGTCAGCTCGGTGAGCGTGGATATGGGCATTGCTGAATTTGATGCCCGGAAGATCCCGGTCAAGGCTGAAACGAGGCAGGTGATGGGAGAAATCCTGGAGGTGGATGGCAGACAATGGAAAATCTACTGCGTATCCATGGGAAATCCCCACTGTGTGGTGTTCTGCGATGATCTGGATTCCCTGAACCTGGAGAGAATCGGTCCGCTGTTTGAACATCATCCCCGGTTCCCGGACAGGGTCAACGTGGAGTTTGTTCGTGTGGTGAACCCGCAGACGCTGAGAATCCGGGTATTTGAACGGGGCAACGGAGAAACTCTGGCCTGCGGAACCGGGGCATGTGCGGCTGCGGCGGTCGCATGTGAACTGGGACTGTGCAGCCGGAACATGGATATCCGTGCCAAAATGCTCGGAGGAGACCTGAGAGTGTACGATGACGATCACCGGATGACCCTGACCGGAGAAGCGGTGACGGTGTTTGAAGGATCCTTTGAATACTGACGGGACGAGATATTCTTGAAAAGAGGCCGCTTTGCGGACAACCAGAAAGCCCCGGGGGATTTCTCCTTTGAGAATCCTCCGGGGCCTTTTCGCATGATGAGAAGTGATCCGTCGGGGACTGCAGCCCGGTCCGGGTTCCGAAGGATATCCATGCCGCTGTGATCACCCGGACGTCCGCGGACAAAGTCAGAGAGAGGACAGACGCTTTTCCGGTTTCGAAGTATTCCTTTGAAATCCGTGACCTAAAGACCAGGAAGAGACGGCAACCAACAATTTGTGTCGCATCAAAAATATTCTGCATTGTATTATTATTTCGGAATGGACACGTGAAAAAGGTTACTGATATAATACGGGAA
>CACYCQ010000414.1:0-2299 GCA_902772995.1 uncultured Eubacteriales bacterium
ACAGAGCCCTACATGCAGTGCCGGGACAGTTATCTTGTACTGCGGTCTTCGCCGCTTGCGGATCTCCTGCTTCCGTCTGTCTGAGCCAATGCGGTCTTCTCCCGGGCAGGCCACCAAATCCTGAATGATCTGCCCGGAAATCCAGATTCTGCTTTTTCCCGCCCTGCCGCGGCTGCGGCCGGGCGGGTTCTTCGTTTGGAAGTCGGACAGGGAGAAAGCAATCCTTCTCAGGGCGCCGGGAACCGGAGGCGGGGCTGAACCGCCGGAAGGGAAAGGAAAGCCTGCCCGAAAGGCGGCCTGAAGTCCGGCACCTTCATTCTGAGCCCCTCAGGGGACCTTTGAATCTACTTGAAGAATGGGCACTGTCCGGCGGAGCGGGCGGATTTGCAGTCCGGGACGATTTCCTGCCGTCAATAAGACTATGATGAAAGGAAAAGAAATGATTCGGATATTTTGCACGCAGAAACTCGCCTCAATCCTGAAGGACCTGCCTGAAGTCAGCATGGACGAGGTGATCCCCACGGACAAATGGATTGCGGGGCTGACGGTCCTCGAGGGGGAATTCGCGCTTGTCCTGATGTGTCTTGACAGCCGTTTTGGTTTTCTCATATGGGGCCTCCGTGAGGCACAGCTTCTGCAAGGGGAGGAGCTGTTTGAGGCGCTGATCCGAAAAATGCTTGAGTATTACGGGATCCGCAGGGAGATCACGGAGGACCTGCTGTCCCGGCCCCCGATGCTTTGCACGGGGATGGGCAAAAAGGAACAGGCAGTATTGAACCACGTTATCATGGAAGTCTCCCAAATGGAAATAAGCAGTGAGAAGCTTCCTGCACTCATCCCCCTGGAAAGAGCAAGCTCACGGAGCCTGATTTCCGCCATGGGCAAGCCTTCCTCCGTTGAACGTATGGTGAAGCAGCTGCAGGAACGGTATGTCATGCCTCCGATCTGCCGCTCTGCCTTCCGTCTGATGGCAACTCTGGACCTCAAAATCTGCAGGGTGACCAGGACACTGCTGGTTCCCGACGAATACACCTTCGCGGATCTCAGTCTGGCGCTGTGCGCAGCCTTTGCCTGGGAGCCCGAACATGACCATGCGTTTGAGGTGGAAGGTATACACATCGGAAACGGGCAGGGGAGAGAGTCCCCTGCGACTGCACTGACTGCTTTTCTGTCAGAGGGAACCATGTTTTCGTACCTCTACGGCAGCAGCTGGCATCTGTCACTCCTCACCGAAAAGGTCATTTCTGACTATGACAGGCCCTTTGCAAGGTGTGTCTGCCTTGACGGATTTGTGCCGCCGGAATCCTGCGGCGGACCAGAGCAGTATGTCAAGATGGTGGAGGCTGCGTCAGATCCGGAGCATCCTGACCACGAGAAGGCGAAAAAGGCGTTTGGATACATCGAGCTTTTGCGCAATGATTCCCGGCTGATCGATCAGAAGATGAAAAGCTGGAGATAAGCCTGCAGCTTTGGCGATGAGATGCGGGCAGGCCCCCTGTGCAGTGCGTCCTTTCTTCCCGGAATGTGCAGAGCAGTGGAACTGCGTGGTGCGGGAAGAAACCTCCTGGAGGTTCCCAGTGGAAAATTGAAAACAGAATGCCGCCGTCCCGGAATTCGAACCGGGATGGCGGCACTTTACATCAAAATGGCAGTACAGACTCAGTTTTGATGGACCCATGAAAGGGTGACCTGAACCCGGAGCTGCGAAAACATGAAGAATGAGTTGAAAAGATCCCTGTTGCATCGGGTTACCTGTTCCGGGGAGAGACGCCGCATACAGCCTGGGTGCTTGCGCAGAGGATACATGCTTCCGGCAGATGGGAAAAGAAATGACAGAAGGGAAGAAAGGCAGGCAACCGGGATGTCGGAGAAAAACATCATTTGTGGGCGCTTCAGGGAGTTTTGGTGCCGAAGATGGAACTTGATGCCCCATGCTGTCCACGAAAGCAGTTGGAAATGGTCGGCTTCAGGTGCCTTCTGGCAGACCCTCTGCCCCAGAAGACAGGAAAAAGCTGCATCTGTTCAGGATAGGCCTGAAGCGGAACCCGTATCCCGACGGCAGGACCGCGAAAATGAAAGGCCCACAGACAGGGCTGTGGGCCTGAGGATCGATCAGGTTTTGCGGCGACGAAGGAGAAGGAAGAGGGCAAAGGCCAGGAGACAGGGCAGACAGATGGCCAGCAGACCCCACGTCTCGACAGGCTTTTCATCGCCGGTCAGGGGGAGGCGGAGGACCGTGAGCCGCGCCTCGCGGGTGATGAGTTCCCGTCCCGTGCTGTCCGTGATGATGCAGCGGAAA
>CACYCQ010000415.1:0-2388 GCA_902772995.1 uncultured Eubacteriales bacterium
ATTCCTGAATCGGGCAGTCGTCGCAGGCCGCGTCAATGACCCCCACCACGTTCTTCGAGGGATGCGCCGCGTCCGGGCTCAGGCCCATGGCCAGCCGGATCCGCCCCCGCACGATCTCCCGCTCCTTGTACACGCAGCAGCGGTACTGGGGCTTCGGCCCCGGGCTGATGGACATCACGATCTTTTCGCAGTTTTCCGCCGTCAGCTGATCTTCCCACGTCAGTTTGCAGATCTCCCGGAGAATATGGTGCTTCAGTTCCACAATGCCTTTGTCGTTTGTAATCATGGGATACTCCTTTGCGAAAGTGTCTGGTATCTGTTCAGTCTTTCGGTTTTCTGCATCTATTATGCACTACTTTCACGGATCCTTCAAGTTTTTTTCATTTTCCGCTTGCGTAAAAGGTGGGACTGGTGGATAATAGGAGCAATTGTATCTGCTTCCCCCTCGGGGTGGAGGACCCTGAACGGAGGGAAGCATCAAAATCCGGAAAGCGGTGGAGGATTCAGCATGGGTTTACGGGACGTCATCAAAGGTTTGTTCAGAAAGAAGGAAGCTCCGGCGGCAGAGCCGGCGCCGGCATCCGCGAATGCCGCCCCCTCCGGGGAGCAGGGGAAGAAGCCCGTTGCCCGCCAGCAGAAAAAGTGCATGGGCTGCGGAAAGATGTTTTCCTATGATCCGGCCTGGCAGTTTATCCCCAATTACTGTAAGGACTGCAAGCAGAAGTTCACGAAGGAAAAGGAAGAAAAGCAGCGCGCCGGCGAGCCCCGGAAGATCCGGCGCAAGTGCAAGCAGTGCGGCAAATATTTCACCTTCCCCAACACCCTCGAGCATTATCCGAATTACTGCGGCGCCTGCCGCAAGCAGCACCAGGCCGCCATGAAGGCCAAGTACAGCCGCAAAAAAGCGTAATTCTGTTTCTCTCAGGGAGGCTGCGTATGGAACTGTATAACGGAAGGCCGGAAAGCCTGGAGGGCCGCCTGCCCCGGGAAGTCCGGACCTATGATTTTCTGGATTCCCTGCATATCGCCTATCAGCGGACGGATCACGAGCGGGCCGATAACATGGAGGCCTGCAACCTGATCGACGCGGTCCTCGGCGTGCTGATCTGCAAGAATCTCTTCCTCTGCAACCGGCAGAAAACGAAATACTATCTGCTGATGATGCCCGGGGATAAGAAATTCAAGACGAAGGAGCTCTCCGCCCAGATCGGAAGCGCCCGCCTCTCCTTTGCCGACGCGGAGGATATGCTGAAATATCTGGATATCGAGCCCGGCGCGGTCAGCGTCATGGGCCTGATGAACGATCATGACCATGCGGTCCAGCTCCTGGTGGATGAGGATGTTCTGAAAGGAGAATACCTCGGCTGCCATCCCTGCGTCTGCACCTCCAGCCTGAAGATGAAAACCCGCGATGTGGTGGAGATCTTCCTCCCCGCCGTCGGTCATGATTTCCGCACCGTGCATCTGGTCGGAGAAGATTGACGGTTAAAAAACGAACTTGTGCGTTTTGCACAAGTTCGTTTTTTATGTTCTCTTACTTCGCCTGAATCACTTCACTCAGCCTCTCGGAATAATGATCCAGCGCGGCCTGCAGGTCGGCCTCAGTTTTCGCGTCCTTCACTTCGCCCGCGATGTCCTTGGCGATGTCCCACCAGGCGCCGTGGATCTGTCCCTGCGGCACGGAATACTGGGCCTGCTTGAGCATGGCCGCCAGGCCGGCGTTGGCCTGTACGGCCTCGGAAGCCTGATCCGCCTTGTTGGAAGGTCCCCAGGAAAGAGCCTCAAACCGTTCCATCTGGGCCTGCTCGCCCGTCAGATACTGGGCCAGCTGATTCAGCCCCTCCGTGCGCGCGTCGTCCGCCTGCGGCTTGACGCCCATCAGCTTGCACCCGCTGAAGGAGCCCAGGTGATATTTCTTCCCGTCCACTTCAAAGGAAGGCAGATCCGTGACACCCATGTTGTCCCCCAGGATCTCCTGGGCGGCTTCATAATCCCACGTGCCGCTGACCACAGCGGCCGCGCCCTGTTCGAACTGGCCCACGTTGCCGGCGCTCAGATGGAAGGGGGAATCCACCAGCTTTTTCATTCCCTTGACCGCGGTGAGACCCTTCTCGCTGTTGTAGTCGTCGTTGACGGCCACAAAGTTGCCCTCGTCATCCGTGATCCACTCGGACTTGCATCCGGTGCCGGTGAAGAAGGAGGACATGTACCATGCGGAGGTCTGCATCTCAAAAGCGAAATATTTATCCGTGGCTTCGCAGTCCGCAATTATCTGCTCCAGGGAGTCCGCGTCCTCATCCGAAATAATGCTCTTGTCGTAATACAGGAAGAAGCCGTTGTCGGAGGTCAGCGGATAGGCGTACAGGGTTTCGCCGGAGGTGGCGGCAG